>CAYVVQ010000138.1:0-9589 GCA_964454455.1 uncultured Desulfobacterales bacterium | reverse complement strand
TTTCCAGCGGCGGGTGAGCGGGTTTTTGCGAACCCGTCAATTATCGAATCATGCAAGAACGCCCCCTATACTCTGAAGAGTTATCGAATTATGCAAAAACGTCCCCTAAAGAGTAAATGATGAAGCAGATTGCCATACTGGGATCCACGGGCTCCATCGGCCGGAACGCCCTCGACCTGATCGCCGCCCATCCGGACCGCTACCGGGTCGCGGCCCTGGCGGCGGGGCGGAACATCGAGCTCCTGGCCGAGCAGGTGGAGCGTTTTCGGCCGGAAGCCGTGGCCGTCCGGGACGGCGGCCCGGTCGACGCCCTGAGGGCCCGGATTCCCGCCGGCCTGAAGACGCAGGTGCTTCACGGACGCGAAGGGATCGCCCGGGTGGCCTCCCTGGACGGCGTGGACACCGTGATCTCGGCCATCACCGGCGCGGCCGGGCTGGAGCCCACCGTGGCCGCCGTCCGGGCCGGCAAGGACGTGGCCCTGGCCAACAAGGAGACCCTGGTCATGGCCGGGGACCTGGTCATGCGGGAGGCCGCGGAACGGGGCGTGCGGGTGCTCCCGGTGGACAGCGAGCACAGTGCGGTGCTCCAGAGCCTCCAGGGGCACGACATGCGGGACCTGAGGCGGATCATCCTCACGGCCTCGGGGGGGCCCTTCCGGGAGACGCCCCTCGAGGAGATGGCCCGGGTGACCCCGGCCCGGGCCCTGGACCACCCCAACTGGGACATGGGACCGAAGGTCACCATCGACTCCGCCACCCTGATGAACAAGGGCCTGGAGGTGATCGAGGCCCGCTGGCTCTTCAACCTGTCCATGGACCGGATCAGCGTGCTCATTCACCCGCAGAGCATCATCCACTCCATGGCGGAGTACCGGGACGGCTCCATCATCGCCCAGCTGGGCGTCCCCCACATGATCACGCCCATCGCCTACGCCCTCTCCTACCCGAGGCACCTGGACACGCCCATCGCCCCGCTCGACTTCGGCGGGATCCGCTCTCTGACCTTCGAGGAGCCCGACCTGGAGCGCTTTCGGTGCCTGGCGCTGGCCCTGAGGGCGGCGGAGGCGGGCGGGAGCATGCCGGCCGTCCTGAACGCGGCCAACGAGGTCGCCGTGGGGCGTTTCCTCGAAGGGGACCTGCCCTTCCTCTCGATCCCGCGGGTCGTAGAGCGGGTGATGGACGGCCACACGCCGGTTCCGGCGGACTCCGTCGAGCAGGTCATGGAGGCGGACGCGCGGGCGCGCGAGGCGGCCCGGAAGGCAGCGGGGTAACGCCCGGCGCGGTCTCACCCGAGCCGGGCTGGCGGTTTCGAAAAGAGGCCTTATGTTTTTCAAACAGCCGTTTCGGCGAGGGCGGCGGCCGGGACGGTTCCAACGAGCCCGTCCCATGAAAAAACCGTTTGGAACGATATGAATATCCTGAACATCCTGACCTACTACATCCTCCCCCTGGTCGTGGTCCTGGGGGTGCTGATCTTCTGCCACGAGCTGGGTCACTTCCTGGTGGCCAAGCTCTTCCGGGTCAAGGTCCTGCGGTTCTCCCTGGGCTTCGGCCACAAGCTCGTGGGGAGGACCGTCGGCGAGACCGAGTACCAGATCTCGGCCATCCCCCTGGGAGGCTACGTCAAGATGCTCGGCGAGACCGAGACCGAGGAGGACGAGCCCATCCCTCCCTCGGACCTGCCCCGGGCCTTCAACATGCAGCACCCGCTGAAACGGATCGCCATCGTGGCGGCGGGTCCCGCGTTCAACTTCTTTCTCGCCTTCCTGCTTTTCTGCGGCCTTCACATGGCGGCGGGCACCCAGGTCATGGTCCCCGCGGTGGGGCAGGTCCGGGACGGGTCCCCGGCCGATGCCGCCGGCGTGGAGAAGGGGGACTTGGTCCTGGCCGTGGAAGGCCGCTCCGTCGCGACCTGGGAGGAGCTCAAGACCCAGGTGGAGAACCGGGCCGGCGATCCCCTGGCGTTCCTCATCCGCCGCGGGGACCGGACCCTCGAGCTCACCGTGACCCCGGAGCCCTCCACGGTGAAGAACCTCTTCGGTGAGGAGGTCCGGACCGCCCTCATCGGCATCGTGGCCTCGGGCGATTTCAAGACCGTGGACCTGGGCCCGGGCGAGGCGCTGGTCGAGGCCGCCGTCCGGACCTGGGAGATCACCGAGCTCACCATCCTGACGGTGGTCAAGCTGTTCCAGCGGGTGGTGCCCATGGAGACCGTGGGCGGCCCCATCATGATCGGCCAGCTCACCGGCCAGATCGCCCAGGAGAGCTTCCTCTACCTGATTCCCTTCATGGCGGTCATCAGCGTGAACCTGGGCATCCTGAACCTGCTTCCCGTGCCTATCCTGGACGGCGGCGTCATCGTCTTCCTCCTGGTGGAGCTGGTGATCGGCAAGCCCCTGAGCCTTCGGAAGCGGGAGATGGCCCAGAAAGTGGGCCTCTTCATCCTGATCACCCTGATGGCCGTGGTGTTCTACAACGACATTGCGCGACTCGTGCGCCCCCTGTTCCAGTGAGCCCCATGATCCTCGCCCTCAGCACATCCACGCCCCAGTTCGGCGCGGCGGTCATGACGGAAGAGGGGACCGTCCTCGGGGAGGTGGCCTCGGGCGTGGCGCGCAGGCATTTCCGCGGCTTCATGCCGGCCGTGGACCGGTTGATCCACAGCTGCGGCAAGGCGCTCGATGAGATCGAGGCGATCGTTGTGGCCAAGGGGCCGGGGAGCTTCACCGGGCTCCGGGTGGGGCTGGCCGCGGCCAAGGGCATGGCCCACGGACTCGGCGTTCCCGTGGTGGGCGTGAGCAGCCTCGAGGCCCTCGCCCGGCGCATCCCCTTCTCCGACCTGCCCGTCTGCTCGGTGATCGACTCCCGCAGGGGGGAGCTGTTCTGCGGCCTCTACCGACCTTCCGCGTCGGGACCTGTGACCGCCCTCATGGACGAGGGCTGCGTCCCCGAGGCGGACCTCCCGAGACGCATCGAGTCCCCGACCGTCTTCATCGGAAACGACCACGGCAGGCAGGCGCCTTTGCTCCGGGAACTCCTCGGGAACCGGGCCGTTCCCGCACCGGCCGAGCTGTGGCACCCGGCCGCCTCGGCCGTGGGCGCCCTGGGCCTGGAGCGCCTTCGGCGCGGGGAGACGGACGATCTCCGCGACCTGATCCCCGTCTACTTCCGCCCGCCCGACATCCGCTCCGGCCCGTTGCAGCAGCCGCTGGAAGGGCCGTGATTCGTGATCGTGGCTCGTGGTCCAGGTCGTCCGGACGAGGGCCACGGACACGAACCACGGTCACGAACCACGGAAGTTCCTCAAGTTCGTTGACAAACCGACCACCGAAATTGTAATGTCCCGTGGCGCCCTGAGGATGTATGGGCGCCTTTTTTCATCGGGACGTCGAGGACTTCCCTGCGGCCGGATCCAGCGGAGACCGCAGGCACGGGAGCCGAACCGGACATGGTCACCCCCAGGGTAAGGAAGACGAGGATCGAGAACCGCTGGCCGGTGGCCAGGGAAGGGCTGCCGTTTATCGCGGCGGGAGTCGTTTTCACCTGCGTTTCCGCCCTGATCGGCTGGGCCGTCGCAGCCTTCGTCCTGGGGTTCCTGACCTGCTTCGTGATCACCTTCTTCCGGGACCCGGAGCGAACCCCCGAGGCCTCGGAGGGGGCCGTGATCTCCCCGGCGGACGGGAAGGTCCTCACGGCCGCCGTGCGGGAGGACGACCGCAACCCCCTGGGGAGGCCCTGCGCGCAGGTGAGCATCTTCATGACGATCTTCAACGTGCACGTGAACCGCATGCCGGCGTCGGGCACGGTCAAGGAGCTCCGCTACCATCCCGGCCGCTTCTTCTCCGCCAACCTGGACAAGGCCTCGGCGGAGAACGAACGGAGCGAGCTCACCCTGGAGACGGCCGGCGGTAGAACCCTGGTGGTGGTCCAGGTCGCCGGGCTCGTGGCCCGGAGGATCGCCTGCTGGGTGGAGCCGGGAGACGGGGTGGTGCGGGGACAGCGGTACGGCCTGATCCGATTCGGTTCGAGGCTCGACGTGTTCATGCCGGAAGATACGGACATCGCTGTGAAACCGGGAGACAAGGTTCGCGCGGGGAAGAGCGTGCTCGGGAGCCTGAGCCCGCAGCGGTGAGCCCGGAGCGGACATTGAGGATCACGGGCGGGCGGATGCGGGGGAGGCGGCTTTTCGTCCCGAAGGGGCGGGACGTCCGACCCACCTCCGACCGGGTCCGGGAGGCCCTGTTCAGCCTGATCGGCCAGGACCTGCGCGGCGTTGCGGTCCTGGACCTGTTCGCCGGGACCGGGGTCCTGGGCATCGAGGCGCTGAGCCGGGGAGCGGATCGGGCCCTGTTCGTGGATCAAACCCCCCGGGCGCTGGCGGTCGCTCGCAGAAACCTGGATCAGTGCGGACTGACGGAGCTCGCGGTGGTGGTCCGGCACGACCTGCGCGTGGGGCTGCCGCCGCGAAGGACCGCATCGGGTCGGGCGTTCGATCTCGTGTTCCTGGACCCCCCGTACGGGAGAAAGCTGGCCGATCCGCTCCTCGAGCCGCTCGGCCGGAGCGGCTTTCTCGCCCCGAACGCGCTGGTGGTCGTGGAAACGGGCGGCGGGGAAAGCATCCCGGACCGCGGAGGCCCGCTGCGACACCTCGAGAGCCGCACTTACGGGGACACGCGAATCCACCTGCTCAGAGTCGAAAGCGGACGCGGTTCAGAGCTCGGATACCCCCCACAACCGGAGAAGACCCCATGAGTCAGATCGCCATCTACCCCGGCACGTTCGACCCCATCACCAACGGCCACGTGAGCATCGTCAAGCGCGCCCTGAAGATCTTCGACAAGCTGATCATCGCCATTCTGATCAACCCGAACAAGGTCTCGCTCTTCTCCCGGGAGGAGCGGATCGTGATGATCCGGGAGGCCCTGGAAGGCCAGCCCAACGTGGAGGTGGAGAGCTTCGACGGCATGCTCGTGGACTATGCCGTGAAGAAGAAGGCCAAGGTGATCCTTCGCGGTCTGCGAGCGCTGTCGGACTTCGAGTACGAGTTCCAGATGGCGCTGATGAACCGCAAGTTGAACCGGAACGTACAGTCCATTTTCCTGATGACCGACTACAAGTGGTTCTACATCAGCTCGACCATCATCAAGGAAGCGGCGAGTCTCGGAGGAGACATCAGCGGGCTCGTTCCCCACAACGTCAGCAGGATGCTCAGGGAGAAGTATGGTTATCTAAAAAATGCTTGACAGGGCAGTTCCCATTATACATCATTGCAAAACCTGGAAAACAAAAGAGTCACGGGCAATTACAGGGATTTTTGAGTTAGAGGAGGAAGCCGCCGATGTCGCTCACCAAGGAAAAACTGATCACCGATATCTACAACAACGTCGGATTGAGCAAGACCCAATCCCGCGCAGCGGTGGAAACCCTCTTCGAAATCGTGAAGCAGACCCTGGAGAGCGGCGAGAACATCCTCATCAGCGGCTTCGGCAAGTTCGTGGTCAAGGACAAGGCCGCCAGGAGGGGCAGAAACCCCCAGACCACGGAAGATTTGCGCCTGCGGGCCAGAAGGGTTGTCGTGTTCAAGACCTCGGGCGTGCTGCGTCGAAAAATCAACGAGGAAGCGTAGGCGTCAGATCCTCACCACGAAGGAACCCACAAACCCCATCTCCTCCAAGCGTTTCTCCACCTTCCCCGCCTCATCCAGCGAGCTCGACTTGCTCACGCGGACCCGGTGAAGGGTCCGGTCCAGCGCGTCCACGAACTCCGTGATCTTGACGTGGTCGAAGAGGACGCCCAACCGCTTCGCCAGGTCGAGCGCGTTCTTCCGGTCGAGAAAGGCGCCCACCTGCACGGTGAACTCCCCGGTCCTCAGGTCCCTTGCCTCGAGCACCGGACGCCCGCCCGCACCCGTCCTTCCCTTGACGGCGACCTGGGGCGCCAGGGCGGTGACCCTCACCGTCGCGACGCCGGGACCCACCAGGCCGACCTCCCGGGCCGAGGCGTAGGAGAGGTCGATGATCCGCCCCTCGACGAACGGGCCCCGGTCGTTGATCCGGACCACCGTGGAGCGGCCGTTGGACAGGTTCTTCACGCTGACGTAGGTGCCGAACGGGAGGGTCTTGTGGGCCGCGGTGTGGGCGTGCATGTCGTAGGTCTCGCCGTTCGAGGTGGTCCTTCCGTGAAAGGGGACCCCGTACCAGGAGGCCTGCCCCGTCTGGACGAACCCGTCCGCGTCGGGCAGGGGGTAGTACCGGACCCCGCGCACCACGTAGGAGGGGACCTTCCCGAGCTCCTTTTCGGGCAGGGCGACCCGCCTGACCCCGGGGCGCGCGGGCTGCACCTCGGGTCGCCAGGAGCAGGCGGACAGCCCGGCAAAGGCCACAATCGCAGCAAGAAACACCCTTTGAACGGCCAGCTTCCCTCTACCCATCCGAACCCTTCCCTGCTTGCTCAGTGCGACGGAGAGCCGGACCCTGCCGGGAATCGGCCTCGTCACCCTCACCCATGCTTCTCCCGCTCACCACCCGAAAAGACCGGTGCTCGCCCGGCTGCCGCCCGCCCCCCCACCGCATGTCCTTTCGCCAAGTCGGCCCATCCTACCAAAAATCCTGAATCGTTCAACCCGATTCGTTCCCCGGAGGACGAACCGGGGGGGGCGGGCCGCGGGTCATTCGATTTTCCTTGACAGGCGTCGGCGCGGTCTTCTACATTTTCGAATTGGTTATATTGTAACTATATTGTAATCACTATGGATACTCCGGGGTTCCCGCCGGCGTCAGGGGGAAGCCCATCATTATCCAGCCAAAAGGAAGGGAAAAATCTATGAGACTCAAGGACAAAGTGGCCGTGGTCACGGGAAGCAGCCGGGGGGTGGGCAACTCCGTCGCCCTGGCATACGGCAGGGAAGGCGCCAAGGTGGTGGTCAACTACACCTCGAGCGACAAGGCGGCCCAGGAGGCGGTCGAGGCCATCAAGGGGATGGGCAGCGACGCCGTCGCCGTGAAGGCGGACGTGGCCGCGAAGGCGGACGCCGAGAACCTGATCCAGGTCGCCGTGGACACCTTCGGCCGGCTGGACGTCCTGGTCAACAACGCCGGTTTCACCCGACCCGCCCTGATGGTCAAGATGACCGAGGAGCAGTGGGACCAGGTGGTGGACATTCACATGAAAGGGGCCTTCCTCTGCTCCCAGGCGGCCGCCCTGCAGATGAAGGAGCAGAAGGCCGGGAAGATCATCAACGTCACCTCGGTGGCGGGGATCGTGGGCACGGTGGGCCAGGTGAACTACAGCGCGGCCAAGGGCGGCGTCATCAGCATGACCAAGTCCATCGCCCGGGAGATGGCCCGATACAACGTGTGCGCCAACGTGATCTCCCTGGGCATCGTCGCCACCGACATGACCGAGAAGATCCGCTCCGACGAGAAGCTCAAGGAGGTCTACATGAACCGCATCCTGCTCAAGCGGTTTGCCGAGCCCGAAGACATCACGCCTCCCTTCGTTTTTCTCGCGTCGGACGAGAGCAGCTACATCACCGGGCAGCTGCTGTGTGTTGACGGGGGGTACGGGATGATTTAGTGTCGAAGGGACGGGGAAGACGCGGGCAGCGCATCTTCGAGAAGGAGGACAGCATGGCACTCGTACCGGACAAGATCAAGACGTGGCAGATGGTTCAGCCCACGATGAAGGATCGGGAGACCGGGGAGGTGACTCCCGGAAAAATCGAGAAGACCGAGATCCCCGTACCGGATCTGGGACCGGGCGAGGTCCTCGTGGAGGTCGCCGGCTGCGGCGTCTGCCACACCGACCTCGGCTACTTCTACGACGGCGTCCCCACGGTGAACAAGCCCCCGCTCACGCTGGGGCACGAGATCTCCGGAACCGTCGTGGCGGGCGACGAGAGCTGGGTGGGGAAAGAGGTCCTGATCCCCGCCGTCATGCCCTGCAGGCAGTGTCACCTCTGCAAGACGAGGCGGGGAAACCGCTGCCTGAACCAGAAGATGCCCGGAAACAGCCTGGGCATTTACGGCGGGTTCTCCAGCCACATCCCGGTGCCCAGCATCGACCTGTGCGAGGTCGGCGACCGCGGGGACATCCCCCTGGAGCATCTCTCCGTGGTGGCGGACGCCGCGACCACCCCCTTCCAGGCGGCCAGGCGGGCCGGCCTCGAGCTGGGGGACAACGTGGTCGTCATCGGCATCGGCGGCGTTGGCCAGTACATGGTGCAGGAGGCCAAGGCTTTGGGCGCGGGCACGGTGGTGGCCATCGACATCGTCGACGACCGGCTCCAGAAGATGCTCGACTACGGGGCGGACCACGTGATCAACTCCCGCGACAAGAGCCCCAAGGAGGTCTCCGGCGAGGTGAAGGCCATCCGGAAGAAGGAAGGCCTGCCCTCGTTCGGGTGGAAGATCTTCGAGGTCACCGGGACCAAGCCCGGGCAGGAGATCGGCCTCTCCCTCGTCAGCTTCACCTCGAAGCTGCTTCTGGTGGGCTTCGGCATGCAGAAGGTGGAGTACGCCATCAGCCGCCTCATGGCCTTCGACGCGGAGATCATCGGCACGTGGGGCTGCCTGCCGGAGTACTACCCCCAGGTTCTGGGCATGGTCCTCTCCGGCAGGATCGCCCTGGAGCCCTATGTCCAGACGCGGCCCATGAGCACCATCGTGGAGACCTTCGACGAGATCCACTCACAGGGGTCGCCGGAGCAGCGCATGATCCTGGTCCCCGACTTCTAGACCGCCCCGGCGGGTCCCGGGTCGTGGAAACCCTGCCCGGCCGCCGGGAAAGACGATTGTCACAAAACCGCCCCGCGCGTGGAACAGCGGCCGCACCGAGAATGCCGCCGCCGGGGTTGATCGAGACGGACCATGAGAACCAACTAAAGCATCCATCCATTCCAATGCGACAGAAAAGGAGGAACAGGTTATGGGACTCGACTGGCTACCAAGGGACAACGAGCTGAAAGACCACCAGCTCTTCGGTGACGAGCACTTCGGTACGGAACCGCCCTGCACGACGTACGAAAAAAAGCCCCTGAAGAACCCGCAGACGGGCGAGGACGTGGAGGGGCTGACCACCGCCTGGATCACCCTGAACAACCCGGCCCAGTTCAACTCGTACACCACGGAGATGCTCAAGGGGGTCATCTCGGGCATGCAGAAGGCCGGCATGGAGCGCGACGTCCAGGCCATCGTGTTCACGGCCGCCGAGGACAAGGCCTTCTGCACCGGCGGCAACACCAAGGAGTACGCCGAGTACTACTCCAAGCGGCCCCTGGAGTACACTCAGTACATGGATCTCTTCACCGGCACCATCGACGCCATCCTCAAGGCCCGCAAGCCGGTGATCTGCCGGTGCAACGGCATGCGCATCGCCGGCGGCCAGGAGATCGGCCAGGCGTGCGACCTCACCGTGTCGGCGGACACGGCCGCCTTCGGCCAGGCCGGAACCCGGCACGGCTCCACGCCCACGGGCGGCTCCACGGACTTCCTCCCCTGGAACCTGACCATGGAGCAGGCCATGTGGCAGGCCATCGCCAACGAGATGTGGAGCGCCGCCAAGATGGAACGGGTGGGCCTGATCAGCAAGG
>CAYVVQ010000137.1:0-9688 GCA_964454455.1 uncultured Desulfobacterales bacterium | reverse complement strand
AACGGGAAACGGCTTGAGGGACCGGTAAAGCTTCACCTTTTCGTCACGGACCCTGATCGACTCCGTCAATGATTCAGGTCCCAATCGTAGAAGAGATACTCCACCTTGGTTTCCCGCCAGCCATGCTCGATAAAAGACCGTTTTTCATCCTCGTCCAGGTATCGAAGCAGGAACTGCCGAACCCCTTTCTTCCCTCCGAAGTCCCTTTCGTACCAGTCAAAGATCTGGGAGAGAACGACCTTGTTCTTTTCGGGCAAGACCAGGACCTCGGAGCTGTTCACGAAGCTCTTTGCCGCCGTGTCCAGCTGCTCGTCGATGCTGTCCGCCTCGTAAAATCGGATCGGGGCGCAGGAGCGCGATCCGCACACCAGGGCAAAGTGAACTCGGGGATCGACGCTCGTGAGGGCGAACCCGAGACGCGGGTCCTTCCCTCGGAAGAACGGCCGGATCCTGTATGGGGGTCGTGCGTTGGCCCTCAGGAGACCGTGCTCCATCGCATCCGGGGAAAAGAGGAGATCTCCGATCCGGTAACCGATCATGCTGAAAAAGTCGGGAATCTCCTTGACGGACCTCTCGACTCCCAGCTCCACGATGCCGTGGATCACAATGGCGTTGTACAGGTTGATCCAGAAGGCCCGCTTCTGGTCGTCGGATTCGAGGCTCGCGAGATCGAAACGCCGAAGCCCTGCAGCCAGCTCC
Source organism: uncultured Desulfobacterales bacterium (assembly GCA_964454455.1). GTDB lineage: Bacteria > Desulfobacterota > DSM-4660 > Desulfatiglandales > HGW-15 > JAIPEI01. The sequence goes on along the minus strand of CAYVVQ010000137.1, from coordinate 8,989 downwards.
TGGTAATGCCGGTAATCCCGAGAACGCCTCAGGGCCTCGTAATCCACCCTGCCCCGGTGGCGGTCATAGAAGCGATCCTTCAGCCTGCCGATGGCCGCCATCAGGTCCGAGGCCGACGAGCCCGGAGGAGACGTCGCATCGCCGCCGGGGCTGTTCAGGACATTCATCTCCTTCAGGCGATCACGCCCGTGCGGTTTGAGCCAGTCGAGGCGGTGCTTGTCCTCGCTGTAGTATTCATGGACCAGATCGAGAAACAGGGCCGCCGTCCAGGAGAAGCTGTCGGACCCATAGCCTTTTCCCGTGCGGGAGTCGAAGTACTCATGAAAGCCGAAGCGGATGGGAAGCTGAATCATGTCCCTCTTCATGGCATCCGCCTTCTCTACATATCCGTAGCCTTTCAATCCCTTGGAAACCATCCAGTTGATATTGATCCAGACCGGTCCGCGCCAGTAGTTCCTCGAATCAAAGTCTTCCCTCGTCATGTCGTAGTTTGGAACGGTGAAGCAGTTCCCCTGGTGAAGCGCACAGAAGGCGATGGAGTCGAGCGTTTCAAAAAGGTTTTGGGCCTGCTCGCTGGAAGCAGCACTTCCAAAAAGGGGCAAGAAACCGGCTGCCGTGGCGGAGTGGATGAGTCTTCCGCCGACCAGGTCAAAGGACTCGAACTGGTTGCACTCGGGACACCAGAGCGACCTGGAGATGGCCCCGGACGTCGCCTCCACCCACTCCTTCACCTCGGATCCGTCCTGTTTCAGGGCGTCGCTGATCATCAAAAGGTCCCTGTCGGCCCGGCACAAGATGGAGTTGAAGAGCACATCCTTGATCAGGAAGGGGCATTCTTTCCGAATCTCTTCTTCGCGGTAGTCCAGCCGCCTGAAGAGATTCACCAGGTGGACGTAGCGGTCGTAGTCTTTATCGCTTGGTCTTTGATCGGCGGGGACGCCGTGTTCGAGGTCTTTTCGCTCGTAAGCGGGAAGTTTTTCTTTCCGGACTTGAATCCTTTTCAGGGGTTCATCCCAGGCCGGGGAGTTGTCCAGTCCGGATTCCCAGGGATGCCGGATGTACACGAGCCCCGATCCGTCCGGATCCCGCTCCCGGTGGAGGTAGCGGTGGAGCGCCATGAGCTTGGGATACATGAAGCGCAGGAAGTCCCCGGCCGCATCTCCGTCCTCGGCGGCCGCGTAGATGTGCCGGCAGGCGGTGGCGTGAAGGGGCGGCATGGTGATCCCGCTGGTTGGTCTTCCATCAGGCACCTGCCAGAAATCCGGTTCGGGAAAGTAATGCCCCAGCGCCTCCGGGTTGAAAACGATGTGGGGCAGCATGCCGTTCGGCCACTGCTGCGCAAAGAGGGATGCCAGTTCCCGGCGGGCCCTCTTCTGATCGTAGTGGGCATATCCCATGGCAATGAATCCGGAGTCCCAGTTCCACTGATGGGGGTACAGGCTGGGGGAAGGTTTGGTGTAGGCACCGGTCCAGTTCGCCCTCAGCACCTGCCGGGCCGCGCCGACGTAATCCTTGAACCCCTTTGTGGCGAAGAGTCCGAGCATCTCGGATCTCACCCGGTCTCTGTCTTTTCGGATGCGACCACGGCATGCCCCCCGAACTCCCGCCTCAGCGCCGCGATCACGCGGTCCGAAAAGGAGTCATGGTCCCTGGATCGAAATCGGTTCATCAGCGACAGCGTGATGACCGGGGCCGAGACCCCGGTCTCTATGGCCTGGTTGACGGTCCAGCGGCCCTCGCCGGAATCCTCCACAACCCCTCGGATGCCGGTGAGCTTCCCGTCTTTGGAAAACGCCCCCTCGGCGAGCTCCAGCACCCAGGACCTCACCACGCTCCCCTGATTCCACAGATGGCTCACCTCGCTGTAGTCGAGTGCATCGGCATAGGGGGACGCTTCGAGGATCTGAAAGCCTTCGCCGTAGGCCTGCAACATCCCGTACTCGATGCCGTTGTGGACCATCTTCACGAAGTGCCCCGCCCCCGCGGGTCCGCAGTAGAGATACCCCTCTTCCGGGGCCAGGGACTGAAACACGGGCTCCAGGGCCTGGTAGGCCTCCTTCGGACCGCCGATCATCAGGCAGTAGCCCTCCTTCAGTCCCCAGATGCCGCCGCTGACGCCCACGTCCACGAGGCGTATCTCCTTTTCCGCCAGGGATTCGGCACGCCGGAGATCGTCCTTGTAGTAGGTGTTTCCACCATCAATGACGATGTCTCCGGGGGCGAGGATTTTCTCGAGCTCGAGCACGTGCTCGTCGACGGCGGGGCCGGCGGGGAGCATGATCCAGGCCATCCTCGGCGGAGTCAATTTTTGAGCAACCTCCTCCAGCGAGTAGGCCGCGATCGCCCCTTCCCGTGCAATCTCTTCCGTCTTTTGGGGGGTCCGGTTGTACGCCACCACCTCATGGCCGCCTTGAAGAAGCCGCCTCGCCATGTTCATCCCCATTCGTCCCAGTCCGATCATTGCCATTCTCATGTTCATTCTCCTTTTCCTGTCATGCTATCCATGCGCCGATTCGACCTTTACGCTGATTCATCGCGTGAATCGGTGTCCACTTCCACCTTGTGGTCTTTTCCTTCCCAGGCACCGCGGTCCGGCCAGAAGAACGTAAAGCGGATCGGCGCCTTCTGTTCTTCTCCAATGGGAACGTCGACGAATCCGATTCCAAGACCGCTCGAGGACGATTCGGTCTCTCGAGCGGTCTTCCATTCATCGTCCGTCCAGATCATTCGAAACGCTCTGGGATTCTGGACTCTCAGCACCTTTCCGGGTTGAATGGCGCGCAGCTGTCGCACCGGCTTCCAGACCTCCAGGTCTTTCCGTCCCAGGGAGCGATGGTACCTGTCGGCCACAATGGGAATCCGGTCGAAAACCTGTCCGTCGTGAACGGAGCGCAGCAGCTTGATGTACTCCGCGTGGGCCCAGCAGAGCGGCATGGCGGATCCGGTCGGACGGCCGAGCCTCATGGGACCCCGGTCCGGTTCGTCCCAGACCTGTTCGGGAAGCATGCCGCCGGCCGAGGCGAAGCCCTCGATGGCCTCGAGAAACGGGCGCGGGTCCCGGCCTGCGGCGAACTCGTAGTGGCCCCGCTCCCCGGTGAGAAGGGGCCAGGCACGGCCCCTCCCGTGGCCGAGGTAGGGCCCCCCCTCCGCGCCCTGGCCGTACCCGTCGTGGTTGTACCGCCTCCAGCATGGACCGAAAGGCGTCTCCACCTTGAGAACGGCGTCGATGACCCTCAGGGAGGCTTCGAGGATCGGATCGCCCGGCTTCAACACGCCGTATCGGACCAGCTCCAGAAAACCCGCATCCACGATCTCCCTTGCGGGGAACCTGTGTTCGACCCCCGGAGGGCTGTTGGCCAGGGTGATGAAGGCGGCATCGGGGTCTTCAAGGGGACTTGGATCGTCGATCGCGGTCGGAAGGATGCGGATGAAGTGCCTGGGGACCTCAGGGACCAGCGTGCCCCGGCGGGTCACGGTCCACGGAATGATGTGGGACTCCAGGAAGTCGGCATAGGCCTCCAGAAAGACGGCGGTCTCCTCCCGGCCTCGCGCCCGCGCGAAGTCCGCCGCGCAGATGAGGGCCGCCACGTTGGAAGCGAGCGTGGAGGGCGAGTAGCCGCTGTTTTCCTCCCAGCGTTCCTGCTGGGTGGCCGGTCCCTGCTTGATCATGTAGTACGCCGCGCGCATCACCATGTCATAGGGATCGAAGAGCCCCAGGGCCTCCGCCTTCCAGAGCCGCCACGCGAGGATCACCGGGAACGCGACCTCGTCCAGCTGAATGCCGCCCCAGTAAGGGCTGCCGTCGATCCAGAAGTTCTGGGGAAAGCCCCCGTCCGGGCGCTGGGAACAGGCAAGATAGACGAGGGCGCGGCGCGGCGTGTCCGCGTCCCCGCAGGCCAGCAGGGCCGAGACCGTATTGACCATGTCCCGCGTCCAGACCAGATGGTATCCACCCAGGTCTTCATCGCCCTTCGATTCACCCCACGGGATGCTCGCCGAGGCGATGAAGGCGCCGGGGTAGGTCTTGTCCTCATGGGACACCAGGACGGAGTGGCTGATGGCGTACATCCGTCCTCCGTCCGGGGCCTGTCCTCCCAGGGGAAGGACGCCTTTGCCGGGTCTCTGCCACTGTCGAACGAAGTCGTCCCTCTGAGAAGAAAAGGGCTCGGAGAGGACCTGGTTCAAGGAGGTCACGGCGGCATGAACCGCATCGCCGAAAGAAACGGCCATGGTGAACCCGGCGCCGTTGGACAGGTCGACCTGTCCCGTGACCGCCACATTGCCGTCGAGCGCTTCATCGAACGACCCGTCCATTCGGTGGTTGTCGTGCAGGTCCTGCCAGCCGTCGCTGTACCCGACGAACCCGCAGGAGGTTCGAAGAAAGCCCGGATTCGTCCCGAGGGCAAGGAACGTGTTGCCCTTCCATGCGACGAGCACCTCTCTTCCGGCGGCCGTGTGCTTCCTCGCGGAGTTGCCCGCGCCGCCGATGCCCAGGTGCGGGGCGAGCAGGACATAGACCTGGAGGCGGGACAACAGCTCTTCGGCGGCCTCGATCCGGGTGTGGATCAGGAGGCACGCATCGTGTGGAGTGCAGATGATGTCCTTGTGGATGCGGTAAAGGCCGCCCGGAGCGGTGCTTCGAATGCAGTAACCGAGGGCCGCTCCCTCCACGCAGCGGATATCCCCCTTCAGGTCGCGTTTCTCTTCGTGGAAGAAGGTCTCACCGTCCGTGATGAGGAGCTCCAGATCCCGGGTCTGGGGATGGTCGATGGTCGGGTAGTAGATTTCGTTCACGATCCCGTGGGATACGGTAAACCAGATGCGGCTCGACCTGGAGTAGGCTGTGCCGACCGCCTCCTTGGTGCTCGAGGACCACCTCGGCTCGATCCCGGGCCGCCCGAAAGCCTCCCTCCTGTTCTGTCCGCTCTTCATCATGTCTTCTCTCCGCCATCAGGATCGCCGCCGGTTCGGTGTTCCCGGAGACGTTCAGACGGCCGGTCGCCTCCATCGGGGTTCCCCAAAAGAAGGCTCATTCCCCCTCTTCCGATCCGCACGCCCTCCCCTTCAGGTGGAAGAAGAATCTCAGGCCTTTCCTCACCTTGTCGGAGAAGATTTTCGGCGAAAGGTAGGTGCCCGCCACCCGTTTGTTGATCTCCCCCAAGGTGGGGTAGGGATGCACGGCGGAAGCGAGGGTGGAAAGCTTCACCTTGCCGTTCAGGACGGCGACCCACTCGCTCAGCAGCTCCCCCGCCCGGGGCCCCAGAATCTGAACCCCGAGCGGCTTTTCATCCTTGTCCAGGAGCATCTTGATCTTCCCGACCCGTTCCCCTTCGGCAAGGCTTCTGTCGTTGCCCTCGAAGGCCTCCGTGAAGACGGTGTACTCCATCCCGGCCTCCTTCGCCGCCTTCTCGTTCATTCCGATGCCGGCAAGCTCCGGGTCGGTATAGGTGCACCAGGGCAGGAACGTGTAATCGGCCTTCCTGGGGAGATGAAAGATCGCATTGCTCAGGACAATCCCCCCTTCGTAGCCGGCGGCATGGGTGAACTGAAACCGCCCCGTCACATCGCCCGCTGCATAGATGTGCTTCCGGGTGGTTCGCATCCGCGCGTCCACCTGGATGCCCTTGCGGTCGACGTCAACGCCGACCCCTTCCAGCTCGAGACCCGTCAGGTTGGGATCGCGCCCCATGGCCACGAGGATCTGCTCCGCTTTCAGTGGAACAACCTCCCCTTCCTTGGTCCTGATGCGGACCTCCTTTCCATGTCCCAGGTCCCTGACCCCGAGAACCGAGGCATTCAAGTGAACATCGACCCCCTCGGCGGCCAGGACCTGCATCACCCCGTCGGCCATGTCCTTGTCTTCCTTGCTCAGGATCTGCCCGCTCCGCTGGACCACGGACACCCTGGTCCCGAGGCGGCAAAAGGCCTGGGCCATCTCCGCGGCAATGGGTCCGGCGCCCAGAATGATCATGGATTCGGGGAGACGATCCAGAGAGAAGATCTCCTTGTTGGTGAGGTGGGGGGTTTCGTCCAACCCCTCGATGGGGGGCCTGCCCGGTGACGAGCCGCAGGCAATGACCCATGTCTTGGCGGACACGGTTCCGCCGTTCAATCGAACGCTGTGCTCGTCCGTGAAGGCGGGTTCGCCGAACTCCACCCTGACGCCGAGGCGGCAGAACCTCTCTTCCGAGTCGTGCTTCTGGATGGTCGCGATCACCGACCGGATTCTCTCTTTCACCGGTCCGAAGTCCACCGGGGGCAGCTCTACGGCCGGAAGCCCGAAGGCCTGGGGGTTTTTCATGGTGTGATAGGCCTGCGCGGTCCGAATCAGCGTCTTGCTCGGCACGCACCCGAAATGAAGACAGTCGCCCCCCAGCGCCTTCTCCTTCTCGATCAGGAGGGTTCTGGCCCCCAACTGGGCCGCACCGGAGGCCACGGTCAAACCCGCCGCTCCCCCGCCGATGATGCCGATGTCATAGTCATACGTTGTCATCGCTCTTGTCCCTCTCCTCTGGACCTTGTTGACATTTTACGGGGGTTGATCATCGGGCGGCGGGTCCCGTCGCGGCAGGTCACTCCCCGTTCAGAGACCAGTCGTAGTCAAGGTATTCGACCTCGATGCTTCCCGCCTTCTTCACCCATAGACGTGAACGATCTTTGATGATTATGATTCATCATCAGCTCCTTTGACCATCCATGGCTTCACCGGTTTCTCCCTGCTCATGCCCTTCACTTCTGGTTCTGTGCACGACTCTTGTAGAACCGAACCAGGGTCAGGACATCCTGTGGAACGAAACGCCCTATGGGACCTGAGCTGTAGGCTGCAACCTCTACCGTTTTGTTCGGCCGGATCAGAAAACACGCCGGCTGGATAAACTTCCTGTCCTTTTCGTAAAACGCGCCTGTCTTCAGACAGGTCGCTTCCATATCCATGCCGTAGGCAACGGGGAAGGAAAGCCCCCCTTTTCCCACAAACTCTTCCGTCTTGTTCAATGGGTCGACGGAACCTGCGACGATTTGGATTCCTTCCTGTTGGAAGTCTCTGAGGGTTGACTGGAAGCCGGCCAACTGCTGGCTGCAAAAAGGTCACCAGTACCCACGATAGAGCAGGAATACGGCATATCCATCTCCGAGGTTCTGAGGGATGTTCCATCGTTCCCCGGAAACGAGGTCCAGTTCCATTTCGGGGAACGCGTCATTGGTGTCCAAGAAATCAACGCTCAATCTCGCCATGCTGACCTCCTATCAAACATTGGTTATGTCTTCAGGATCGACAGCCGGCTTTCAGTTGGCTGAGGATCTGTTTTCATTGATCGATGGGTCGCAGCACCCGACAAATCCTTACAAACCAATCGAGTCCCGATCTCCCTGCTTGCTTGCCCCGAGGCCGAAATAGGGGCTTTTCTCTACTTTTTCTTTGTAAATCGTTTGCCGGTGCCACTCGGCCGCCATCATGATGGTCGTGCCGGTGAAATCCTCCAGGCTGTACTGGCAGAGGAAGAGCCCTTTTTCCACAGGGGGCGTCAGGGGGAACGACTGCTCCAGAGCGCTCAGGTCCTCCGCTTCCCAGCCTTTGCGAACGGTCCAGATCATGTCGCCCAGCACTCTGAACTCATGGGCTCTCGCTGCAAAATCTCCCAGGTATCGCACCATTTCCTCCGGAGCCCCCATGCCGTCGCTCACACACAACCGTCCACGCTCGAGCCAATTCCCGACGGGATGGCCCTCTCGTTGCATGTTCTCGAAAAGGTCCGAACGTCCTTCGGGAGGCATCACCACAAGCACCACCTCGCCCCGCTCGATGCCTTCGAGCAGGTAAGGTATGGACACCCGGTGGGCTTCCTCTTTTCCAGCGTAAAAATGCGTCATGTGAGCACCGCCGGGCACCCTTTCCCCTCCAAGGCCCAACGGCTTCAATCGATGACCTTTCGAATCGTGTAGAAGCTCCTCCAGATCCTTTACGTAGAAACGTCTCTCTTGCTTTCCACCCACCCTGAAGCACTTCAATTTTCCGGCATTCGTCCATCTTCTTATGGTCATTACAGAGACATTCAAAAAGTTTGCAGCGTCCTTCGTATCCAGTAATCGCTCCATGAGGAATAGGTTTGCCTCCTTTTGTGTGGAATATCCATGCTCTCCCGGTCTACGTCTGATCCATAGGAATGACGGGTTCGCAAAAACCGGCTCACCCGCCGCTGGAAACGCCATAACCTATTGATATTTCCAGGGCAGATCTCAAGGTTCAAGGCTTTTTACGACGCCATCAGGAATCAGGAGCGAGGCCCCTGTCTTCCGTGGCTCCATCATGCGTTCCAGGCGTGCCATCCGGGAATCCTTTCCTGTTCTCTGAAACCAGCCTTGTATTTTTACTTATATTGCTTTAGTATGCTATACAATAATTGTCAGACCACAGAAGTCAAGGTCGGGAAACTTTTTCTGTCAGGCGGCTTGCGCGGCTGGGAACTTAGACGGGAAACCGAATGGCATTTCTTAGAGATCCAGGGAGTGGACGCTCCTTTCTGCCGGCAGAAGGATGGCGGATGAGGCCTGTATGGTGAAAGAAAACAACAGAGACGGAATACTGGCGGACCGAGCCGATTTCGCGCTCAAGGCAGTCATGGAGGCCTCGCCCGTGGGCATCGCGGTTTTCGACCACGACACGCGTGTTCTCTACGCCAACCCGCTGGCTGAGCGCATTTTTGAAATGCAGATGCCTGAGGCTGCCGGAATCAAATGCGGCGAATTCATCGGTTGCGCAAAACGGTACATCGAATCGCAGGAATGCGGGCAGACGGCGAGCTGTCCGGAATGCCCTTTTCACCTTGCGATTTGCTCCGCCTGCTCGGAAGAAGGGGAGGGAGGGGTCTTGGAAGGGGAAGCCTTCCTGAAGCGCGAGCCCGACCTCCCCGACATCTGGGTGAAGTATCGAGTCAGAAGCCTCGTTTTGGAAGGACGCAGAGTCGCGGTCATGGCTGTCGACGACATCACC
>CAYVVQ010000136.1:0-9707 GCA_964454455.1 uncultured Desulfobacterales bacterium | reverse complement strand
CATGAGGTACCCGCCGTTGGGGTTCTCGTTGATCGACCAGTCCGCGGTGACGGTCGCCCGAAAGGCGCCCCCATCCTGTCTCGTGACGGCGATTCCCCGGTCAAACGTGTGCATGGGTGTTGTCCTTCTCCACCTCGTCGATCACCACGATCGGTTCCGGGCGACCTTGATGTTCACGTAGGGCATGACGCCCTCCTTGATCCGGCCATGAAGAGCGGCATGTCCGTCCCTTTCCTGCTGGAATCGATCAACGCTCCGGCGTATCGCCTGCTTCGATCTTGCGCTTGATCCCACGGTAAACCCCCCAGAAGGCCAGCGCCAGTGCCGCCAGGACAGCCACGCCCCAACCCGCCTGGATGACATTCTGCTCGTACAAGGACTCGCCCAGATGGATCAAGACCGCCCCGAAGACGAAGGAAAAGGCGAACGATATCGAGAAGTAGAGCGGGAAACGAAGCCCGCTCAGCCCGATCAGGTAGTTTTTCACGAAGGTGGGTATGCCGGGCATCAGCTTCACCAACAGGGCAAACATCAGGGCCTGATCCCGTCTCACCCTCGGCATCTCATAGCTGGTACGCGCCAGCCAGCGCTCGAGGAGGCGCCGCAGCCCGCTATGCGCGATCCAGTAGCACAAGGTCAGATTGGCCGTCAAGCCCAGCGCCGATCCGGTCAGGGCGAGGACCGTGCCATAGGTCGCTCCGGCCAGCAGATAAAACGGCGTGATCGGAAACCCCACTGCCGGGAGGATCGCCAGGGCGATGAAAAACGGTATGGGTCCCGCTTCTCTCTGCCATGCCAGAAAGCTTTCCTGGTCCCAGAAGAACCACACCCAAACGCCCAAGGCAAGGGTGATCGCCACTCCCGCCAGCCCGATCATTCGGAAAATCCAATATCTTTGCACGCTCATGCTCTCTTTTCCTGATGTCGCTCGGAACCCGGGGGGGCTCTCGTTCGGCAGCCGCGGGCGGCGAAACGGCCGGGAGCCTCAGCGGCCCCGCCTCCCGATGGCCTCGAACCTTGCGCCGGTCAGCATGGCCAGGTCCCCGGGGGCGAGCTCCATCTGGAGGCCCCGTTTGCCGGCGCTGACGTAAAGGGTGTCGTATCGGGCGGCGGACGCGTCGATGACCGTCCGGAGGCGTTTCTTCCGGCCCAGGGGGCTCACCCCGCCCAGGACGTACCCGGTGGCCCGCTCCACGTCCTTCTTGTCCGCCATGGCCGCCTTCTTGGCGCCCAGGACCTTCGCGAGGCGCTTCAGGTCGAGCCGGGCCGGGACCGGCAGCACGGCCACGGCCAGCTCGCCGTCGTCGCTTGCGGCCACCAGGGTCTTGAACACCCGGTCCGGTTCGACGCCCAGCTTGGCCGCGGCCTCGTCCCCGTAAGAGTCCGCCGCGGGGTCGTGTTCGTACTCGTGGAGGCGAAAGGGAATGCGGGCCTTTTGGGCGGCCTGGACGGCTGGGGTCATGGCGCGGCTGCTCCGGGGTCCGGGCCGGGTCCACCCGGCCCGTAGAGAGAAGGTCTCAGGAGGGTATACAGCAAAGGGCAGGGCCGAATCAAGGCGGCGCCCCTGGAGGCTAATAGGTGACCCGGACCATCTTGGCCGTGCCGCCGGCATCGATCCCGAAGAGGTGGGTGTGCTTGGGATCATCCGTGACGTTGCTCAGCCAGCCCCCCGTGTTGTAGAGCAGCAGGGAGGGCTCCACGGGCATGGCGCCCCCGTTGTGGGTGTGGCCGTAGACGTAGATGGTGGGCTCGAGGAAGGCCTCGCCCGGCGCGGCCGCCCGGATCAGGTTGTGGAAGTCCAGGGCGTCCCGATCCGGCTCTCCGAGCTCCGGGGCCGGCTCCCGGGTGTACCTCCCCGGGGACGTGCCGCGGTGGACGCAGGCATGTCCCTTCTCGAAGGGGATGGAGCAGAGGTAGAGCCACTCCTTCAAGGAGGAGCCCTTCTCCGCCGGGTACCACCAGCGGTGGGTGAATCGCCAGGTGGTCTCCTCGGCCCGCTCGAGGGTGGCGAGGTCCGCCTCCTCCGGGTTCGGCGAGAGCCCGTGCATCACCCGGTCGACCAGGCCGCCGGGGTTCACGAACATGGGGTCGTTCATGTGACCGTGGGTGTAGAGGGAGCGAAAGGGCCGGCCCCGAAACCCGGGCGGGCCGCAGTGGGGGCCCGTGTAGACCGGATAGGCCAGGCGGAAGCGGGAGGGGTCCAGGAGCGAGCCGAAAAAGCGGGTGAGGAGGGCCTCCCGCCACGGCTTGCCCTCCGCCGCCTCGGGTCGATCCGGGTGGCTGGCCTTGGTCCCGCAGTCCGCATAGGCCTCCGACAGGGCCTGCTCGACCGCGCCGGGCTCGCTCTCCCACCAGAGCGGGCCGCCCTCGGGAGGCGGCGCGCACCACCACATCCAGAACACGTGGTCGTGGTTCCCGGGAACGTAGATCACCCGGTCCGGCAGGAGCCAGAGGAAGAGCCACTCGAAGAACTTGGCTCCCGAGCGGGATGCCTGGTCGATGGTGGCCGTGCCCAGCTCGAAGATGTCCCCCAGGAGCACGAGATCCCTCACCCGGACCCGGGGCTCGTCGCCCCGCTGGAGGCCGTCCAGCAGGGCCACCCCGCGGTAGAAGGGCTCCAGGGCCGCCTGGTTGCTGTCGTCCCAGTCCCAGCGGGAGCCGTCCAGGTAGGAGTAGGTCTCACCCAGGTGGAGATCGGAAAGGCACAGAAGCTCCAGCATGACTTCCCTCCTGTCTCAATCGCGTTTTGGAGGTTTCTCGCCGGCGGCGGCGGGCTTCTTGAGGGTCCCGAGCGGCGGCGGCCCCTGCTCGTCCGCCGCCTGCTCCCCGGACCCGGCCGGGGTCTGTCCCGCGGTCTTGGGGCTCTTTTTCCCGCCCAGGGGCCTGCTCTCCTGCATGGCCCTCTCGATCCGCCCCACCATGCGCCTCAGGAGCTCCACCTGGAGCCGGCCCGCATAGCCCAGCACGAAGGCCCACAGGGGAAGGTCGATCATCCATTGATCGGCCCACGGCTCGTCGCCGCCGAAGACGAAGTAGAGGAGGATCGCCGTGGTCACCGCGCCGGAAATGACCCGTGCCCAGTAGACGTTCGCGTGCGCCGGGTCGAAGGCATAGGCCGCCCCGAAGCGCCGGAATCGAATGAGAATCCAGACCAGCCCCCCGGTTATCGCCCAGAAGAAGGCCGAGACGGGGATCAGGATGTCCTTGGAGACGGGCTTGTCGATCCAGCCTGTCAGGATCGGGATCGGGACGGCGGACACCACCTCGCCCTGCGTGCCGGTTTGGCCGTCTGCGCCCGCTTGGGTCTTCGCTTCCGGAGGGGAGTAGTTGATCTGCACCTGGATGAAGAGGGCCACCACGAAGGCGGCCAGCGTGACCCAGATCCGCTTCCAGAGGAACCGGCTGGCCTCGCTCTTGATGGACCTTCTCGATGATTCCTCCGGCTGCCCGCCCAGGGCGCGCGCAATGTCATTGGACGACAGGGAGGCCCGGAGGGACTCCGGCGTGACCGGCGGTGGAGGCTCGTCCGTGGCGTCCTCGATCTCCGCCAGCCGGGCGGCGTGGACCAGCCGGTCCACGGCGTGCATCAGGGCCGAGGCCGCCGCGGAGACGTGGGCGGCGGGGAGGGTCTGGTTGCTTTGAAAGGCGGAGATCACGGCCAGCGAGGACTTCAGGGCGCTTTCGGCCTGGAGGCGATCGGTGGCGTCGAGCATCCGGGTGATGTCCGTTCTTCGGGCCAGGTGAAAGCGCAGGAGCAGCACGTCCTCTCGGAGCGTCCGGATCCGCTGGATGTCCTGCGTGAGCACCCGGTTCGGCATGGCGCCGGCCGGGCCGGTCCTTTCGGCTCGAGCCTCTGCCCCGTTTTCCATGGCGTCACCTCCTGCTTGGAAAGATGATGGCGTGGCCTTGTTGCCGGAAATCAAATGGTTCCTCTCCTTCGGGAGGAAGCTTCATTCGGGTTTCTCCTTGTTGGCTGCTTTCCCCCCAGGCCGTTACCGAGAAAGAGGAGCGCACAGGGAGAGAAGAGGAAGAATGGTGCAGGGAGAAGCGATGGCCGGAAAAGGAAGGCTCTGAATCTGTAACACGTTTGTGAGTCGAGTGTCAAGAAAAACGATCGAAACAGCCATCTCTGTGTGGATCGGCCTCGCCTCACCGGATGGACCGGTAGCCGCCCCGGAGGCCGTTCTTGGAGAGGACGATCTGCCAGAGCTGGTTCCTCCGGGCCCGGAAGCTCCCGGCGCAGGACAGGAGGTAGTAGGTCCACATGCGGTAGAACCGCTCGTCGTAGGAGTCGGCGAGCTCGGGCCAGCTCTTGGTGAAGTTGCGGTACCAGGCCATCAGGGTGAGGTCGTAGTGGTGGCCGAAGCCGTGCCAGTCCTCGAGCACGAAGAGGCCCTCCGCGGCCGATGCGATCTGCCTTGCCGAGGGGAGCATGGAGTGGGGAAAGATGTACTTCCGGATCCAGGGGTCGGTCGAGTGGACCGAGGTGTTACCCCCGATGGTGTGGAGCAGGAAGAGGCCGTCGTCCTTCAGGCACCGACGCGCCACCTCCATGAAACGCCGGTAGTTCCTGTGACCCACGTGCTCGAACATGCCGATGGAGACGATGCGGTCGTACGTCTCGTGGAGGTCGCGGTAGTCCCGGAGCTCGATCCGGACGTCGAGCCCTTTGCAGAAGTCCCGCGCGAAGCTCACCTGCTCGCTGGAGACCGTGACGCCGTGGACGGTCGCGCCGTAGCGGGCGGCGGCGTACCCGGCCAGCCCGCCCCAGCCGCAGCCGATGTCCAGCAGGGTCATGCCGGGCCGAAGGCCGATCTTTCGGCAGACCAGGTCCAGCTTGGCCTCCTGGGCCTCGTCGAGGTTGTCCGCGTTCTCCCAGTAGCCGCAGGAGTAGTTGAGCCAGGGGTCCAGCATGAGGGCGAACAGGCGGTTGCCGATGTCGTAGTGGCGCCTGCCGATCTCGTAGGCCATGGATCGGTTCCGGGCGTTTCGAATCCTTGCGCCCAGGACCGCCAGGAGGAGCCCGAAGGACGTTTTCGCGGCCTTTTTGTCCAGCCGGTGTGTCAGGATACGTTCGAAGAACCGGTCCAGGGCCTCGCAGTCCCACCAGCCGTCCATGTAGCTTTCTCCCAGGGCGAGGGAGCCGCCGGACAGGACCCGGTCGTAAAATCGGCTGTCGTGGACCTGAATATCCCAGGGCCGGCGGCCGTTGGTGCGGACGTCCGGCGGGGCGAGCATCTCCTGAACGAGGGATTTGCTGTGCGATGGATTCATGTCACGAGGTCTTGTCGCCTGCTTGGCGATCAGGCATGCATTCAACCGCGCTCCATGCTCGAGCGCATGCCATGCCGTGCGCTCTTTTCAAGAACCTCGAACTGTTATACTGTGTGGGGACGCAAATCACAAGCCTTTCACCGGCTCGGCCGGAAGGCATGCCGGCGCTGTTGCCCCAAGGAAACCCGTTGACCTGGCCGACCGCACCCTGATAGCCTTATTCCTGCATTTCAAGTTCGGTTGTTTTCCTCCACACGTCGTTCGAGCCTGTTGCGTCCGCGGATGGGACGTCCGCGGCAGGTGCATGAGAGGGACCGCATGACCTCGGAAAACTTCATCCAATGGATCGACGCGGATCGCGTCCAGGCGCTCCTGGAGAGCTTCCACCGCCTCACGGGGATTCCCTCCGCCCTGCTCGCCCGGGACGGGGAGATCGTGACCGGGGAGTCGGGACAGAGGCTGGCCGTCGGGTGGCAGCGGATCTGCGTGGACTTCCACCGTCAACATCCCCTGACCCTGGAGCGGTGCCGGGAGAGCGACACCCGGATATCGAACCGGCTCGAGGCGGGGGATCGGTACACCTGTTACGAGTGCCTCAACGGGCTGGTGGACGCGGCCGTCCCGGTCGTCGTGGACGGGGAGCACGTGCTGACCCTGTTCACGGGGCAGTTCTTCTTCGAGCCGCCGGACCGCGAACGCTTTCGGAGGCAGGCAGCCGAGCTGGGGTTCGACGAGGAGGACTACCTCGCCGCGCTGGACGAGGTCCCGGTGATGTCGCGGGAGACCGTGGAGCAGGGCATGACGTTTCTCACCCACCTGGCGGAGCTCGTCGGCGAGCTGGCCCAGGGGCGGCGGGGGCTCATCGCCCGGAGGAAGCAGGCCGAGGAGACCCTCCTGGAGTACCACCGGGTCGTCGAGCAGTCGGACGACCTCGTGGGCGTCGTGGACCGGAGCTCGACCTATCGGCTGGTCAACCGGGCCTTCCTGAAGCAGCTCGGGCTCGAGCGGGAGGAGGTGGTCGGCCGCACCGTGGTCGAGGTGATGGGCGAGAAGGACTACGGGGTCATCGGGCCCTATCTGGAGCGGGCCTTTGCCGGCGAGCCCGTCGAGTACGAGATGGTCTTCGATCACGCCGAGGGACCGAGGACCCTGCTGAGCCGCTACGATCCCATTCGCGCGGAGTCGGGCGAGGTGGTCCTGGTCGTGGGGGTGATCCGTGACATCACCAACCAGCGAAAGGCCGAGCGGGAGCTGGAAAGCTTCTTCAACCTCTCCATGGACATGCTGTGCGTGGCGGGGTTCGACGGGTACTTCAAGCGCCTCAACCCGGCCTGGGAACGGACCCTGGGCTGGACCGAGGAGGAGCTCCTGGGAAGCCCGTGGATCGACTTCGTCCATCCCGACGACGTTCAACCCACCCTCGACGCGGGAGAGGCCCTCACCGAGGGCCGGGAGATCGCCTCCTTCGAGAACCGCTACCGTTGCAAGGACGGCACCCTTCGGTGGCTGTCCTGGAACTCGAGGCCGCTGCTGGAGCAGGGCCTGATGTACGCCGTCGTGAGGGACGTCACCGCGGCCAAGGAGGCCGAGGCGGCCCTGCGGGACCGGGACAGGCTCCAGGGTGCCCTGGAGACCGCGGGCGCGGTCTGCCACGAGCTGAACCAACCCCTCCAGACCATCACCGGGTTCGCGGACCTCCTCCTACTGGAGGTGATGGACCAGGAGGGCCCTTCGGAGAAGGCGAGGAGGATCCAGGAGGCCGTTCGGCTCATCAACAGCATCACGAAAAAGCTCTCCGGCATCACCCGGTACCAGACCATGGACTACTTCCGGGGAAGGATCGTCGACATCGACCGGTCGTCCGATCCGGTGCTCCCGGATGACACGCCTTAGGTCGCCCGCCTGTCCGCTTTGCCCGCCGGTCTCAGGTCGGAACGCCGGACCGCTTCCGCCTCAGCAAGTCCTTCGGGCGGCATGCGAACGGCCGCCCATGAACGCCTCCCGCCGGGGCGGGGCTGGCGAAAGGTCCCGGCGGGCTTGGCAAAGCCCCGGTGAATCGGATAGACTGGCGGCCGGAAAGAACGGCACGTGAAGGTCCCGCTGGGCGGACCTCGAACCGGCACGCCAAGAAAGGACGATTGATGGGAAAGGACGAGGATCTCAAGAAACGGACCCAGGAGACGGCCAGGACGCTCTTCGGCAAGGGCATCAAGATGGACCCGCCCTACCTGACCTGGAAGGCCTTCGACCGGGAGCTGGCCAACGAGCTCTCCATGCATATCACCGGGAACCTCTACTCGCGGCAGGTGTTGACCCTGCCCGAGCGCCAGATGGCCACCTGCGCCATGCTGGCGGCGCTTCGGGCCACGGACGAGCTCAAGCTCCACATCAACGGGGCGCTCAACGTGGGGTGCGACCCGAGAAAGCTGGCCGAGGTCTTCTTCCAGCTCTCCACCTACGGGGGCATGCCCGCGGTGAACGAGGCCCTCCAGGCCTATCGGGAGGTGCTCGAGGAACGGGGCGAGTGGCCCATCGCCGACGGGCGCGGGGCCACCTAGGGAGGCGGGAGGCCATGGAGGAGATCCGGGGGACGAGCAACCGCGGCCTGGAGGTGGACCTCTCCCTGGGGGAGATCCGGCCGTTCGCCGTCTCCGAGGAGGACCGCCGGCTCTACCTGGGAGGCAAGGGGCTCGGGCTCAAGCTCTTGTACGACCGGTTGGCGCCGGGGGTGGATCCCCTGGGGGAGGAGAACGTCCTGGCCTTCATGACCGGGGTCTTCCCCGGGACCGGCGCGCCCTGCAGCGCCCGCTTCGCCGCGGTGACCAAGTCCCCCCTCACCGGCCTTCTGGCCGCCTCCTCCTGCGGGGGGCCCTTCGGCACGGCCCTCAAGACGGCCGGCTGGGACGCCCTGCTGATCCGGGGACGCTCCGAGCGATCCGTCCGGCTGGTGGTGGACCGGGAGGGCGGCCGCATCGAGGACGGGGAGTCGCTCTGGGGTCTCGACACCGTGGAGACCCAGGCCGCCCTGGGGCTCGGGAAGAAGGACGGCGCGCTGGCGATCGGGCCGGCCGGTGAGCACCGGGTCCTCTTCGCCAACGTGGCCTCGGGCCACCGGTTCTTCGGCCGGGGCGGCGTCGGGGCGGTCATGGGGGCCAAGGGGCTCAAGGCAATCCAGGCCCGGGGAGGCGCGTTCCGGATCGTACCCCGGGACCCCGAGCTCTTCGAGCGCATGCGGAAGCGCGCCACCGCCTACATCAACCGGAACCCCTTCACCTCCCGGGCCTACCGGAGGTACGGCACGGCCTCGAACCTGCGGTACTGCACGGGGGGCGGCATCCTGCCGGTCCGGAACTTCCAGGCCGGGGACGATCCCGAGGCCGACCGGCTCTCGGGGGAGGCCATGCAGGAGCGATACCGCTCCCGGCCGAGCACGTGCAGGCCCTGCACCATCCTCTGCGGCCACAAGGGGACCTTCCCGGACGGATCCTCCCGGCAGATCGCCGAGTACGAGACCGTGGCGCTCCTGGGGGCCAACCTGGGGGTGTTCGACCCGGACCGGGTCTCGGACTGGAACGAGCTGTGCGGGCGGCTGGGCATGGACACCATCAGCGCGGGCGGCACCATCGCCTTTGCCATGGAGGCGGGGGAGCGCGGGCTCATGAAGACGGACCTGCGGTTCGGCTCGCCCGAGGGGGTGGACGAGGCGCTGAAGGCGATCGCCTACCGCGAAGGGCCGGGCGACGAGCTCGCCGACGGCGTCCGGAGGCTCTCCGGGCGGTACGGCGGGGACGCCTTCGCCATACACGTCAAGGGCATGGAGGTGGCCGGGTACGACCCGCGGGGCTCCTGGGGACAGGGGCTCGCCTATGCCGTGGCCAACCGGGGCGGCTGCCACCTCTCGGCCACCCTGTTCCCGCTGGAGGTGTTCTTCGGGCTGCTCCGCCCCCGGACCGTCCGGGCCAAGGCCGAGTTCGTGCGGTTCCTGGAGAGCCTCTACGCCGCGGTCAACTCCCTCCAGACCTGTCTCTTCACGGCCTACGCCTACATGCTGGAGCCGCCGGCGAGCCGCCTCACGCCCAAGCCGCTCCTGGGCCTCACCATGCAGTACCTGCCCGGGCTCGCCCTCCGGCTCATGGACGTCACCACATTCAACCGCCTCTACGAGGCCATCACGGGCCTCCCCCTGTCCCAGGCGGAGATGATCCGGGCCGGGGACCGCATCCACACCCTGGAGCGCTGGATGAACACCCGGGAGGGCGTCTCCCGCAAGGACGACACGCTGCCGGCGCGGTTTCTCCTGGAGGACGACCCCGAGGATCCCCGCAGGCGGGCCGTGCCGCTCGACCCCATGCTCGACCGCTACTACCGGATCCGGGGGTTCGACCCGGAGGGCGTCCCCACGCCCGAGACGCTGGAGGCGCTGGGCATCCCGG
>CAYVVQ010000135.1:3432-10090 GCA_964454455.1 uncultured Desulfobacterales bacterium | reverse complement strand
AGAAAAGCACAATGCAGCGGACGGCCCGCAAGACCGTCCTGGATGAAGGAGGATTCGAGCTCATGAACTACGCCAGATACGCCAAGATCAATGCGCGCCACCTGCCCGACAAGGTCTGCCTGATCGAACGGACCCCTTCCCAAAGCCAGAGAAGGACCCTGACCTGGCGGGAGTTCAACGACGCCATCAACCGCACGGCGAACTACCTCTCCAAGGAGCTGGGCATCAAGCAGGGCGACTACGTCATGCACCTCCAGAACAACTCCCTCGAGTGGTTGATCACCTACTACGGCATCATCAAGCTGGGAGCCGTGATCGTCCCGCTGAACTTCCGCTTCGTGGGTTCGGACATCCTCTACGCCGCAGGCGTTTGCGATCCCAAGGTCTTCTTCCTGGGCTCCGAGTTCCTGCCGGTGGTCCAGCCCGTCCAGAACGACCTCACCACGGTGGAGAAGTACATCTGCGTGGGACCCGAGGTCCCGGACGACATGATCGACTTCAAGGTCGTGGACGCCTACGACGACGAGTCCGAGGCCCTGGTGGACGTGGACGACCACCACGACCTGGCCATGATGTTCACCTCGGGGACCACGGGCAAGCCCAAGCCGGTGCTCCACACCCATTACTCGCTGAACAACACGGCCATCGGCAACGGCATGAGCTACTTCGTCCAGAAGAACGACAACTACGTCTTCTTCCTGCCCCTCTACCACAGCGGCACCATGTTCCTCTGGGCCCCGTTCTACGCCACCGGCGCCACCGGCACCCTGCTCCGGGAGTTCCGGGAGCCGAAGTGGATCATCGAGGCCATGGCCGAGGAGAAGGGAACGGACATCCTGTTCGTGGTCCCCGTGGCGGTGGCCGTGCTGAACGCCCTCAAGAACGGGGAGATCAAGCTGTCCGACTACGACCTGTCGCGCTGGAAGTATCTGGAGATCGGCGCGCAGCCGGTCCCCTTCGAGGTCATGAAGAGCCTGGTGGAGAACCTGCCCGCCGCCGTTTCCAACATCTACGGCATCACCGAGGGCGGCGGGGGCGGGACCTTCAACCTCTACCCCGAGGACGTGCTGCGCAAGCCCGGGTCCATCGGCAAGCCCACCTTCGGCGTGGAGGCCATGCTCGTGGACTTCGAGGGAAAACCGGTTCCGGCCGGTGAGGTGGGTGAGCTCACCTTCCGCACGCCCCGCATGATGAAGGGCTACTTCAAGAACCCGGAGATGACCGCCGAGACCCTGAAGGACGGGTGGCTCTACACGGGCGATCTCCTGAAGACGGACGAGGAGGGCTTTTTCTACATCGTGGACCGGAAGAAGGACATGATCACGAGCGGAGGCGAGAACATCTTCCCGGTGGAGATCGAGGACGCCCTCATGGAGAGCCCGAAGATCGACGACGTGGCCTGCATCGGCTACCCCGACGACCGGCTGGTGGAGGTGGTCATGGCCATCGTCCAGCTCAAGGAGGGCCAGAGCATGACCGAGGAGGAGGTCATCGAGTTCGCCAAGACCAAGCTCGCCCTGTACAAGGTCCCCCGGAAGATCGTCTTCGACCCGGTCATGCGGAACCCCACCGGCAAGCTCATGAAGCCCCAGATGCGGGAGAAGTACACCGGCCGGAAGGAGGCCTTCCGCAAGCTCGACTGAGAAGGCTTCCCGGCATGTCACATCCGTGAGGAAGAGCGCAGGGACGGGGCAGCCCCCGTCCCTGTCTCGTTTGACGCCCGGCGGCGAGCGGAATACAATACGGCTTGTCGGACATGCTCGAGCGTCGGGCAACCACCCGGAAGGAGGCAAGGGCCTTTCGAGTGAGCACGGCGGCCGGCTTCGAATCGAACATCCCCGATGGGAGGCTGAGAGTTTGCGGAGGTACCCGGTCAAGACGGATACCGTCGAGACACCCGGCAAGAAGACCTGGTGGCGGGAGGATCCCTTCGGGTTCATCCGGCCGGAGTCCTTCGAAGCCCACGGGATCGATCCAGCCGACGTTCCCCCGGGCACCTTCGCGGCCCACCGGCACCCCTCCCAGATCGAGAGCCGCTTCGGCGGCAATGCATACGGTTTCGGCCTGTTCGAGCTCGGTGATCGACTGAGCCCCGATGATTTCGAGCTCCTCCAGTCTTTCACCGAGGACGACCCCGATTTTATTCGGCGGCACCACCGGGAGCTCAATCGGATCTACAAGAGCCTCGGGCTCCTGATCCGGTTCACCGGCCGGGGGAAGCTCTACTACCTGGTTCCGGCGAACCTGGTCTCCAGCACCATCAGCAACATCCGGTACAAGGCCGAGGAGATCAGCAAGGTGGTGGATTTCCACCGCCGGAAGTTCCTCAAGGAAAGTCACCGAATCGGCCTGATCACACATTCCGACGACCTCCTGATCAACAACCTCTCCCTGCGGTTCAAGGAGCACCGCTTCATCGTCCTGGACTCCCTGGAGAAGCTCCGCAACCAGGGGGAACCCCTGGATCTGATCATTCTCACGCGGGATTTCCAGGAGATCCTGGTCATGGAACGGTTCCTGGGCCAGGGGAGCGGATCGCTGTCCAAGTCCCGCATGGACCGTTATGCCCGATACCTGCTGGTTAAGGTCTACCGTGCGTTGAAGCCGGACGGCGAGATCTACATCATCGCGAACCACTACACCCAGAAGACGAACCAGACCGTCAAGGTCACCTTCAAGACCAACGAGGAGAGAAAAAAGTTCCTCCTGTTCACCCATATCTTCCGGACCCGCAGGAAGTACCAGATCCGGGATCGATCGGAGCGGATCCACGTCTTCGACTTCCAGAAATATTTGCGCGGCGTCTACGTGGAGAAAGAGGTCATCGACGATCTCCTCGGTCACCGGCCTCTCGACGAGATGACGGTCGAGGAGGTGGCCGCCCTTCCCTATCTGAACTACCCGCTGGACGCGGAGGTGGACCACGACCAGGAGAAGGTCTGGGCCCGGCTTCTGTCCATCTTTTTCGACGAGATCTCCTTCAAGCCCCTTCTTCCCGCGCCCCTCAAGTCGGAGTGGCGCAGGCGATTCTCGGCCGCCGGATTCACGCCCCGGTACAAGCTGACCTACCTGGGGCAGAAAAAGCCTCCGGAGACCCGGCTCGAGACCATACGGGACGAGATCGACCAGTCCCGACTGGCCGGCTGCCCGCTGGAGCTCCTGGCCGATTACCGCGATTCCTTCGAGTATGTGCTCCGGGCGCTCGATGTTCTCAACGAGATCAAGAGCAAGGTATACTCCGGCCTCCCCGAGGTCTTCATGGCCCGGTTGAGACAGCCTTTCGAGAACCGGCGGAGGCGTTACGCGGGGCTCAACGACGTCCTTCGCCTCATGCCCAGGACCAAAACGCTGGGACGGATCCGCTCCTACCTGAACCCGGACGGCATCGAGGGCACCGAGACACCCATCCTCGAGCATCTGGAGATCCTGCCCTTTTTCGGGCTGAACGCTGGGGAGCTCCGTGAGATCTATCTCATGGTCGTAGGGCACACCACCATGGGGCGGGTGCTGTCCGGCAAGATGAACGAGAAGGCGCTGAAGCCGCTCTCCGACCTGGCCCGGCAGGAGGAACAGGGCAAGGCGTTGAACCTCCTGCGCTACTCCCGGCTCATGACCATGGCGGAGACCGTGGCCTCTCGCAGGGCGGAGCTGAGGCCGGAGCATCTGGCCGAGCTGTTCGACCTCTATGGGGCCCTCGTCCGTGTGGTCACGAACAGGGACCTGGACTGGGATCGGCTCCTGGACGAGAAGATCAGCCAGATGGGCGGGATTCACAACATGATCGTCCGGAAGATCCTGAAGCTCATGGATCTCGTGGACCACTTCGAGTTTCTGGACAGCTGGGCCGAGCTGCGGCTCAAGGGCGAGATGGAGAAGGAAAGCCTCGCCGACTACGATCCGGAGAAGCTCCAGAAGATCGAGAACATCCTTCAGCTCATCCGGACGATCGAGGAGTTCGAGGGGCGGTTTCTGAGAGACGACCCGCTGGAGCTGCCCATCTTCTACCGCCGGTTCCTGAACGTGGAGTTCCACGGAACCGGCCACATCTTCGAGCTCATGGACAGCCGGCTGGCCTTCATCCTTCTCTGGATCGCGGTCACCGTGTCGAGGGGCGGGATCATCAACTTCAACCCGCTCCTGGGCGACACGCCGCCGGGCGGGACCACGGACCGGGTCAAGCAGGTCGAAGAGGAGGTCTCCGCCATCAACACGACCTACCTGGACCTGGACACGCTGGCGAGGTTCAGCGAACACCTCTATCAGAGCGGAACGGGCTTCGTCATCGGTACGGGAATTCAGCTTCGAATCGACCCCGAGACCCAATCCCTGGACATCACCTGCATCGACCTGGACGGGGTGATCGGGCAGCTGGACCGCCGTGTACGTTCCTTCGGGGGCAGCAGCATCGCGGAGATCCCCCACGAGACCCTCGAGGAGGTGGACGGCCTGTTCGCCAAGCTGGAGGCCTTCTACCGGAACCACTCGGATCTCCTCAACTATCAGAAGGAGCACGTGGAAGGCTTTCGTCTCCCCGCGCGTCAGAGAAACTGGTTCGAGAGGGTGAACGAGGTGCGGGATCGGCTGTGCACCGCGCTTCAGGCCGTCCTGTTCCGGGTCGAGGAGGTGTACACGGACGTCAATGCGCTCTACATGCACGCGCCTTCGCTCTTTCGCTTCTTTCTTCCCGAACTGGCCGGGCTGGAGAGCCTGGATCTCGCGGGGAACGTCTACCTCAACTCCTCTCCACTGGACTACGTCTTTCGCAACATCCGCAAGCTGCAGGCCCTGGTTCGCAGGGACCCCCAGGAGTTCCAGGACATCCGGCTGCTGCACAAGCTGGCCCAGCGCGAGTTCGGCCCCATGGCGGCCGGCACGGTCGGTGTCAGCGACGACCAGATCAGCGAGCTGGAGGCCATCGTGGACAGCCTCCGGGAAAAGCCGACGCTTTTCGACGCCCTGATCAAGTCCTTCGTGTTTCAGGATCTGGGACGCGTTCCCGAGCTTCGGCGGCGGCACGCGGGCCGGGTTCACCCGGTGGACCACGCCGGGTCCGGCGCCCGGTTCCTGGAGGAGGAAAAAATCCCGGATCGCTTCGGCATGGACGAGGAGGCCCGGTTCTACCTGGTCACCCTGGTGAGGTACCACGACTTCATGCATCACATTCTCCGCGGAGAGTTCGCCTATCGGGCGCTGCGGGAGGTGGTCGCCCTCAACGACAAGGAGTTGTTCGATGCGTTTTTTCTCAACAGCTTCATCATGCTCTCGTCCCTCCGCGAGGATCTGATCCTGGAGGATTTGGCCGGAGAGCTGTTTCGGGTGCGCGACCTTTGCCACCGGATCATGAACGGTGCGGTCGGGTTCGACGAGCAGGCCGACGCGGGCTTCCTGATGAACGGCCGGCTCCACCGCGCCCTGGAGGCTTACCGGGAGCGGGGCATTCCCGACGACCTCACCCCGACCGCCTACCTGGAGGCTTGGCAGGAGAGCAAAGAAGGGAGCCGGGAGGACAGGGAGGCCGGCCGGAGGATCGCAGCCCTGGAGCGGATGTTTCGTCTCCGGGGGATCAAGACCGTCCGGTTTCCGGATCTCGTCAAGCTCATCATGAAGGTCCCGATGCGCTACATCTACAAGAAGAGGGGCCTTTCCGGGGTTGGCTACCCCACCTTCGAACGGGAGCTGTACGAGGCGTTTCGGGTCTATCGGACCCTCCAGAACCTGCCCGAGGCGCTGCGCCACTTCATCCTGGACCGGCTGACCGGGGATCAGTTGCGGCTTTTCGGCTTCGAAAACGTGAGCCGGTACCTGAGCTACCAGAACCAGGTCAAGCTCCTGCTGGCGGCCCTCTTGGGATCGAAACGGTTCGAAGCCCGCACGGACGATCCGGTGTCGCTCAGCTTTCTCGAGATCATACCCAAGATCGCCAGGAGATACGAGGCCCTGAACGATTTCCTCAACGGCGTGACGGCCAAGGCGCTCTGGGAGGATCCCGGGCACGTGGACCGCTTTCTGCGATCCGGCACCGGCCTTGTCCTCCGCAGGGACGAGGCGTCCCGCGTCCTCACGGTGGACTTCGTGGACCGCGTCGATATCCAGAAGAAGATCTCCTACATGGCCTCCATCACCAACCTGGATCAGCTCAAGAACTACTTCCACTACTCCCTCCAGTCCCTCAGGAAGATCCCGTTTTACACGGACGACTACGAGATCGACCTGGAGCGGGCCTTCGATCGCCGGCTCGAGGAGATCACCGATCTCATGCTCACCCAGGCCAAAAAGCAGCTGGAGCTGCTGGAGGACTTCACCGAGATCCACGGGCTGTACAGGGACCTGTCGGAGCGCAGTCTGGACATCGGGTTCACCGATGAGCAACGGAGCAAGCTGCGGGATCTGTACGAGCTCCGCAAGGACGATCTCAAGCGGGAAAAACTGGAGGAGGTCGATCGGCTGCTCGAGAGCATGCAGGACCCCCAGGAGCTGCGGGACTACTGGGACAGCATCAAGTGGTACCTTTACAACAACCGCCCCTTCCTGGGAAAGGAGTACGAGAACATGATCGCCCGGAAGTTCGACAAGGCCATGGGCGACCTCGGCCCCGCCTGCTGAGCCGCCTTCCGGAGTGCCGGGATCCTCTCCAGCCCGTCTTGACAAGATCCGGCCC
>CAYVVQ010000135.1:0-3332 GCA_964454455.1 uncultured Desulfobacterales bacterium | reverse complement strand
CCGGCCCATGCAGGCCAAGGCCAACACGGCCCACATGTTCATCGTGAATCCCTTGAGAGGAAAGAGGCTCGCCCACCTCTTCTCCACGCACCCGCCCCTGGAGGAGCGGATCGCCAGGCTCCGCGGCCGGGGAACCGGCGGGGTGGAGCCCGCGATGTCCGAGCGAAAACACGAGTCCGGAAAGGACCGGGCCCGGGACACCTGGCGCGGCCTCTCGGGTTGACTCGTCATGCCGCCTGCCAGCCGCCCATCAGGTGAAGATGGAGGTGAAACACGAACTGCCCTCCACCCCGCTCCACGTTGAAGACCAGGCGGTAGCCGGACTCGTGGATCCCCGTCTCCTCGGCGATTCGGCGGGCCCGGAAGAGAAGCTCGGCCACGAGAGCGCGGTCTTCCTCCTCCAGGTCGTTGATGCTGCGGATGTGCTTCCGGGGCACCAGCAGGATGTGTACCGGCGCGTGGGGCTTGATGTCCTTGAAGGCGACCAGATGGTCGTCCTCGTAAACGATCTCGGCGGGCTTCCCGCCGCCTGCGATCTGGCAGAAGATGCATTCCGATTCCATGGGGCCTCCTTCAGACGCTTGAGCGTCTGCACGCGTTCTCGATGAGCTCACCCGGTTAACGACAGCCATTGTAACCGCCGCGGTGCCGCCGGTTCAAGGGGACGACCGCAGCCGGAGTGAGACGAGGGCGGCTTGACGCTCCACCCCGGGTGTCCTAAGGTGAGGACACCGTCGTCCGAAGGTGAGGTTTTATGACGAACCAGACGAGCGAGCCCGTGACCATCCGCCCCATGCGGATCGAGCATTTGCCCGCGGTCTTTCAGCTGGGCGAGCGCCTCTTCACGCTGTCCGAGTCCCCCAGCCTGTATCGTACCTGGGACGAGTTCGAGGTGATCGACCTCTATCGGAACGACCCGGACTCCTGCCTGGTCGCCGAGAGGGACGGGCGCGTGGTGGGGTTCGTGCTGGCCACCGTGATCGACAAACGGAACTCGCCCCGGAGATACGGCTATCTCGTCTGGTTCGGCGTGGCCGAGTCCCTGCGGGGAAAGGGCATCGGCCGGCGGCTCTTTGCCGCCTTTCGCAAGACCATGGAAGAGGGAGGCGCCCGGATGCTCCTGGTGGACACCGAGGCCCGGAACGCGGATGCACTGCGCTTCTTCGAGAAGTGCGGGTTCAGCTCGCCGCAGGACCACGTTTATCTGACCCTGCAGCTCGTCGAGGACTGAGCCGCGGAGAGAGAGCCCGTCATGGCCCAGTCAGGAATGCACATCGACCGCCAGCGATTGAGAAACCTGCTTCGGGGGATGATCGACGTCTACAGCCCCTCCGGCAAGGAGGGGGAGCTGATCTCGTTTCTGGAGGATTGTCTGTCTAAGGCGGGGATGAGGGCCGAGCGCCTTCCGGTGGAGGAGGACCGGGACAACCTCGTATTGATGCCGGAGGGCGTGGAACCGGAGCTGGTGTTCCTCGGACACGTGGACACCGTGGCCGCGTTCGACTACGACCAGTACAAGTGTGAGGAGTCCGGGGACGAGATGGCCGGCCTCGGCGCGGCCGATATGAAAAGCGGGTGCGCGGCCATGGTGGAGGCGTTCACCGCATTCGTGGAGCTGACGGGCCGGGAGGTTCCCGCCGCCCTGGCCCTGGTCGTGGGAGAGGAGGAGAGCGGGGACGGCACCTCGGCCCTCCTGGAGAACCACCGCTTTTCTTGGGCCGTGGTGGCCGAGCCCACGAACCTCCTCCCCTGCCTGAGCCACTACGGTTACATCGAGATGGAGCTCCGCACCACGGGCCGGCGCGTTCACGCCTCCCTGGCGAACCGGGGCGCCAACGCGGTTCGGAGCATGCTCCAGGTTCTCATGGGGCTCACCTCTCATCTGGAGGCGTCCCGCCGGGACGTCATCTACAACATCCGCGACATGAACAGCTCCCATGCCGGCTTCGCCGTTCCGGACCGGTGCGACGTGGCCATCGACCTGCACCTGCCCCCCCAGTCCCCGGTGGGCGAGATCGCCGCGGAGCTGGAGGACGTGGTCTCGCGAACCCTGCCCAGAGGGCTCGACCTCCGAGACGCCTTCGAGTTCTGCACTCTCCAGGGGGGCTACGCGCTGCCCGACAAGGGATGGCTGCCGGATCTTCTGAGGGCGACCTACGGCCGCCACGGGCTGCCCTGGAGCCCCGGGTCCTTTCCCAGCCACTCGGATGCGAATCTGTTGTGGGCCGAGGGGATCCGGCCGGTCATGCTGGGGCCGGGTCAGCTGGAGAAGGCCCACACCCAGGACGAGTCGGTGAGCTTCTCCCAGGTGGCCCTGGCGGCCGACCTCTACCTGGATCTGCTCCACTCCATGCGGGACTGAGCCCCGGACGGCCCAGGGGCGCGTTTTCTGCGAGCCGTCAGCTCCCGCCTCCCCGTCTGGGACGGAGGACCCCCGGCTCGGGTAAGGATGCACCAGATCCTCGAACAACGGTCCGGCGGGCGCCAGGGGGAACGGAGTCGCGAGTCCGCGGCGTACCCGGAACCCCGTGCGAACCCAAGGAGGAAAACGATGATGTTCAAGGTGATCGAGATGGATCAGCGCACCAGCGAAGAGGTGGCCGTGGCGCAGTTCGAAGGGGAGAATGCGGAAAAGCAGGCCGAGGCCCGGGCGGAGGAGCTGCGGGAGAAGGCAGGCAAGGAGGGCAGGGATTACCTGCGGTACTGGGTGAGCGACTAGGCCGGGTGCAGGTCGCGTCCCGTCTTTTAATCCAGGGTGACCCCTTCGAACAGGGGGTTCCCGCTGCGCTCGATGCGGCCCTTCATGGCGGCGACGTCGTCGGGGCGTTCCATGTCCCTCCAGCGGGGGTACCCGCCCCGCCACACGTACTGGACGAGCTCGAGAAAGACCCGCCGGGAGAAGCGAAAGGGCCCGATCAGCACCTCCCCGCTCGCCGGGTCGGCGGTGAAGGCAAGGGTGGCGGGCGCTGCATAGCGGTCGAGGATTCCCCGGATCTCCTCCCGCGTCCGGTACCCGTCGGGCTTCTGCCGGAAATCCTCGGGCCGGGAAGGAAACGGGTAGCGCCTGTAGACCTCGCCGATGAAACCCGTGTGGCGAACGTTGTGGATGGCGCCCATGAGGTCCCCGATGTCCGCGGGGTCCTCGATGACGTCCACCTCCCACTCGGCCTCGAAGACCGTTCGGCCCGGATCGTCGGCCAGCCGGCCCACGCGGTCGCAGAACTCCGGCGCAAACTGGAAGAACCGGTCCATGAGGAGGAGGTCCGAATCGATGTTGAAGAAGCCGAAGGCGATGGTGCCCCGGTTCAGGGTCTGGAACGAAAGCGGCATGG
>CAYVVQ010000134.1:0-10664 GCA_964454455.1 uncultured Desulfobacterales bacterium | reverse complement strand
ACGCGAGAACAAGGACGGTGGCCCAGATCAGGACGCTTCGCTCCATGACTTCCTCCCGGCGGACGGAAAGATTGAGGGAGTCGTAAAAAGCCCTAAACCTTGAGATCTGCCCTCGAAATATCAATAGGTTATGGCGTTTCCAGCGGCGGGTGAGCGGGTTTTTGCGAACCCGTCAAAGATTCAGAAATCCGAACAGATAGAGTTGCTCTTTCTGGAGAAGTAGCCGAGGGCGGCCGCGAAGTCAAGGGACAAACCCGGGCTCTGTTGACAACGGGGGCTTCCCTTGATAGGAACCATCTACGGTTTCCTCGTGAACATCCCCGGCCATCGATCCCTTTCGGGTCGTCCCTCCTTCACGCCGCCCGGGGACGGGGTGCTCTTCACAGGATCATGACAACAGGGCCGCCTTCTCGGGATCGGAAGATCCCCCGGGGGTTTGCGCGCATCCGGTTTCAGGACGCCATGACGCAGGGAAAGACCGTCGAATACATTGATCAGGGCCGGTTCGTCTGCACGCTCTGCCTCGAGGACAAGAGCGGGAGGCTTCACCTGCTCACCCCGCAGAACCGCGAGGTGAACGTCTCCGTCAAGCGGGTCCTCCTGATCTCGGACCAGCCCCTGATCGATCCTTCCCGGCCCAGGGATGAGCTGCTCACGGCGCTCCGCCGGGCCGAGGAGCGCCGCGAGGCCCTGGCGCGGGAGGTGCGCGTCCACGAGCTCTGGGGGCTGATCCACGACGAGAACGAGAGCTTCGGGTACGCCTACCTGGCCGAGCTGACCTTCGGCGAGGGCGTGGGGGACGACCACGTCTCCGCCGTGGTGCGGGCCCTCTTCGAGGACAAGCTCCACTTCAAGCTCAAGGACGGCCGGTTCCAGCCCAACCCCCCGGAACGCATCGAGGAGATCGTGCGGCAGCGGGAGGAGGAGGCCCGGCGGGAGCGCTTTCAGAGTGAAGGGGCGGACTGGCTGCGGCGCAGGCTGGAGGGTGAGGTCGCGGACCGTCCGGACTGCGCGGACGGGGTGGTGCGTCTGCTCTCGGACCTGGCCCTCTACGGAAACGACTTCGCGGACTACAAGCACGCGCGGGAGCTGCTGTCCCGGGCCGGGTACTCGGACCCCCGGGTGGCGAGGCGGCTCCTGGTGAGGCTCGGGGTGTGGGAGGAGGACGAGGACCTGGACCTCCTCCGGCTCCGGGTCCGGACGGGGTTCGACGAGGAGGTGCTCGGGGCGTCGGAGGCGTTCAAGGATCAGGCCTTCGAGGCGGGCCCCCAGGAGGACCTCCGGCATCTGGAGGCCGTGACCATCGACGGGGCGGCCACCCGGGACTTCGACGACGCCCTGAGCCTGGAGCGAAGGAACGACGGCTTCCAGGTGGGGATCCACATCGCGGACGTCGCCGGGCTCGTCCCCAGGGACTCCGCGGTGGACCGCGAGGCTCTCCAGCGCGGGACCTCCCTCTACCTTCCCCGCAGGCAGGTCCCCATGATCCCGCCCGCCCTTTCCCAGGACGTGTTGAGCCTGCGGGAGGGCTGCGACCGGCCGGCCCTCAGCCTCCTCTGCCGCATGAACGAGCAGGGCGAGGTCCTGGAGTCCCGGTTCACGCCCAGCCTGATCCGCGTGAAGCGCCGGCTCACCTACGACGAGGTCAACCGGGGATTCGCCGAGGACCCCCTGCTCCGGGAGATGCACCGGCTCGCCACGGCCTTCCAGCGGGCGCGGATCGAGAAGGGGGCGCTGGTCCTCTCCACCCCGGAGATCGTCATCTGCGTGGACCCGGAGGGGGTCGTCGACCTCCGGCAGGTCGAGCAGGACACGCCGGCCCGCAAGCTCGTGGCCGAGTTCATGGTCCTCTACAACTGGCTGGCCGCGCGGTTCTGCCGGGATCGGCGCATCCCGGTGCTCTACCGGGGGCAGGACGACCCCGCCGAGCGTCTGAACGCCCGGGAGATGGATCCCCTCTTCTACGTCTTCATGCAGCGGCGCAAGCTCCAGCCCATGATGATCGACACCGACCCGAGCCCCCACTCGGGCCTCGGGCTGGAGGTCTACACGAACGCGACCTCCCCCATCCGGCGGTACCTGGACCTGGTGACCCAGCGCCAGATGAAGAGCGCCCTTTTGAACGAGCCCGTCCCCTACGACGATGAGGCCCTGGAGCAGATCCGCATCGCGGTGCAGACGAGCCTGAAGGACCTGGCCGCGGTCCGGAGGAACCGGACGCGGTACTGGATCCTGAAGTATCTCCGGGACAACCCCGCCGGGCCCCTCGAGGCGCTGGTGCTCTGGTCCACGCGGAGCCGCCACCGGATCCTGCTCACGGATACGCTGCTGTTCGCGGATTTGAAGCGGAAGAACGGCCGGGACCTGGAGCCGGGAACCCGGATCCGGGTGGCCGTGGAGAAGAGCGATCCCTGGGAGGACGTGCTGAACCTGAGCCTGGTGGAAGGGGCAGGCGAAGGGTCCGCCTAGTCCGCGGTCAGGTAGACCTCGCCCAGGACCGACGAGCCGTTCCGGACCACCGCCGCCTTCCCCAGATCCCGCCGGTTTCCTCGAAGCTTCGCCACCGAGACCTTCTCGCCCCTTCGCAGGGTGTGGCCGTTGACCCGAAGGCAGACCCGGTCCTCCCGGAAGAGGTTCGTGCGGACGTCCTCCAGGCAGATGGCCTCGACGCCGGCGAGGGAGAGGTTGTCGCCCGGTCTCAGCCCCACGATCCGCCCGCCGTCCAGGCGCAGGAGCAGGAAGCTCAGCTCGGGGGGGAGGAGACGCACGAGCAGCCGGCCGATGATCTCTTCGTCCACGTTGCGGGTGACCAGGACCTCGTAGAGGTTCCCTTTCTTGTTCAACGCATACCGGCCCATGAGAGTCTTCTCGTCGGTCTGGATCCGGTAGCCCCGGTCCTCGCCCGTGTTGTGCTCCCGGTCCCCCACGAACCCCTTGAAGTTCACGGTCACCCGCTCGGGACCCATGGAAGGGACGATGTCCACGATCTCGAGGGTGTCCCCCCGGACGAGCTCCAGGGTCTCGCCGTCCGCCAGCCAGCGTTTCCCGCCATGGGCCGCCACCACGAACCCGTCCACCCGCTCCACCCGTTCCGCGGGAGCGGTGGACGGACCGGCGGAGGCCGGAGCGGTCCCGGCGGCCGATTTCCGGACCAGGTGCACGGGGATCTCGCCGAAGGTGTGGTTGTCCTTGCGGACGATGATGCTCGTGTTGCGGACGATGCGGAAATCCTGGCGAAAGTCGTTCAAATCCCCCACGCCCAGGATGTCCAGGCTCAGGCCCCGCTCGTAGTTGGCCTCCACGTGGCTCACGTGGATCCGGTCGCCGGCGGCGAGCTCCAGGGCCTCCCCGTCCTTGACCACGATGGGGGTGCGGCCGTTCACCGAGACGATGAGGTACTTGAGCACCGGCGTATCCAGGAACATCCCGGGAGACTCGGGCACGATCCCGAACAGCCGCTTGAACTCGTTGATGATCAGGTTGTGGTAGCGGACCTTGAGGTCCACCGAGGGGAGAAACTTGGAGGTCTCCACGCCGAAGGCCGGGATGTGGTGCTGGGTCAGGGCGTAGTAGGTGGCCGACATGCGCTGCTCGCGGTGGTGGCTCTCCTTCTCCCCGGTCCGTGTGTTCATGAAGTGGAACCGGTGCAGCTCGTTTGCGATCTGCGGGTTCACCGCCTCCATCACCTTCCGGGCCATCTCCCCGAGCCGGATCACGCGGTCGGTCCCGGGCACCGGGTAGGTCTCGCAGTCGGCGATGATGGACTGGCCGAACCGGGTGGGGTTGCGCCACTTGTTGATGTAGGTGGGGTGATAGTAGCCGGAGCCGTCGTGGAGGTTCAGGAGGTAGTCGCTCTCGCCGATGAGCTCCTTGAGGATCCGCACGATCCGGTCCTCCATGGTGTCCGGCTCGTCCTCCTTGGCGAACTTCCGGTTCATGTCGCCGTTCACGCCGCGGCGGTTCAGGATGATGGAGTAGAAGTTGGCCCGGGGAACCACGATGAGATTGCCCTTCTCCAGGCGCATGTCCGCGTAGAGGTCCGCGCTGAGGAAGCCTCCGGGCTCGTTTCCCTGGATGCCGCCGATGAGCATGAGGGTCTTTCCCGGCCGCTTGCCGTGGATCTTGTAGATGTTGAGCTCGTAGGCGGTGTTCGGAAAGTGGACGATGTGCTCCCGGTCGGCGCGGGCCCCCTGGGGAAGCAGGAGGGTCAGCAGGAGGAGGACCGCCGGGAGAAAGAGTGGTCGGCCGGTGAACCGCTGAGACTCAGGACGCATGCTCGACCTCGAAGGCCTCGTTGTAGATGAGCCGTCCCGTGTCGTCGTACACCACCACGCGGATGGCGTCCGGGAGTCCCCGGCCCGGGCCGGGGGAGAACCGGCCCTGGATCGGCTTGAACCGCTGAATGATGAAGGGCAGGCCCAGGCGGTAGCTCTCCGGAACCCCGTCCTCCGCCACCTCCCCCCGGGGATAGACGTCCCACCACGGCGACCCGTTCTCCTTCCCTGAGGCCAGGATGTGGACGTAACCGCTCACCGGCTCCTCCCCTTCGGCGATGTTCGTCAGGTTGAACGACACCTGGACGGCGTCCTCCTCCCGCTCGATGGCCATCTGCTCGACGCCCACCAGGCCCCGGACCGCCGGCTCGGATGGTGCGGCCTCTTCCTCCTCCTGGCTCTGCGGCGGCTCCTCCTCGACGCGGGGCTCGGTCTCCTCGCTCGCCCGGACCGCCTCCGGCTGCTCCCTGCCGGATTCCATGGAGTCGATGTAGCTCTCCAGCAGGGTCACGTGCTGCTGGAACTTGAACAGCGTGCGCTCGGCCCTGGCCAGCTCGAGCCCGAGGCGATCGATCTCCTGCTCCTGGACCTTCACGTCGCGACGCAGCTCGACCCAGTGGTTGACCACCAGAACGGAGACGGGCAGGTAGACCAGGAGAAAGAGGAAGGTCCAGAAAAGCACCCGCGGGGAGACCTTGAACGAGCGCACCTTGCCGACGCGTCCCATGACCATGATCGTCCACCGCCTGGAAGATCCCTCTTTGGTCTTGGGCTTTACGGGGTACCCCGGTCCAGGGCCCTCCACTCCTCTTTCCGGATCTTCCACGTCTCACCCCTCTTGACCAGAAGGAGCTCTTTCAGGCCGTAGTCCCTGTAGTCGTCGGCCCGGTAGTCCTGCTTGAAGGAGGCCTCGGCCCTGGACTCGTCCAGGACCCGGATGTCGAGGTCGCGGATGCCCACCCGAACCAGCTCCTGCTTCCGGTTCAGCTTCTGCCGGTGACGTTTCCAGGCCGCCAGGTCCATCTCCCTCGAGCGGAACGAGGGATCATAGCAGTCGATGTAGGCCTGGAGATCCTGGCCTTCCCAGGCGCGCTCCCAGCGGGCGAGGAGCTCGCGGATCAGGCCGGCGGGATCCGGCTCGGGTTCCGGCTCGGACATCCGGGCCAGCCGGGTGCGCTCCTTCTCGGCGGTGAAGTACTCGCCGACGATCTTCCACTCGCTGCTGTTCCTTCGGATGTAGAGCCGCTTCTCGCCGTGGCTGTCGAACGCATCGCTCCGGTAGTGCTGGTCGAATCGGGCCAGGACCGTCCCATTGTGCCGGAGAATGCGCAGATTGTCGATCTCCACGTCGATCCAGTCGTACTTGTCCGCGAGCCCGGCCTTGTACTCCCGCCAGGCCCGGCGGCCCTCTGTCTTCTCGAAGAACGCGTCCCCGTAAAAGGAGAGGTAGTCGTCGATGCGCTTCTCCTCCCAGGCGCTCCGCCATCCCTCGATCAGCAGCTCCAGGGCCACCCGCTCCTTCTCCAACTCCACCGGGTCCACCATCTCCAGGCGGGAGCTGATGACGGTGGGCGTGTCATAGAGCGTGATGTACGCACCCAGTGCGTCGATGTTTCCGTTGTCCAGGGCGATGCAGCCGTTCGTGTCGTTGGGTTTGAGGGGCTTGTTCGTCCCGTGAAACCAGATGCCGTAGCCGTCCTTGCCCTCCTCGAGGTCCAGCGGGTTCGGGTAGTCCACCGGAAACGCCCGGGGTCCGTAGATGGGGGTGAGATCGCGTTCCTCGTAGGCGTCGGTAAAGAAGTAGACCCCCTCGGGCGTCTTCTTGTCGTTCTGGCGGGTCTTCGGGCCGGTGTTCTCCCCGGTGGAGCAGTGGAACGTCTTCACGGGCCGCGACAGCTCGTCGGTCCGGTAGACGAATACCTTCTGGTCCGCCTTGTCCACGAAGATCGCGTAAGGGGAGTTGTTCTCCGGCCACCGAATCAGGGCCGCGGGCACCTTTTTGCCCGCCTTCCCGGACCGCCGGGCCTCCAACTCGGAGGCCCCGGCCCAGAGCAGGGTGAAGACGAGCGCCAGCACCGTCAGCCGGCCTAGGACCCGGGGGATGGATACGCGGTGAACGCTCTCTCTCTTCATCGCATCATGCACCCTCAAAATCGCGCGGTCGCGGTTCCAGCCGGGAGAACATCACGCCTCGCCGAAGACGCGATCGTAGATCTCGTCCACGTGGGCGAGGTGATGGTCCATGCTGAAAAGCGCCTCGAGGTCGTCGGCCGACAGGTACCTGCACACGTCCGGATCCTCCAGGAGGAGCGATTTGAAATCGCGCCCGGTGTCCCAGACCTGGAGGGCGTTGCGCTGCACCACCTCGTAGGCGTCGAGCCGCTTCATGCCCAGCTCGGAGAGCCTCGTGAGCACCTGCTGGCTGAAGATGAGTCCCTTGAGCAGGCCCAGGTTCCGCTGCATGTTCTCGGGGTACACCACGAGGCCCCGCAGGATGCCCGTCAGCCGGTGCAGCATGTAGTCGGCCAAAACGGTGCTGTCCGGGGCGATCACCCGTTCCACCGAGGAGTGGCTGATGTCCCGCTCGTGCCAGAGCGCCATGTTCTCGACGGCGGCAAGGGCGTTGGTCCGCAGGAGGCGGGCCAGGCCCGAGATGTTCTCGCACCCGATGGGGTTCTTCTTGTGGGGCATGGCGGAGGAGCCCTTCTGCCCCTTGGCGAACGGCTCCTGGACCTCCCGGACCTCGGTCCGCTGGAGGTGCCGGATCTCCACGGCGATCTTCTCCATGGTGCCGCCCAGGATCGCCAGGGCGGAGAAGTAGGCCGCGTGGCGGTCTCGCTGCACGATCTGGGTGGAGATCTCCGCCGGCCGCAGGCCCAGGCGCTTGCAGACCCGGGCCTCGATGGCGGGGGAGATGTTGGCGAAGGTGCCCACGGCCCCGGAGAGCTTACCCGTGCTGATGTCCTCCAGGGCGGCCTCGAGACGCCGGATGTTGCGCCGGGTCTCGGCGTACCAGAGGGCCAGCTTCAGCCCGAAGGTCACCGGCTCGGCGTGGATGCCGTGGGACCGGCCGATCATGACGGTCTGCTTGTGCTCGAGGGCCCGCTCCTTCAGCACCGACGCGAGCTCCCGGGCGCCCTCGATGATCAGCGTCATGGCCTCCTTGAGCTGGAGGGCGAAGCTCGTGTCCAGGATGTCGGAGGAGGTCAGCCCCATGTGGATGAACCGGCTGTCCGGTCCCACGTACTCGGCCACGCAGGCGAGAAAGGCGATCACGTCGTGCTTGGCCTCCTCCTCGATCTCCAGGATCCGCTCGACCGAGAAGTCCGCCTTTTCCTTGATCGTCTCCAGAGCCTCCCCGGGGACCAGCCCCTCCTCGGCCATGGCCTCGCACGCCTGGATCTCCACCTCGAGCCACTTTCGGTAGCGGTACTCGTCCGTCCAGATCCGCCCCATCTCCGGTCGCGTGTATCGGGGAATCATGGTCGCTCTTCGCCTTTCCGCAGGGGGATATCTCCGGGGAACGGAGCGACGGTGTTCCGTGCCCGACGGAAAAAGATAGGAAGTTATATATAAATGGAGTGGAATTATACCAACAAAACATTCAGAATCAAGACTTTTTTTCCCTCTTTACCATTCCCGCTCCCAGGGTTCAAGCGGAAGCATCGCGGTTTTCGGGATCGGTCCACCGGTTTGGATGCAGGCTGGATGCCCGCAAAGGGGAACGAGGCGAAACAGCACCACCGCATCAGAGCAGAATCCGGTTCTCCAGGGACCGGGTCTCCCCGGCCGAGATGACCCGCACGGCCGGGCGGCCCCGAACGGGGCACTTGTTCTCGCAGATGCCGCACCCCACGCACTGCTTCAGGTCCACGTAAGGGAGCTGGACCCGGCTCTCACCCCCGGCCGCGGCCGGGACCGTCTCCTCCCTGAGGGTGATGGCCTTGGGGGAGGTGGGGCAGTGCTCCTCGCACACGATGCAAGGTCCGTTCCCGGACCAGGGCAGGCAGCGACCCCGGTCCAGGTAAGCCGAGCCGATGCGGACGGGGGTCTCGACCTTCTCGCGGACCCGGAGCTCCCGGATGGCCCCGGTGGGGCAGACCGAGCCGCAGAGCGTGCAGGTGAACTCGCAGTAGCCCTGGAGCATGTCGAGCCGGGGCGTCCAGAGCCCGGCCATGCCGGCCTCGCCGAGCGCCGGCTGGATCACGTTGGTGGGGCAGACCTTCATGCAGAGCCCGCACCGCTGGCAGAGCTCGAGAAAGGCGGGCTCGGGCTCGGAGCCGGGAGGGCGGATCAGCAGCGGGTCCGGGACCCCGGTGGCGCGGGGGTCCAGCAGGCCGAGGAAGGGCAACGAGACGCCCGCCAGAAGCCCACTCAGCACGGCCCTTCTCCCCATGTCCGGAGCCCGGTTGAGCCGCGGCCTCTGCCAGCCCACCCGGAACCGGAGGGCGTCCTCGGGGCAGACGCGGAAGCAGTTGAAGCAGAGCACGCACTCGGACGGGTTCCACGCCTCCCCGGGCTCGGGCGAGGCGGCCCCCTGGCAGTCGGAGGTGCAGCGGCCGCAGTGGGTGCAGGCCGCCTCGTCCTTCTCGAGGCGCAGGACCCGGAACCGGCTGAAGACCCCCAGGAGAGCCCCCAGGGGGCAGAGGACGCGGCACCAGAAGCGCGGCCGGATCCGGTTCAGGAACAGCACCCCGAGGAAGAGGAGCCCGATGATCCAGGCGGTGTGAAAGGCGGTGTGGCCGTATCCGAAGACCGGGGCCACCAGCACCTCGGCGCCGTAGCTCATCAGGTTGAGGAGCTTGACGTCGCTTCGGGCCAGGGCGTCGAACCCCGCCTTGAGCGCCTCCCCCACGCCCGGCAGCACGGCCAGGCTCACCGACCGGAACAGGAAGCCGATGGGGTCCATCCAGCCCGCCGCGTTGAGCCCGAGGATAGCCGCCGTCAGGAGGGTCACCAGGACGAAGTACTTGAACCGGCTCGCCGGCGTCCGCCGGGACGCCCGGACCCGATCCTTGCCCCTGAGGGCGGGCCTCACCCGGCCCGCCAGGTGGTGGAGGGTCCCGAAGGGGCAGACGAACCCGCAGAAGAACCTCCCGAAAAAGAGGGTCGCCAGGATCACGATCCCCGCCCAGAAGGCCCCCTGGACGAGGGTCCCCGCGGAGAGGAGCGTGCTCAGGACCACCAGGGGATCGAGCCGGAAGAAGAAGCCCACCGGCCGGTCGATCCTCAGCTCCGGGACCTCCTCCGTGAAGACGAGGGAGTAGTTCTGGTAGATCTCCTGGGGGAGACGGCTCTCCACCAGGAGAAAGAGGAAGAGGAGGAGGAAGACCGCCTGGCTGACGCGCCGGATCCGGACCAGGTGCCGGGCCTTCACAGGGCCACCCGCCCGGGTCCCAGGGAAGGGACGTCCGTGGTTCCCAGCCCCCACTTCTCGCCCAGGCCGATGGCGCCCACATCGCCCGCGGACAGGCCGAACAGGCCGGCCGCCAGGGTGTCCGCCGCGACCGGGTCGTCGGACAGGATCAGGGTGTCCCTCACGGCCACGTCCTTGGGGCTCCCCCCCACGGGCCCGTTCCGCTCCAGGATCCGGATCGCGTCCACGAGCGTGACCGCCGGCTTGAAGAACTGCGCCAGGTCCGCGACGGTCTGGTGGATGTCCTGGTGCAGGGCGTGACGCCTCCCGCCCACGCCGCCGATCCAGTTCTTCATGCCCAGGGTCAGGGTGCTCAGCCCGTGGGTCTTGGCGATGGGCAGGTTGATCACGCGGTCGGCCTCCACCATGGGGACGTACACCGGCCAGACGTCCAGGCGGTGCCCGTGGATCCGCATCTCCCGCATCAGGGTGGAGCGCGGAAACACCAGGTCGGCGCCCGTCTTTTCGGCCACCCGTCCCGCGCCGCTCAGGGCGAAGCAGCGGCGGGCGTCGTGGATGGTGTGGTCCGCGATGCGGACCTTCCCGGCGCCCGCGTCCAGGCAGAGCTCCACCACGGCCTCCAGCACGGCCGGGTTGGTGGTGGCGGCCATCTCCGGCGGCCTGGCCCAGGAAAGGTTGGGCTTGAGCACCACCACGTCGCCCCGGGAGACGAACCGCTTCATGCCGCCGGCCGCCTCGAACACCTTCCGGACCAGCTCCTTCACGTCGTAGCCCTCGGTCTCCCCCACCCCCTCTACGAGAAACTTGCTCGAGTCGGCCCTCCCGGTTCCCGGTACCACGCCGCCGCACACCCAGGCCGCGGCGGCCCCGCCACTGATCCGGGCGATCCGCTTGAGGGATTCCCGGCGCGTGATCCAACGCCCGTTTGCCATGATTGAAAGGCTCCCCGCGCTCTTACGTTCAAGATTGACGGGTTCGCAAAAACCCGCTCACCCGCCGCTGGAAACGCCATA
>CAYVVQ010000133.1:9054-10699 GCA_964454455.1 uncultured Desulfobacterales bacterium | reverse complement strand
CGAGCAGACCATCCTGGTCACCGAGGACGGGTACGAGAGCCTCACGCCGTATGAGGTCTGAAATCGGTGAAGGTGGAAGTGAAGGTGGGAAAAAACAAGGCATGATGTCTGGTTTCTGATGTCAGCCGAGCTCATCCAGCGGGCCCGGACCGCAGGCTTCGCCGCCGTGGGGTTCTCCCGCCCCGGGCGGCCCGCCCGGATGGACGCCTTTCTGCGGTGGCTCCGGCAGGGGCGGCACGGGGAGATGGGCTGGCTCGAGCGGAACCTGGACGTCCGCGAGGACCCGACCCGCCTCCTGCCCGGCTGCCGGACCCTGGTGAGCCTGGCCTTCCCTTACCCCTGGGAGAAGCCCGCCGCCCCGGACGGGTACACCGTCTCCCGCTACGCACGGCCCGACGCCGAGGACTACCACCGCGAGCTCAAGCGGCGGGCCCGCGGGCCGGCCGCCTGGATCGAGGAGGCGTTCCCGGGCAGCAGGACGCGCATCTGCGTGGACTCCGCGCCCCTGCTGGAGCGGAGCTTCGCCTTCGAAGCCGGGCTGGGCTGGATCGGGAAGAACGGCATGCTCATCGTCCCGGGAGTCGGATCCCGGGTCTTCCTGGCCGAGATCCTGACCACGGCGGAGCTGCCGATCCCGGAGCGCCGGACCGTGGAGGACCTCTGCGGGACCTGCACGCGCTGCATGGATGCCTGCCCCGCGGGCGCGCTCACGGCTCCTCGAGAGCTGGACGCGTCCCGGTGTCTCTCCTATCGGACCGTCGAGTGGAAGGGTGAGGTGGATCCGGAGACGGCCGCGCGGATGGGCGACTGCTTCCTGGGCTGCGACCGCTGCCAGGAGGCGTGTCCCCACAACCCCGAGGGGGAAGCCCGCCGCATCCTGCTGCCGCCTTCGGGGGAGCTCCTCCGGATGGACGAGGAGGCCTTCTCGGAGCGCTTCGGCCGCACGGCCCTGGCCCGGCCGGGCCTGGGGAAGATCCGGTCGAACCTGCGCGCCATGGTGGGGGTCCGCTCCAGAGCGTAGGGGTCAGATCGCCTGGTCCGGCCGGGGGGACGCCTCGTCCCGCACCGCACGCAGCCCCAGGTTGAAGGCCTCCTGGAGGGTCTCCGGGTTCTCGCGGACCGCGTTCTTCTCCTCGAGCCGGCGAAAGAAGATGCCCCCCTCGTAGGACATGTCCAGGGCGTCGAAGAAGTACTTGGCCTCCAGCTGCACGCACTCGAACAGGTTCTTCCCCCGGGTGGCGCCGGCCGCGATGAGGTACCCGCGGCCGCCCTCGTGGTGCTTCCACTCCTCGAACGGCTTCTGGAGCTTCCGCTTCGACCAGAGGGCCTGGGACCGGTCCACCACGGCCTTGGCCTGGGCCGTGAGACCGTAGAAGAAGATCGGGGAGGCCAGGACGATGACCCGGGCCTCCTCGAGGAGAGGGTAGACGGTCTGCATGTCGTCCTGGACCACGCAGGCGCCCGTGTCGTCGCAGCCGCCGCACTCGAGGCAGCCGGACATGTGGAGCTTGCGGGCGTAGACCGCGTCGGTCTCCGCCCCGGCCGACCGGGCCCCTTCCAGGGCGCGGTCCAGGAGCTGATCCGTGTTGCCGCCCTTGCGGGGGCTGCCGTAGATGCCGAGCACTTTCATGGGCTCTCCTTGTTT
>CAYVVQ010000133.1:6903-8954 GCA_964454455.1 uncultured Desulfobacterales bacterium | reverse complement strand
TTTCCGGCCGGAGCATGGCCATGATCTTGAACAAGATGGCTCATGTCCGGCCAGGAAAAAGTTTCCTCACTTCTCACCTCCACCTTCTCCTTCACCGCCCTCATGCCGCTCCAGGAAGGCCCGGATCGCCACGGGGTACTCCGGGGTCAGGCTGGAGCCGCTGTGGTCCGAGCCGGGGGCCACGAACAGCTCGGCCCGTCCGGCCGGGAAGGCGTCCCGGAGGTCCCGGATGCAGGAGACCGGAAAGGCCGTGTCCCGCTCCCCCTGGATCAGGAGCACGGGGAGGTCCAGGTCCGGGGCCAGCCGGACCGGGTCCACCCTGTCCATGCCCC
Source organism: uncultured Desulfobacterales bacterium (assembly GCA_964454455.1). GTDB lineage: Bacteria > Desulfobacterota > DSM-4660 > Desulfatiglandales > HGW-15 > JAIPEI01. Next base: position 8,622 of record CAYVVQ010000133.1, on the reverse strand, counting down.
CCAGGTAGAAGAGGTGCATCCAGGTCACGACGGCCGGGGCGAAGGCCTTTCCCACCACCGGGATGTGCTTTCCGTAGAGGCGCACGAGGGCCTTGCGGGTGCGCTCGTAGCACCCCTCCAGGAAGAGCAGGCGCACCGCATCGGGGTTCCGGTGCGCGGCGATGACCGCGCCGGCCGCCCCGGCGGAGTGGCCGTAGAGGATCACCGGCTCGCCGGCCCAGGCCATCACCGATTCGATGTCCTCGGCGAAGCGGAAGGCGTTCATGAACCGGTAGGGCGTGGAGCCCCCGTGGTCCCGGGCGCTGTGGAGGAGGGTGGTGTACCCCAGGCTCCCGAACAGGCGGGCCCGTCCCACCATGCGGTCCCGGTTCCGGCTCCAGCCGTGGGCGAGAAGGACGGTCCCCTGCGAGGGGCCTTCCGGCTCCACGCGCCACACCTCGAGGGAGCCGCCGTCCGCGGCCGGGATGCGGGCGTCGGTCACGCGCCCCCAGTCCGGCGGCTCGTGCACGGGCCTTCGGGGGATGCGGTGGACCCCGTAGGTCATGACCAGGGCGAGGCCCAGGTAGGAGGCGGCGCCTCCTGCGATCCATCCGACGAGTGCCATTTTATCTCTTGTCTTTTCGTGCGTTTTTGTTTATGTAGATTTCCACACGGTCGCCCGGGTGAACCTTATTCCCTGCGAACCCGCAGACGGCAGGGACTCGACATGGAGCAGGTCCTACTCCTGAATCTGAGCTACGAGCCTCTGAAGGTCATCGACTGGAGGAAGGCGATCACGCTGCTCTGCCTCGGCAAGGTGGAGGTCATCGAGGAGTACGGAAAGGACATCCGTTCGGTCAGCGTCACCATCCGGCTCCCATCGGTGGTCCGCCTCCTCCGGCTGGTGAAGCGGCCCAGGAGGCCTGTCCGCTTCTCCCGCCAGAACATCTACGCCCGGGACCGGCACCGGTGCCAGTACTGCGGCCGCAAGTTTCCCACGGAGGAGCTCACCTACGATCACGTCCTTCCCCGGTCGCGCGGGGGACGGACCGAGTGGAAGAACATCGTCACCTGCTGCGTCACCTGCAACCGGAAGAAGGGCGGGAAGACGCCCGAGGAGGCGCGCATGCGCCTGATCCGGAAGCCGTGCCGCCCCGACTGGGTGCCCTCGGTCCGCATCACCATCGGCGTCAAGGAGATTCCCTCCGCCTGGAGGGACTATCTCTACTGGAACGTGGAGCTGGTCCAGTAGCGGCCGGACCCCACGCTTCCCCTCAGACCGCCGCGGCGATCTTCTCCGCCGTCTTTGCCAGGGCCTCCGGGTCCCCCTCCTGCGCCCCCCAGTCGCTGACCGGCAGGGCGGGGCCGTCCGCCGCCCGGGGGATCAGGTGCACGTGGTAATGCATGACGATCTGGTTCACGCCCCGGCCGTTCAGCTGGAGCACGGCCACGCCGACGGGGTCCAGCGCCCTCCGAATGGCCTTGAGGATCCGCCGGCTGGCCAGGTGCACGGCGGCGAGGTCCTCGTCGGCGATCTCGAAGAGGTTCTCCGCGTGCCGCTTGGGCACCACCAGGGTGTGGCCCTCGGACACGGGGCTGATGTCCTCGAAGGCGATCACCTTGTTGTCCTCGTACACCTTGTGGCAGGGCAGCTCGCCCTTCGCGATCTTGCAGAAGATGCAGTCTTCCATCGGCTCCCTCCTCCTCTCAGGCCCGGATCTCCTCGAGCAGCGATCGCAG
>CAYVVQ010000133.1:0-6803 GCA_964454455.1 uncultured Desulfobacterales bacterium | reverse complement strand
GCCCGGTGCGAAAAAGCTCCCGGGCCTCCGACCCTCGGCGAGCCGCTCCCGGGCGCACGCGAGGTCCCCCGGGGAGAGCACCAGGCCGGGCTCCGCCGTGAAGCTGGTGACGGGATCACCGGGGTTGTAAAGCCTCTTGGGTGCCATGGGGTTTGATCATAGCCTCCCCGAGCGGCGGTTGTCGAGTGCTTTTGGATAGGGGACGTATTTGCATAATTCGATAACTCTTCTCCCCGGACCATCGAAGGGCATCTTCACCCCGCGCATCTCTTCCCCATGGCAGGCATCTGGAGAAGTTATCGAATTATGCAAATACGTCCCCTGGTCCCCTTTGACAGCGGGGCGGCGGCCGTCTATGCTCGGGGCATCGACCCTTTTTCGTGGAGACGGTGCCGCCTCATGTTCCGACGACTGTTCGAGACCCTTGCCTTCTTCAAGACGTTCATCCTGGACATCGCCCGGTTTCTCGTCCCGGTCACCCTGCCGATCGTGCTCCTGGAGACCTACGTCGCCTTCCGGGCCGTGGAGGTCGAGGGCGCGGGCCTGATCCACTGGATGCCCTTCGGCATCAACTTCCTGTTCCGGCCGGTCTACACCGCGGGCCTGATCTGGCTGATCTCGGGGCTGGCCGCGGGGGAGGAGAGATCCTTCGGGGAGTGCCTCGCTGTGGGCTTCCGGTGCTGGATGGACCTGCTGGGCGTCTACCTCATCAGCACGGTGATCATCTTCGCGGGCCTGCTGGCCCTGGTCGTCCCGGGGCTGATCTTCTTCGCCAGGCTCGCGCTGGCCGAGTTCTGCGTGGTGCTCGAGGGGATGCACCCCAGGGAGGCCCTGGTCAGGAGCAACGTGCGGGCCCGGGGCTTCACGGGCGAGATCCTCGCCTGCACCGTGGTCCTCTCGTTCCTGCTCATCGGCGTGGACATCATCTCGAGCTACGCACTCGCGAGGCTTTCCCTCCAGGGCTTCGCTGTGGCGGTGATCACCTCCATGGTGTTCATGGTCCTCTCCGCCACGTTGACCATCCTGTTTTACCGGTTCTACGACCTGTCGGTGAAAAGAGAAGAGGCGGGTGACGAGAGGTGAGATGAGAGAGGAAAGAGAAAAGGGGAAAGAGGAAGGGAAGGGCGAAACAACGTCCTTCGAGGAGCTGGCGGCGCGCGCCGCGCGGTGCGCGCGGGACATGTGGCTCAACGGCTGGGCCGAGGGGGGCGCCGGGAACCTGAGCGTCCTGGTGGATCCCGGACGGCCGGGCGGCGCGCACGGGAAGCGGGAGAAGGCCCCGTGGGTCGAGGCGGGGTTCGAGCTGCCCGAGCTGGCCGGGGCGGCCTTTCTGGTGAGCGCCCGGGGAAGCCTCTTCCGGTGCATTCGGGAGTCGCCCCTCGAGGGATGCGGTGTGATCGAGCTCGACTCGCAGGGCGGGCGGTACCGAACGGTGCGCGGGTTCGAGCCGGCCGGGGCTCCTTCCTCGGAGATCCCGTCCCACCTGGCCGGACACGCGGCCAGGATCCGGGCGGGGGCGTGGGGCGCGGGGTGCGCCCTGGCCCACGCGCACGCCCCGAACCTCGTCGCCTTGACCTCCGCACTGAGCCCGGATACGATCTCTCTCACCCGGCTTCTCTGGTCGATGCACTCCGAGTGCATTGCGCTTTTCCCGGAAGGGATCGAGGTGGCGGACTGGTGCCTTCCGGGCTCCCAGGACCTGTCCGGGGCCACGGCCCGGGGGCTCGAAAGGCGCCGGCTCGTGGTGTGGCCCTTTCACGGCGTGGTCGCCGCGGGGCGGTCGCTGGACGAGGCGATCGGCCTGATCGAGACCGTGGAGAAGGCGTGCGAGATCTACCTGAAGGCCGCGGCGGCGGGAGGCGCCGCCGCGCGGCTCGGGGAGAAGGAGCTGCGTGCGATCGCCGCGCAGTTCGGCGTGACGCCGGACCCGGAGGTGCTGGGTCCGTAATCCCACCAGGCGCGGAAAGGAAGGCCCTTCATGAAGACATCCATCGGCCCCAGGACCCTGCTCTACCCCACCCCGGCCCTCATCGTGGGCACCTACGACAAGATCATGAAACCGAACGGCATGACGGCCGCCTGGACGGGCATCTGCTGCTCCAAGCCTCCCTGCGTGTACGTCTCCCTCAGAAAGGCCACCTACACCTACGGGAACATCGTGGAGCGGAAGGCCTACACGCTGAGCATCCCCTCCGAGGAGATGGTGGAGAAGGTCGACTACCTCGGCATGGCCTCGGGCCGGGAGGAGGACAAGTTCGCCGCCGCCGGGTTGACGCCGGTCCGGGGCGAGCACGTGGAGGCCCCCTACGTGGCGGAGTGCCCGGTGGTGCTCGAGTGCCGGCTGGTGGAGACCCTGGAGCTCGGGCTTCACACCCAGTTCGTGGGAGAGGTCCTGGACGTCAAGGCGGAGGAGGACGTGCTCGGCGAGGACGGCGTGCCGGACATGGCCAGGGTGAAGCCGCTGATCTTCGCTCCGGAGAGCCGGGGCTACTACAGGCTCGGGGACTACCTGGGGCGCGCGTTCTCCGTGGGGAAGCGGCAACGCTGAGGCGGCCGGAGGAGACGGGATGACCCTTGTGATCGCGGGAAGGAAAGCATGAGCGCGGCCCGGGCTCGGAAGCGGGGTGGGGAGGCCGGGGAGAGACCCGGGCGGAGGATCGCCCTGGTGACCGGCGGCGGCCGGGGCATCGGCGCGGCCGTGTGCGAGGCCCTGGCCGGGGACGGGTACGACATCTGGTTGAACTACCGGCGGGACCACGAGGCCGCGGGGCGGACGGCGGCGCGGGTGAGGGAGGCCGGCGGGGAGTGCCGGCTCGTGCCCTTCGACGTGACCGACCGGGAAGGGGCCGGCGCGCAGCTGGAGCCGCTGCTCGAGCAGGAGACGCCCTACGCCCTGGTGAACAACGCCGGCCTCGCCCGGGACGCCCTCATGGTCTGGATGAGCCCGGAGGAGTGGCGGGACGTCATGGCCGTGAACCTGGACGGGTTCTTCCACGTGACCAAGCTCCTGCTCCGGTCCATGCTCGGGAGCCGGGAGGGGCGGATCGTCAACATCGCCTCCACCTCCGGGCAGATGGGGCTGCCGGGCCAGGTGAACTACGCCGCGGCCAAGGCCGGGCTCATGGGCGCCACCCGGACCCTGGCGCGCGAGGTGGCCAGGCGGAACGTCCTCGTGAACGCCGTGGCACCGGGGTTCATCGAGACGGAGATGACCGGCGAGCTCCCCATGGAGGCCGTGCTTCCCATGATCCCGACGGGGAGGCTGGGGAGGCCCGAGGAGGTGGCCGAGACGGTGCGGTTCCTCTGCTCTGACGCCGCCTCCTACATCACGGGGCAGGTCGTCTCCGTCAACGGCGGTGTCTACATGCCGTAGTCGTTTCCGCGGGAAATGGTCCTTTTTCCCAATCTATAATGGGGTCGCAAAAAGCCCCAAGCCTTGAGATCTGCCCTATGAGTATCAATAGGTTATAACGTTTCCAGCGGCGCGTGAGCGGGTTTTTGCGAATGCGTCAATCTCTGCGTCGATCTGCGAGGCTGGGGGTGGTCGGCTCGCGAGGGTTGGGAGGGCGCTCCTCCCTCCTCCGGAGGGGGTGCCCGGATTCCGGTCTCCAGGCCCCTTTGGACCGGCCGGTTCTGTAGGGCGGCATTTTACATGCCGCCGTTGACGGACGCCCGTTTCTGCAGGCAGAGGCGGAATGTAACCCCATTTTTCGAGGAGCAGGCGCACCATGCACCGAGTCGCCGTCACGGGAATCGGGATCGTCTCCAGCCTGGGATGCGATCCCGCAAGCGTCGGGGCCGCCATGAGGGCCGGGAGGTCCGGCGTGGTCGTGGACCCCCGGCGCGTCGAGCTCGGGTTTCGGAGCCCTCTCACCGGGATGGTGCGGGGGTTCGACGGCTGCGCGCGCCTCACCAGGAAGCAGCGCAGGGGCATGCCCGAGTTCGCCCAGCAGGCCTACACCGCGGCGCGGGACGCCGTGGACATGGCCGGGCTGGCCCCTCAGGAGATCCAGAACCCGCGGACCGGGCTCATCTTCGGGTGCGATTCCAGCTGCACCGCGAACGTCGAGCAGGCCCAGCGTCTCCTCCGCTTCCAGGACACGGCGTCCATCGGGACCGGCCTCACCTTCCAGTGCATCACCTCCACCATCACGGTCAACCTCAACACCCTGCTCAAGACGCAGGGCGCCTGCTGGACCGTGAGCGCGGCCTGCGCCAGCGGCGGCCACGCCGTGGGCCAGGCCGCCGATCTCATCGCCCTCGGCAGGCAGGAGCGGGTCATCTGCGGCGGGGCCCAGGAGATCAACTGGGAGTCCATGTGCAGCTTCGACGGCCTCGGCGCCTTCTCCGTCCGGGTGGACGAGCCCGAGGCCGCCTGCCGCCCGTTCGACCGGTCCCGCGACGGCCTGGTCCCGGGCGGCGGGGCCGCCGCGCTGGTCCTGGAGCAGTACGATATCGCCCTCGCCCGCGGCGCGCCCGTGCTCGGGGAGGTCCTGGCCTACGCCTTCTCGTCGGACGGAGGGCACATCTCCCTTCCGAGCGGCGACGGCCTGCTCCGGGCCATGGGGTCCGCCCTGAAAACGGCCGGCCTGGTCCCGAGCGACGTGGACTACGTCTGCGCCCATGCCACCGCCACCCCGGCGGGCGACCGCGCCGAGGCCGAGCAGATCACCGCCCTCTTCGGCGACCGGACGCCGCCGGTCTCCTCCCTCAAATCCATGACGGGGCACGAGCTCTGGATGTCCGGCGCCTCCCAGGCCGTCTACTGCGTGATCATGGCCCGGCAGGGGTTCCTCGCCCCGAACATCAACTTCGAGGAGCCCGACGAGAGCTCCCGCCGGCTCGCCGTCCTGAGGAAGCCGCTCGACCGGCCCCCCGGGGTCGCTCTCCTGAACGCCGCGGGCTTCGGCGGCACGAATTCCTGCTTGATTCTGGACTTCCGGGACTCTAGGATACCCTGACCCCTCGGTTCCGGGTCCCCGCAGGCCGGGGACGGGCCGGGCGGACGGTCTCGCTCTCCGGTGGAGGCGGGGGACGGTCGGGGTTGTCAATTTCACGGTATACGGGAGCGTTCGGGGACGGAAATGGCGGAGCGAAGGCGGGTCGTGGTCACGGGCATGGGGGTGGTGTCCCCCTTCGGCAGGGGCGTGGAGACCCTGGTCGAGGCCCTGCTCCAGGGGAGGAGCGGGGTGAGGCTCGTGGACGAGCTCGAGCGGTACGAGGGGCTGAGAAGCCTGGTCGCGGCGCCGGTCCCCGAGATCGACCCCAGGATCATTCCCCGCAAGCACCGCAGGACCATGTCCCCCATGTCCGTCTACGCCGTCCTGGCCGCCGGCGACGCCCTGCGTCAGGCCGGGCTGGGCGCGGAGCAGTGTGCGGGCGGCGACATGGGCGTCTCCATCGGCTCGAGCGTCGGCAGCACCATCAGCACACAGCAGTCCTACTCGGACTTCTTCAACTTCAACAGCCTGGAGAAGATGCGCTCCACCGGCTTCTTCAAGATCATGAACCACTCCTGCGCGGCCAACGTGAGCCACGCCCTGGGCATCACCGGGCGGGTGCTGGCCGCCTCCTCGGCTTGCTCCACCAGCTGCCAGACCGTGGGGTACGGGGCCGAGATGATCGCCTTCGGAAGGCAGGAGATCATGGTCTGCGGCGGGGCCGAGGAGTACCACCCGCTGATCACGGCGACCTTCGACATCATGAACGCATCGTCCTGCGGGTTCAACCACGCTCCGGAGCGAACGCCGCGACCCTTCGACCGGGACCGGGACGGCGTGGTGTGCGCGGACGGCTGCGGCATCCTCGTCCTGGAGTCCCTCGAGTCCGCCAGGCGCCGGGGTGCAGCCGTCCTGGGCGAGGTGGCGGGGTTCGCCACGGTGTCCGACACCTCCAACATGGTGAATCCCAGCGCGGACTCCATGGAGACCTGCATGCGCAGGGCCCTGGAGGACGCGGGGATGCCGGCGGACCGGATCGACTACATCAACGCCCACGCCACCGGGACCGACCAGGGGGATCGGGCCGAGAGCGAGGCCATACACCGGCTGTTCGGCGCGCGCCCCCGGGTGAGCAGCCTCAAGGGCAACCTGGGGCACACCATGGCGGCGAGCGGGGCCCTGGAGATCGTGGCCGTGCTCGAGACGATGAACCGCTCCTGCATTCCCCCGACCCTGAACCTCGACAACGTGGACCCGGCCTGCGCGGACATCCGGCACGTCACGGAAACGGTGCTCGAGGGGACGTCCTGCGCCCTGAAAAACAACTTCGCCTTCGGCGGGGTGAACTCATCGATCGTCCTACGGAGAGCCGAGCATGACTGAGCAGGAGATCATCGAACGTATCGATGCCTCTCTCGAGGAGGAGTTCGAGCTGGACCGGGCCGACATGAGGCCCGAGGCCACGCTGTTCGACGACCTGGGTCTGGACAGCCTGGACATGGTGGACATGGTCATCGCACTGGAGCAAACCTTCAAGATCAAGATCCGGGACGAGGAGGAGATTCGCAAGATCCGGACCCTGGGGGACATCCACCGGTTCGTCATCGGCAAGGCCCGGGAGACCGGCATCCTGAAAGACTGAGGGAGACAGGGGACGTTTTTGCATAATTGACGGGTTCGCAAAAACCCGCTCACCCGCCGCTGGAAGCGCCATAACCTATGGATATTCCGTGGGCAGATCTCAAGGTTCAGGGCTTTTTGCGCCTCCATCATAATTCGATAACCCACTCAATACGATGATATGATCAGGTTGGGATCATCCAAATCGAAATCGGAATCGCTATCGGGATCGAAGAGACATGA
>CAYVVQ010000132.1:0-10740 GCA_964454455.1 uncultured Desulfobacterales bacterium | reverse complement strand
TCCCCCTGCTCCTCCCACAGCCGATCGCAGCGGGCCTCGATCTGGTCCCGGTAGTCCTCCGTCCGGGTCTCCATGCCGCAGGACCTGCAGACCACACGCGCGTTGATTCACCGGCCGGCGAGCTCGGCCTCCCCGCCGCAGAAGATGCAGACCAGCTCTTCCATCGATCCCTCCGGCTCCGTCATCAATCATTCTCTTGACAGGGGTCGGTTTTCATCCTATGCAAGCGCCGGTAGGCTCAGGGTCCATGTTCACGGCCCGGGCCGTCGAGCCCGCCCCCGTCTCTCCCGAGCCCCCTCAGCGCCTCGCCGGTGATGGTAGTACGCGCACCTTCCCGTTGTCAACGCCGCGAAAACGCCGGGGCCGGCCGTCTCGAGACCCGATCCACCTGGGCGGAGCCGGGAGGTCGAGGGCCCGGCCGGTGAGCGCACCGGCACAGACGTTCATCCAGAAAAAAAGGAGCACACCCATGAAACGACGATCGGACACATTGAAGCGCGGGATCGCCACGCTGCCGCACAGGGCCCTGATGATGTCCGCAGGCACGACCGCCGAGGACCTGGCATCGGACAAACCGTTCATCGGCATCGCCAACAGCTTCAACACCCTGATTCCCGGTCACATCCACCTGGACGTCCTCGCCGGGGAGGTGGCCAGGGGCATCCGCGACGGGGGCGGCGTGCCCTTCCGGTGGGGGGTCCCCGGGGTCTGCGACGGCATCGCCATGCACGTCGAGATGCGCCTCAGTCTTCCCAGCCGGGAGCACATCGCGGACAATATCGAGATCATGGTCCTGTCCCACTCCCTGGACGGCTGGGTCGGGGTCACCAACTGCGACAAGATCACGCCGGGCATGCTCATGGCGGCCGGCCGCCTCAACCTGCCGGCCGTGATGATCACCGGGGGGCCCATGACCGCGAACCGGATCGAAGGCGGCAAGCACCACCCCATCGAGGGGTTCGGCCTGGTGGGACGGGTCAAGGCGGGCAAGCTCAGCGAGTCCGAGGCCGAGGCCATGCTCCCGATGATGGCCTGTGGCGCCGGAGCCTGCGTGGGGCTGTACACCGCCAACACCATGGCCGTTGTGACGGAGGTCCTCGGCATGTCCCTGAGCGGGACCGCCACCACGCCGGCCGTCGATCCCGAGAAGGCCCGGCAGGCCTACGAGACGGGCCGGCGCATCGTGGACCTGGTGCAGAAAGACCTTCGTCCCCGGGACATCATGACGGAAGAAGCCTTTGAGAACGCCGTCCGGGTGGACATGGCCATGGGCGGTTCGACCAACACGGTGCTGCACATACCGGCCGTGGCCAAGGAGAACGGCATCGACATCCCGGTGGAGCGCTTTGACCGCATCTCCCGGGAGACGCCGAACCTCTGCTCCATCATCCCGGCCGGGTCCCATGAGATGCTGGACGTCGATCGGGCCGGCGGCATTCCCGCCATCCTCTCGCGTCTCGTCGACATGCTCCATGGCACCCGGACCTGTGAAGGGCTCTCCCTGAAAGAGGTGGCCGGGCGGGCGACCGTCCGGGACGACGAGGTCATCAGGCCCATGGATCGTCCCTGTCACGAGGAGGGTGGGATCGCGGTCCTCAAGGGAAACATCGCCCACAGCGCCGTCATCAAGCAGACGGCGCTCAGCCCCGAGATGCGCGTTCATTCCGGTCCGGCCAAGGTGTTTCACTCGGAAGGGAGTCTCCTGGACGCCCTTCAGGCGGGCGGGATCCACGAAGGGGACGTGGTGGTCCTGCCTTACCAGGGTCCGGCCGGAGCGCCCGGCATGCCGGAGATGCTCACGCCCACGGACGCGATCATGGGGGCCGGGTACCAGCGGGTCGCCCTGATCACGGACGGAAGGTTTTCCGGGGCCACCACCGGTCCCTGCATCGGCCATGCGGAGATGGAGGCGTACAACGGCGGGGCCATCGGCGCGATTCGGGACGGGGATGTGATCGACATCGACGTGCCGGGGCGGAGGCTGGACGTCCGACTCTCCCCCGGGGAGATCGCAAGAAGGCTCGAGGAAAGCCGCCCGCCAGGGAGGGAGGTCACCCCCCTTCTCCAATCCTTCCGGGAGAAGTATCGAAACCTCAACTGTTACGGAAGCAGGAAGCGCAGCTGAGGTCCGTCCCGAAGGGATGCGACCATCCGGTTCTGGCCCGGAAATTGCTTGACACGCATTCCGAAGGGGCGCAGAATCCGGAGCGCGATTTCCTTGAGGAACCCCCTGGAGGCCCCGTCTTCCGGAGGGCACTTGTCGAGGCGGTCAGAGGAAAGGCCCACACAGGAAATACGGCGTCGTCAAGGTTCCCGGGTGGGCTTTTTTCTCGTGAGGTGGAGGGAGAGACGGCATGGCCATGGTGGATGAAACCGGGACTTGCCCCCCGTGGGGCATGGATCTCACCAGCGTGGACTTCCTGGAGGTGTTCTCCGACTTTCCGGAAGGGGTGATCATCACGAATCGCTCTGGGACGGTGATCTTCGCCAACCGCGCGCAGGCGAGCATCGACCACTTGCCCCCGTCGGAATCCGTGGGAAAGAAGGTCACCGACCTCTACAACCTGAACGAGGAAAACAGCATGATCATGCGCTGCCTCCAGAGCGGACAGCCCATCCTCAACCAGGTCTTCTACTACCGGCCGCCGCACGGAAAGCTCTGTAATGCCATTCACAGCGTGTATCCCCTGAAGGCGGGCGGCCGTCTCGAAGGGGCCATCTGCTTTGTGAGAGACCAGGAGATCCTGCAGAAGGAGATCTCCACCTCGGCTGCGTTGGTGCGGGAGGAAGAACGTCAGTTCAACAACGGCACGAGGTACATCTTCGCCGACCTGATCGGCGCGGACCCGGGGTTCCTGCGCTGCGTGGAACGGGCCCGGGCGGCGGCGAACTCCAACTCCCCCATCATGATCTCCGGCGAGACGGGTACCGGGAAGGAGCTTTTCGCCCAGGGAATCCACAACTTCAGCTCGCGGAGGGAGCGCCCGTTCGTGGCCGTGAACTGCGCGGCCCTTCCGGACACCCTGCAGGAAAGCCTCGTTTTCGGCACGGTGCGCGGGGCGTTCACCGAGGCCGTAGACAAGCCCGGCCTCTTCGAGGAGGCCCGGGGCGGAACGCTGTTCATGGACGAGTTGGACTCCATGCCCCTGGGTCTCCAGGCCAAGCTGCTGCGCGTGCTCCAGGAACGGAAGGTGAGGCGCCTGGGTTCCTCCCGCGAGATCGATGTGAACGTCAAGGTGATCAGCTCGCTCTGCCAGGATCCCCCCGAGTCCATCCGGGAAGGAACGCTCCGGAAGGACCTCTTCTACCGTCTCGGCGTGGTGGTCCTGCGGCTCCCCCCCCTCCGCAAACGCAAGGTGGATCTGGAGGCCCTGGTCCTCCACTTCATCTCCAAGTGCAACCTGGAGCTCGGCACGGAGGTCCAGGCGGTTTCCAAGAACGTCATGGCGCTCTTCCAGACCTATGCATGGCCGGGCAACGTCCGGGAGCTCGAGCACGTGATCGAAGGGGCCATGAACGAGATCGGGCGTAACGAGGTGATTCGGGCCCGGCACCTGGAATGGGACCCCATGTGCTGCGTTTCGAGGGACCCGGCGACGGAGGAGGAGGAAGCCGGCCTCGCCTCCTCGGAAACCTCCGCGGACCCGGCGACGGAGGGCGAGCCCGATACGCCGGTCAGCCTCACCGAGTACCGTACCCGCCAGGAACGGGAGTTGATCTGCCGGACCCTGGAAGAGACCGGCGGCCGGGTCTCGGAGTCCGCCAGACGGCTCGGGATCTCGCGGCAGCTGCTCCACTACAAGATCCGAAAGATGGGTCTCGATCCCCGATCTTATCAGTAGGATCCCCCTCCTCGCCCGCCTGTGGACGGCCCTTGATCCATGCCGAACCCGCGCATGGGTCGTGAGACCCACCCGGCCGGGATTCCCGTACGGTCCGAATCGACAGGCTCGATGCGGGAATTGACCTTGAAGCTCGCGCCGGTTTCCCTTAGGATCGGGGCGATGGGTCACTCTCGATCCAGGCGGGGCCGGGGAGAGCACGAGCGCCTTCCGCCGCAGATGATGCCAACAGGAGCGGTTGTTGTATGACACCAAGGGTTTTGCGTCTCTTGATCGGGTCGATGATCCGGCCTGTGGCGATCGTCGCGCTCTTCCTTTTTCTGCCGGCGCCTGCGTCCGCCGATCAGGGCCCGGCCACGGCCGTCTACGAGGAGCTCCCTCTCCCCGACGTCCTCTTTCTGTGCGGCGAACCGGTTCCGCTGGACCGGCGTCACGTGCGGGAAATGCTCGACCGGGAGCTCACCATCTCGGCCTGGGACCAGGCCCAGGTGTTCATGTGGCTGAAGCGGGCGGGCCGCTACTTTCCTCACATCGAAAATCGGCTGGCGGAAGAAGGCTTGCCCGAGGATCTGAAGTACCTGGCCGTGGCGGAAAGCGCGCTCATCCCCCACATCCGCTCCCACAGGGGCGCCATGGGACCCTGGCAGTTCATGCCGCGCACGGCTCGCCACAACGGGCTTCGCAAGGACCGCCGCATCGACGAACGCCGCGATTTCGAGCGGTCCACATCCGCGGCCCTTCGCTTCCTCAAGTCGCTACACGGGATGTTCGGGAACTGGGCCCTGGCCATGGCCGCTTACAACTGCGGGGAGACCAGGCTGAGAAAGGAAATGAAACGTCAGCGGGTGGATGGATTCTATCAGCTGAACCTGCCGCTCGAGACGGAAAGATACATCTTCCGCATCGCCGCCATCAAGCTGATCCTCGAGGACCCCACCCGGTACGGCTACCGAATCCCGGCGAACCGGGTGTACCGACCAATCCCCTGCGACCAGGTGGAGATAAACCTGCCGGCCACCGTACCCATCGTGGAGGTGGCCGGAAAGCTGGGCACGGACTTCAAAACGATCAAGGAGCTCAACCCGCACATCCTCGGCAACAACATGCCCTCCGGCCGGTACGTGGTCAAGGTTCCCCAGGGCCAGGGTCCCCGCCTGGCCCGGGTGCTCGAGACCATGTGCGAGGCCTACGCCATCGGCAGCGGCGGGGACATCACGGGTGTGCGTTACGTGGTGCAGCGCGGGGACACGCTCATCGGCATTTCACGGCGGTCCGGGGTCCCCGTCCACACGATCCGCGAGCTCAACGGCATTCAGGGCTCCTTGATCCGGGTGGGGCAGAACCTCGAGCTGAGGCCGTGACGCTCACTCCCCGATGATCTTCACGAGGACCCGCTTTTTCCTTCTCCCGTCGAACTCGCCGTAGAAGATCCGCTCCCACGTCCCGAAATCCAGCCGGCCGTCCGTGACGGCCACCACCACCCCGCGGCCCATGATCTGGCGCTTCATGTGCGCATCGGCGTTGTCCTCACCCACGTTGTGCCTGTAGGAACCGACCGGCTCGTGCGGCGCCAGCCGCTCCAGCCACTCTTCGTAGTCCTGGTGGAGCCCCGCCTCGTCGTCGTTGATGAACACCGAGGCGGTGATGTGCATGGCGTTGCAGAGGAGCAGGCCCTCGCGAATGCCGCTCTCCTCCAGGCAGTCCTCCACCTGCGGGGTGATGTTGATCAACGCGCGCCTCGTGGGCACGTGAAACCAGAGCTCTTTTCGATAGCTTTTCATGGGCCTCCCTCCTTCGTATCCGGATCTACCGTTCCCCACGGCCTTTCCCGTCCAGGGCCAGGTGCAGAACCTCCCCCATGCGGCTCACCTCGTGAAAGGAGATCTGCTTCTTGACCTTCTCCGGCAGGTCCTCCAGGTCGTTCCGGTTTTCCTTGGGCAGGATCACGTGCCGAATGCCGCTGCGGCTGGCTGCAAGGACCTTCTCCTTTATGCCTCCCACGGGGAGGACCGAACCCCGGAGCGTGATCTCGCCGGTCATGGCGGTCTTGGGGCGGACGGCCTTCCCGGTGAGGAGCGAAGCCAGCGCGGTGAGCATGGTCACGCCGGCGGACGGCCCGTCCTTGGGGATGGCGCCGGCCGGTACGTGAATGTGCAGATCCACGTCCTTGTAGAAGTCCTCCTGCAGCCCGAGGTCCCGGGCGTTCGCCCGGATGTAGCTCAGGGCCGCCTGGGCCGACTCCTTCATCACCTCTCCCAGCTGGCCGGTGAGCACGAGGTGGGTCTTGCCCGGCATCTTGGTGGCCTCGATGAACAGGATGTCCCCGCCCGTGGGGGTCCAGGCCAGTCCCGTCACCACCCCCGGTATGGAGGTTCGCTCCGCCACATCCAGGGTGTACCGGGGATTTCCCAGGTACTCCTTCAGGTCGTCCGCCGTGATGACGTACTTCCTGTCCTGACCTTCCGCCACCTTGCGCGCAATACCCCGACACACCGATCCGATCTCCCGTTCCAGGTTGCGAAGCCCGGCCTCCCGCGTGTACTCGCGGATGATTTTACGAAGCGCAGGCCTCCGGAAGACCAGCTGCTTCCTCTTGAGGCCGTGGGCCTTGATCTGCCGGGGAATCAGGAATCGCTCGGCGATGCGCACCTTCTCGTCTTCCGTGTAACCGGACAGCTCCAGCACCTCCATGCGGTCCTTCAGGGGCGGCGGGACCGGATCCAGCTGGTTGGCCGTGGTGATGAACATCACCCTGGAGAGGTCGAAATCGAGCTCCAGGTAGTGATCCGAAAACGCCACGTTCTGCTCCGGGTCCAGGACCTCGAGGAGGGCCGAGGAGGGGTCCCCGCGAAAGTCCGCTCCCACCTTGTCGATCTCGTCGAGCATGAAGACCGGGTTGTTGGAGTCCGCCCGCTTGATGCCCTGGATAATGCGGCCCGGAAGGGAACCCACGTAGGTCCGCCGGTGCCCTCGGATCTCCGCTTCGTCCCGGACGCCTCCCAGGGACATGCGCACGAAATGGCGTCCCATGGCCTCTGCAATGGACCGGCCCAGGCTCGTCTTGCCGGTACCGGGCGGGCCGA
Source organism: uncultured Desulfobacterales bacterium (assembly GCA_964454455.1). GTDB lineage: Bacteria > Desulfobacterota > DSM-4660 > Desulfatiglandales > HGW-15 > JAIPEI01. The sequence goes on along the minus strand of CAYVVQ010000132.1, from coordinate 3,815 downwards.
CCAGGCAGAGAATGGAGCCCTTGTGCTCGGGATTGAGCTTGCGGACCGCCAGGTACTCCAGGATCCGGCGCTTGACCTTTTCCAGGTTGTAGTGATGCTTCTCGAGGACCTCCCCGGCTTTTTCCAGATCGAGGGTGTCCTCGGTTCCCTCCTCCCAGGGCAGGTCCAGGATCCAGTCCAGGTAGGTCCTGGAAACGGTGTACTCCGAAGAAAATGCGTGCATCCTGGAAAGGCGCTCCAGCTCCTTCTCCGCCGCATCCCGCACCTCCGCGGGAAGCGGCTTCTCCTCGATCCTCTCCCGCAGCTCGGCGATCTCCGAGGGTTCTTCCTCCTCCATGCCCAGCTCGTCCTGGATGGCCTTGAGCTGCTCACGAAGAAAGTACTCGTGCTGGTTCTTCTCCATCCCCTCCTTGACCTTGTCCTGGATCTTCTGCCCCATCTTCTGGAGCTCCAGCTCCTCGTTGAGATACACGGTCAGCAGGGACATCCGCTCCTTGACGTCCAGGGATTCCAGGATCTCCTGCTTCTTGTAGCGATCCAGGTTGAGGGTGGAGACGATCAGGTCGGCCAGGGGACCCGGCTCTTTCACGTTTCTGGCCGCCTGGGCGAGCTCCTGGGGAAGGTAGGGGGAGAGATCCACGATGAGCTTGAACAGGCCCTGGGCGTTGGCCGTCATGGCATCGAGCTCCTGATCCTGCTGCACCTCCTCCTGAAGCTCCCACACCCTGGCATTGAGGTACGGCTCCGTGGACACGGTCTCCCCGATGCCGATCCTGACGAGCCCCTGGACCGCCACCATGGTGCCTTCTTCTCCCTTGTTCAGCTTGACGATCTGACCGGCGGTTCCCACGTCGCAGACGCTTTCCGCGCCCTGCTCCAGGTCCTCGGCTTCCTGGATCAGCGAAACCGCGATCAGCTTGTTGGTCCGGAGGGCCTCGTCCACCAGCTGAACGGATGTCTCGTCGCGGATCATCAGCGGAACGATCATTCGCGGAAAGAGAACAGACTCCTGTACCGGAAGAACCGGAAGGACGTCCGGCAGTCCGTTTTCCTTGTCTTTCATTCTCGATACTCCCTGTAGATCAATCCGTGACGGTTACGATGCGGCTCTTCGACGGCTGACCGGGCTTGAACATCCGAACCGTCAGAATTCCGTCAACCAGCATCGCCTCGATGTGATCCGGGTCGATACGAACGGGTATCCGAAAGATGCGCTCGAAACGCCCCGAGCCCATCTCCAGCCGATGGTAGCATGTGCGCGATCCCGGGGGGGCGTCGGGCGTCCGTTTCCCCTCGACACGCAGGTAGGTCTCGTCGAACGCCACCTCGATATCATCCTTGGGGACCCCGGCCAGGTTCACGCGGACCTCCAGGCGGTCTTCCGTCTCGATGACGTCGGCCTCCGGAATCCAACCGGCACCGGACTGGGACAACACAGGGCGGCTCAGGTTCAACACCTCGTCCATCATCCGGTTCATCCTCTCGTAAAGCCCCTCGATGTCCCTCGCCAACCTGACTTTTACCGTGTACATGCGACACTCCCCGCGCCGGCGCCCTCGATCAGCCGGCCTTGCTCTGCTCCGTATTGACGGCCTTGCAAAAAACCGCCCAGCGGCCGCCGTCGACACGACGGCATCAGGTCTGGGATCCTTGGATACTATAACCACGACCCGGCGGGAGTAAAGGAGGAGGGCGAAGCGCGAGGGACGCTGCTGCGGAAAGATCGGCTGCAGTTACGTATCGCCCGAGGAGCGCGGCCGGGGCAGGGACAAATCGGCCAGGTAGGGGAAGTGGTCGGACGGGTAACGGCCTTCCTCCCGATCCCGTAGAATTTGAACGCCTTCGACCTCGAAGCTGCGGCTCGCCAGGATCCAGTCCATTCTGGCCTTTTGGGGAACGCCTTCGAAACCGTGGTGGGTGAACGCGCCCTCACCCTCCTCGCGGTTCATGGCCTCCCAGGTGTCGATCAGGCCGGTGCGCTCGGCGGTGAGCACGGCGTGGGTCCTGGATCCCGGTTCGTCGTTGAAGTCGCCCATGAGCACGACCGGCTCTCTCCTCGAGGCGATCCAGTCCGCCAGCATCTCGGCCTGACGGTAACGGGCCTCCTCCCCGGCGTGATCCAGGTGCGTCACGACGCTCCAGAAGACGGTTCCCCCGGAGCGGGCTCTCAACCGGGCGGCGCTCATCATTCGCGGAAACGCGCTGTCCCAGTCCTTGCTCAAGTGCACCCTCGGCGTCCGGGAAAGCCAGAAGGATTCGCGCCCCACCACGTCGGAGGCCTCTCTGAAAACGAACAGGGTGGGATACTGGGAGGTGTCGTCGTTGACGCAGGTCGGCGCCTGCATGGCATAACCCGGGAGGCGCTCTTCCAGGTAGCGCAGCTGGACCCACCGTCCTTCCTGGGAGCCCAGGACGGAGGGCGCGTAGCGCTTGATCAAACGGACGATCATCTCCCTCCTGGCCGACCAGGCGTTCTCGCCGTCGCGCTCGTTCTCGAACCTCAGATTGAAGGTGATGAACCTCAACGCTTTCTTTCCTCCCGAATCAGTCAGGACCGGGACGCACGCCGGGCATGGGATCAGAGCAGCCCCTTCTCCCGCAGAATCATTTGATGAAGCGCTTCGAATCGTTCCGCCGGAAGACCGGCGGGCCTGTCCTCCCGGATTCGCAGCCCCGCCGCCCCCTCGGGGCACCTGGGAACGCATACGCCGCATCCGATGCACCAGTCCAGGTCCACCACGGGGCGACCCTCCTCCATGGCCACGGCCTCCACGGGGCAGATCTCGGCGCACGCCCCGCAGCCCGTACAGGCATCTTCCTCGGTCTCCCGGAGGAAGTAGGTGGCCATGATGGCGTCCCTGGGGATCTTCCTCCTCCGGATGGTCCCCACGTTCCAGCAGGCGCAACCGCAGCAGTTGCAGTTGTGCTTGATGTCCCCGGCGGCGTTGTCCACGAAGTGAACCAGGCCTTCCTCCGCCGCCATGGCCACCAGCTCCCCGGCCTCCTCCCGGCTGATCTCCCGCCCGAGCCCGCGGTCGATGACGTATCGGGCCATCTCGTCGAACTTGATGCACACCTCCGTGGGATGACCGCAGGGACGCCCCCGCAGGAGGGCCGTCATCCTGCAGGCGCAGTGACAGACGGCGTACTCCCGTGCGTTGTCCAGGACGGCTTCCATGGCGTGATGAGGAAGCACGGCCTGGAGCTCAGGAGCGAGGGACCCCGATGCCGGTACGTAACGATAGGGCTGGGTCTCGGAAGCGTACGCCTCCCGGGTCACCTTGCGGTTGAAGTACTTGGCCACCAGCCCGGCCATGTGCCGGGCCGTGTCCGTTTCCTCCCCCCTCCAGAAGTAGAGCTGGGGGAACCCGAAGCCCACCTGCTGGAGGGCGTACCCCCGCTCTCCGGAAGGCGTCTCCCCGCTGAACAGGAGGCCCCGCTCGGCCAGACGCTCCAGGATTTCGACCACCTCCTCCCCGGGCAGGTCCACCCGGGGAAGGATTGCGTCGACCGGTACGGTCTGGAGCGGGGCGACCCGGGTGGGCACCGCCAGGGCCACCCGGGCCTCCTCGGGGCTGAAGTTGTCTCGCAGGATCTCCAGCAGGTCGTCCGTGACCGGGTATCCCATGCCCAAAGCGGACAGATGCTCCGCCAGTCGCTCGTACACATCCCCTGTCATGGCATTCGGCTCCTCTGATCGTCCGGATCGCGCAGTCGGCGGCGCCCGGACAGGTTTTCGAGCCGGCGGGAGAATCGCGGCCCGCCCGCTCTCGGTTCAGGTACCATAACGCACCTTCCCCTGCCGTGACAAGGAG
>CAYVVQ010000131.1:0-10797 GCA_964454455.1 uncultured Desulfobacterales bacterium | reverse complement strand
CAAAGGAGCACCAGGGCAAGGAGCTCTCCCAGGACGCGGTCATCTGGATCCAGGCCCGGGACATGGAGTAAGGACCTTCTGCCTCCCCCCCGAACCGCTCGCAGGTCTTCGTCAAACCCGCCTTTGAGGCCTGCGGGCGGTTTTTCCGGGGAGATGGGGAGTACAGGCCGGAAAGAGGCCATGGAAGCGATGAACGGCTTTACCAAAGGGTTGCCTTCCGCGCTTGCCCGAAAAGCGAATGCATCCCGGATCAATTCACTGAGGAACGGGCGGTCCAACGGGCTCCATCCAACCGCAGAGCGGCTGTCCCGTCGATTCAAGTCCCTTGGAATGACGGCCTTGCTGCCCGCTGCCGTCCTCATGCTGTGGTGGCTCCTGGGGCAGCTCGATCTCCTGAATCCCTACCTGACACCACCGCCCGGGGAGGTCTGGAGAGCCGCGCTGGAATCCGCGGCCTCGTCCGAGCTGTGGCAGCATACCTGGGTCAGTCTTGCACGCGTCTTTGGAGGTTTCGCCCTCACCTCCGCCCTGGCCCTGCCGCTCGCCGCCCTGCTCTACTTTCTGCCCTGGCTGGAGCGGATGCTCGCCGTTCCACTGGAGTTCATCCGGGTCACACCGCCGCTGGCGGCCATCCCTCTCCTGATCCTCTGGTTCGGCATCGGGGAAGGCTCCAAGCTTGCCATCATCATTCTGGCCAGCTTTTTCCCCATCTTTCTCAACGTCAAGGAGGGTCTCAAGAACACCGACGCCGGGTTGCTGGAGATGGCGGAAACCATCGATCTGACCCGGTGGGACGCCTTTCGGCACGTGCTTCTTCCCTCCGCCCTTCCTTCGGTCATCACGGGACTTCGCATCGGATTCGGGTACAGCTGGCGTGCCCTGATCGGCGCGGAGCTGATCGCCGCAGCCTCCGGCCTGGGGTACATGATCCTCGACGCCGAGGAACTGGCCCGGACCGACCGGGTGTTTCTGGGCATCTTTGTGATCGGAGGTCTGGGGTACACCTTCGATGCCCTCTTCTCTCGTATGGCGGCAGGCCTGAGCCAGTCTCTCCACCTGGTGCGAGGGGATGGAGGCACGTCGTGATCGACATCCGAGTCTCCAGCCTGGAGAAGACCTACCGTACGGGAGGGAAGGCGGTCCGTGCACTCGACGGGGTCACGTTTCAGGTCGATGCCGGGGCCTTCGTGGCGGTGATCGGCTACAGCGGCTGCGGAAAGACAACCCTGTTCCGTCACATCGCCGGGCTCGAAGCTCCGGACAGCGGCGGGGTTTCGTTCTCCGGCGACTTCGCCGACTCGGCCGATTCGGCCGGACTTCCCCGCCTCGGCATGATGTTCCAGGAGCCCCGACTCCTTCCATGGCTTACGGTGCGCGACAACCTGCTTCTGGCCCTGAAACGGGTCTGCCTCCCCGACAGAAAGGCCCTGGTGGATGAGGCCCTGAGCCAGGTGGGACTCGCGTCTTTCGACCAGGCCTACCCGGATCAGCTCTCCGGGGGGATGGCCCAAAGGACGGCCCTGGCCCGGACCCTCTGCCGGAAGCCCGCCCTCCTGCTCATGGACGAACCCTTCGGCGCCCTGGATGCCCTCACCCGTTTGCTGCTTCAGGATGAGCTGGCTCGAATCTGGAGTGAGCGGCCCATGACGGTCCTTTTCATCACCCATGACATCGCGGAGGCGCTCACCCTGGCCGACCGCATCCTGATCATGGCCCAGGGAAGGATCGTCAAGGACCGAGAGGTCTCCCTGTCCCGCCCCCGCCGAAGCGGCAGTCCGGAATTGGAACACCTCAAACAGGAACTTCTGGAAACCATCTTGAACAAAAACCAAACGGAGGAATCAACATGAGCATGCGCAAATGCATGGCCCTGCTTTGGGCCACGGCGGTGCTGGCGGCCGCACCGTCCGCGGCCGCGGCCGAAACGGTCAAGGAGATCAACGTCTCTTACGTCAGAGCGCCTTTCAACCTGCAAATCATGGTGATGAAGTCCCGGCACATGCTGGAGAAGGCCTTTGCCGAGGACGGCATCACCGTTCAATGGCACGAAATCACCTCCGGGGCCAAGCAGGCCCAGGCCATGGCCGCCGGGTCCCTGGACATCGCGTCGGTCATGAACACCACCTCGGCGCTGCTGGCCAACGCGGGGGGCAACCCCGTCCGGATTGTGGGCGGCGTCAGCAGACCCAGCAAAACCTTTGCCATTGTGGCCCGGGAGAACGGTCCCAGAACCGTGGCCGGGCTCAAAGGGAAGACCATTGCGGGGCCCAAGGGGACGGTGTTGCATCAGATGCTGGTGGCCGCCCTTGCCCGCGAAGGGCTCGAGGAATCCAATGTGCGTTTCGTCTCCATGGGGCTGCCCAAGGCCCGAACCGCCATGCTCAGCGGACAGGTGGATGCGGCCCTCCTGGCCGCGAGCCTCGTGATCAAGTCGGTCGAGGCCGGGGCCCACGTGGTGACCACAGCCGACGGATTGGTCACGCCCAAGCTGGTGAGCGTCGCCCGGGAAGGCTTCGCGACCCAGCATCCGGAGCTGATAGCGCGGTACCTGACGGTGTCCAGGGAAGCCATGCGTTTCATCGAGGAGAACCAGGAAGAGGCGATTCGCATCGGCGCGGAGGAGCACGGCATCTCGCTGAAGGACGGGCGGACTCTCTTCGACTGGGCCGGGTTCACGAATCATCTGGCGGCCGAGGACCTCGACAGCATGCGGGAGGACCTGGCCTTCCTCGAGGCGAACGGCATGCTCAAGCAGGCGGTGGATCCGGCGACGGTCTGTCTGCCCTCAGCGTTTATGGAGTAGATCATGACGATTCACTTTCTCGTGTCCGAGCGCGGCATCCCCATACCGGTGACCCGGGAGCACCTCACCCTGTATGCCGGGCCTTCTCAAATCATCGCCACCGCCCTGATGTTCCGGTTGTTTGCGCGGGCGCTGGCCGACCTTTCGCCGGAAAAGCCGCCCGAGCGCAGCGACCTCTCCGTGCTCACGGCCTTCCCGGGGCCGGGCATCCTGGACTGCATCGAGTATGTGACCAGGGCCCGCACCTTGAACGACGGCCGGCTCGTCATCGACACCGATGCGGGACCTGCAGAGGCCCCGATCGCGCTCAAAGGCCGGTTCTACTTCGAGGTGGGGGTGGGCCGCCAACGACGCGGGTACTGGCCCTCGGAAGGCTACTTCGACCGGACCTTCCTGAACATGGTGGCTGCGTACCAGGGCGGCCGCAACACACCTGAGGAGGAAACCGCTTACCAGTCCTTCAAGCAGCAGCTGATCGGACGAATTCTGGGTGCACCCGAAGACACCCTTTTCTGCTCGAGGGCGGCCTCTTGAGCCGGGCTTCTCTTGCTGCTCACGGGGGTGTTCGGGCTGATTGAACCTGCTCGAGCCAAGGTCCTGAACGGACGAAAGGAGAACGCCTTGGAAATCTTGATCTTTGTGGTCATCGTGGCCCTGGCCGGGGGGTACCTCGCGCGAACGATTTGGAAGTCCCTGCGAAACCAAACCCCTTCCTGCGGCGGCTGCAACGCCTGCTCGGCCGCGTTGCGTCCAGGGGATCGGGAGGGGCAAGACCGAGCCGCCGGTGCGTCTTGTGGCTCCACTTCATTGGACAACCAGGGGGAGGAGGACGACCTGCATCGCCCCTCCCGCCGGGGACGGGAGATCTGATCGGGAAGGGAGAATGATGCAGATCACGGTACGATGTGCCATTCCGGGCAGAACTCGTTGCACAATCCCTACGCTTCGCTTCAACGAAGGGCTCTCGAATGCAGTGAAGCAGGCCATGGAAGCCTCCCCGGATGTACTCTGGGTGCGCGTCAACCCGGTGTGCGCCAGCATCGTGATCCGCTATGAATCGGCCCGCGTCACCCATACCACGCTCTTGGAGCGACTGAAGGCCCTTTTGAACGACCGGGCCGGAGTCCTCGCCAGAAGGGAACCGCTTCCCATCGCCAAACCGGAACCGACGGAGACCACGTCGGCCTTCTGGCGCTTCGTCGCGATGACCCTTCTCGCCGGAATCGTCCTGGTACGGCAGGCGATCCTCAAAATCCCAACCGCAGGGAATCTGCTGAGCCCGCTGGGACTGGCCACGTCTCTGGCCGCCCTTCCGCTGGTGAAAAAAGGCCTTCAAAGCATTCGGGAGGGCCGGATCAGCCTGGAGAGCTTCCTCGGGGGGAGCATCCTGGCCGCCGTGTCCGCCGGGGAGGCCATGGCCGCCATGGAGATCCTGTGGATCACCAGCGCCGGCACCCTGCTTCAGGCCTGGATCACGGAGCGGTCGCGCCGGGCCATTCGGGACTTTCTCGAGGTGACTGAGCAGGAGACCTTCATCCAGGTCGACGGGGTGGAGGTCAGCACCCCGGTGGAGCGGGTCTGTCCCGGGGACACCGTGGTCCTGCACACGGGGGAAAAGATCGCCGTGGACGGCCGAATCGTCAAGGGCGAGGCCCTCGTGGACGAGGCGCCCATCAACGGCCGAAGCGAACCCGTGGCCAGACGCAAGGGGCATAGGGTCTATGCGGGCACCCTTGTGCGCGAGGGGGTCCTCTTCGTAAAGGCGGAAAAGGTGGGCGACAAGACCTACCTGGCCCGTATCCTGCGCATGGTGGAGGATTCCCTGGAAAACCGGGCCCCCATCGAGGGGGTAGCCGACCGGCTCGCCAGGAACCTGATCAAGGCCGGGTTCGCCGTCACCCTGGCCACCCTGGTCATCACCCGGAGTGCCTGGCGGGCCTTTTCGGTGATGCTGGTGATGGCCTGCCCCTGCGCTACCATCCTGGCCGCTTCCACGGCCGTCAGCGCAGCCCTCAGTGCCGCTGCCCGCCGCCACATCCTGATCAAGGGCGGCCGCTACCTGGAGGAGCTGGACCGTGTGGAGGTCCTCTGCTTTGACAAGACCGGCACCCTCACCACGAACGAACCGGAAATCCGGGGCATTGTGAACCTCAACGGCCTGCCGGAAAACGACCTTCTGCAGCTCGCCTATTCCGCGGAAGCCCACAACCGCCACCCCGTCGCCCTGGCCGTTCATCGAGAGGCGAAAAAACGCAATATTGCCCCTATCCACCACGATGTATGTGAATACATCCTCGGCAAGGGAGTCCGGTGCGTCATCCATGGGGACGAAATCCTCGTGGGCAGCCACAAGCTCATGGCGCAGTTCCACATCGACCCGGGTTCGGTGAAGCGCCATCTCGGGAAGGTCAAGGACCAGGGGCTGACACAGATCTTCATCGCCCGAAACGCGGAGATACTTGGGGTGATCGGCTTTGCCAACCAGGAGCGCCCGAATCTCGAGTCCCTGATCGGGCGTCTCAGGAGGCGGGGCATTCAAAAGACGGCCATGATCACGGGCGATTCCAAATACACCGCCACGGAGATGGCCCGCCGCCTCGCGTTCGACGAGTGCCATTACTCCGTTCTGCCCGAGGGAAAGGCGCGGATCATCGCCGACATGAAGGCGCAGGGGCACAGGGTGCTCATGGTGGGCGACGGGATCAACGACGCCCTGGCCCTGGCCGAGGCCGACATCGGAGTGGCCATGGGCGCGGGAGGATCGGAGCTCGCCATCGAAGCCGCGGACATCGCCCTGGTGCGGGACGATCTCGAAGCGGTGGTGTACCTCCGCCGTCTGAGCCGGAAGACCCTGCGCGTGGTCCACCAGAACTTCTGGATCGCCACCGGCTCGAACATGGCGGGAGTGGCCCTGGGCGCCCTCGGGGCCCTGTCCCCCGTGGCGGCGGGGCTGGTGCACATGACCCACACGCTGGGCATCCTGGCCAACTCGAGCAGGTTGCTGTTCTTTGACCGAACGCCGGCCGGGCCCACGAGATCCCGCCCGGCTTAACATTAACACGCCAGAGACGAGGAAGGAGGGTGTCACCATGCAGGAAAAAGTCAGTCAAGGAGGGGCCATGCCCCCCGGACCGGAGGGAGGCCCTGGCGCACAAGGCGCAGGACCGGCCGCAGGATCCAGCGGAATGCAGGACATGGCGGGCGGTATGCGGGGAGGCGGACAGGCAGAGGGCGGCGGCGAGCATGTCTCGGCCCAACCAGGCGGAGCCACCGGGGCTCAGCCTTCGCTCCCGCCTCAGGGAGCATTTCAGGGCGGCTTTCAGCCACCGTATATGGGCAACCCATGGTTCTACGGCGGCGGGCCGGCTTATCTCCCATACGCTGTGCCCGGCGGACCATTTCCCTTCGGGGTTCACGGGCCCTTCGGCATGCCCGCTGCACCCGGAGCCGGATCCGGACCGATGTACCCTTCTCCGGCCTCTTACGGGCCGGGAGCCCCGGGCATGGAGGGGGCGCAGCCATCGGAACCCGGGCCGGGGCCAAACCCGGGCGCCCACGGCGGCCCCCGGGAGGGCGCCTTCGGACCCGGGCACCCCAAGCACGACCAGCACCAGTACGGGCAGTTCGTGCAGCTGGTTCAGGACATGGCCAACGGGAAAGCGGATCCGTCCCGAATCATGGGCTTCCTGGAGGGGCTGGACGCCCAGTTCTGGAAGGGGGCCCTGGTGGGCGTGGCAGCGGTCCTCCTGTTGACCAACGACACTGTGAAGAGCACCATGAACAGCAGCTTGTCCGGCCTCATGGGCGTTCTCGGCGGGGAGAAGAAGGAGGAGCAATCCGCAGAATAGCCACCCCACGCGGCTTGTACACGCAGCTTCGGCGAGCCCGGAGCATTGCGCTCCAGGACCCGGCGCATTTTCAGAAACGGCAAGATTCATGCTCAAAAGGAGAAGACAAATGCATGACAACGACCATGCAACGGCGAAAGGAAACCGCTCCATCTCCCAGGCCAGCCTGGCCATGGGCGGACTCGGTGCCGTCATCGGGGGGACGGCGGCGGCGGCCCGAAACATCCGGCGCCTCGAGGGCTCGGAGATCGCCCGGGACGAGGCGGTGAAGGACACACTCAAGGAAGCGGCTGGCGCCGGTCTGGCAACGGCCGCAGCCACGGCGGTGGTCGGTGCCGTAAGGGCCACCGGGTTCCTGTCCCTGGTGGGGATTCTGACGGTGGCCACCGGGACCAAGTACCTGTGGGATACGGCCTTGATCCGCGAAAAGGCCTCCGCGCCGGCCGTCTCCAAAAAGACGACGCCCCGGAAGGGAACCAAGAGCAAATCCAAGGCATGAAACGCATGACGGAGGGAACACCCATGCAGACACCTCATCATCCTCAAAGCACCCAGGGCCCTCGGGCAGGCGATCCGGCGACTGTCCCGCCTGCGCAGCCCCACCACACCGGCGCCGGGCCCGGTCTTCCGCCCTACGCGCCCGGCATGGCCGCGGCGGAGCATCCGTACCATGATCCTCGAGCACACGCCTATCCCACCGCTTACGGTGCGGCCTCACCTGCCGTCTCCAACAGTGGCATCGGAACCTGGTTTCAGTTCTCCAACTCCGGCTATCTGAAGGGGTTTCTCATCGGCGCCGGCGCCACGCTGGTCCTCACGAACCCCATGGTGCAAAAAACCCTGGTCCGGGGGGCCTTGAAGGTCTGGTCCCTGGCCCAGGGCGGCGTGGAAGAGGCCAAGGAGCAGGTTCGGGACATCAAGGCGGAGATGAGCCGGGAGAAGGAATGAGAGACGAATCGCCGAACCCGCTGGAACGGAAGAAAACCGCGGCCAAGACCGGCATGACCCTGTCCCTGGGTGTCCTCGTCGTCACCGGACTGATGCGGGACCGCAGGGCCAGGACCCTGCACGTCTGGTCCGGCGTGGCCCTGGTGGGATTTTCCGCCTGGCATCACCGCCTTTACCGGCCTGCACTGCGGAAAGGCAAGGCCTAGTTGTGGAGCCGAGTCTCAGAAGCGGAAACCGGGTGCGCGTCATGCACGAGCTTCCGGACCGGATTCGGATTCGAAACCCGGCGTTCTTCGACTCGGCCTTCGACCCCGTTTACCTGGAAGCGGTGCTGCGCAACATTCCAGGCGTCCGCCAGGTCCGGTTCAACCTTCGGACCGCCAGCGCGGTGATCCGCCACGACGGCGGTGAGCACACGCGCGGTCGGGTTCTCCGCAGTCTCGAGACGCTTCCCTCAGAGGCCTACCATCCCCTGGAGGAACGCCACTCGACGCCGGACCCGGTGGGTGCCGGCGTCAAGAGCGTGATGGCCCTGTTGTCCCCTGCGATCCCCAGGCCGATCCGGGCTCTTCTGTCCTGGGGCCTGTCCCTGCCCGTCCTGATCAAGGGGCTGGAGACGCTCCTGAGCCGCGGGGTCAAGGTGGAGGTGCTGGACGCGGCTGCCGTGGGGTTTTCCCTGCTGCGCAGGGACCCCTTTACCGCCAACTCCATCACGGCCCTGCTCGCCATCGGGGAGTACCTGGAGGCGCTCTCCGAAGACAAGGCCGCCGACCTGTTGAAAACCCTCCTGAGGCCGCAGGTGGAGACGGTCTGGGTGGAGCGTGACGGGCAGGAGGTCCGGCTTCGGCCGGACGCCCTGGTGATCGGCGACCGGGTCATCTGCGGCGCCGGCGAGATGATTCCGGTGGACGGCGTGGTGCTGGACGGAGAGGCCCTGGTCAATCAGAGCTCCATCACGGGGGAATCGGTCCCCGTGCATCTCCGGCCGGAAAACGACGCGGTCTCCGGATCGGTGATCGAGGAGGGCCGGCTCGCGATTCGCGCCCTTCGGGTCGGGAGCGACACCGGCATGGCGCGCATCAATCGGTTCCTCGAGAACTCGCTGCGCTTCCAGTCTCGATCCCAGGCCAGGAGCAGCGAGCTGGCCGACCGGCTCGTACCCGCCACCCTTGTCCTCGGCCTGGGCCTGTTCCTGCTGACCCGGGACGTTCGCCGGGCCGCAGCCGTGCTCACGGTGGACTATGCCTGCGCCATCAAGCTGGCCAATCCCGTGGCGGTGAGGACCGCCATGTACACCGCGGCCCACAAAGGCGTCCTCCTCAAAGGCGCCCAGGCCATGGATGTCCTGGCGCGGGTGGATACAGTGGTCTTTGACAAGACCGGCACCCTGACCCAGGGCGTCCTGGAGGTAACGGACGTCATACCAACCGGGGGAATGACACCCGAAGCCCTGCTGGCCCTCACGGCCGCGGCGGAGGAGCATTACACCCATCCTGTGGCCAAGGCCGTTGTGCAGGAAGCCAGCCACCAGAATCTCGAGAGGCCGTCCGCCGGGCAGGTGGACTTCATCGTGGCCCACGGCGTATCGGCCTTTGTGAAAGGGCAGCGGGTCCTGGTGGGCAGCCACCACTTCGTCAGCGAGGACGAGGGCGTCGACTGCGGGGCGGCCGCCGCTGAGGCCCAGAAGCTCAGGAGGGAGGGGAAGAGCCTTCTCTATGTGGCCCGAGAAGGGGTCCTGGAAGGCGTCGTCGCCCTGAGGGACAGCCTGAGGCCCGAGGCGGCCCGAGCCCTGGAGTCGCTGAAGGCCCTGGGCATTCCCAAGCTGGTGATGCTGACCGGGGACCACCCGGATACGGCCAGGGCCGTGGCCGGAAGGCTCGATGCCCTGGACGAAGTGCACTGGGACCTGAAGCCCGAAGACAAGGCCAGGCTCGTGAAGAACCTTCAACAAGAGGGCCGACGGGTGGCCTATGCCGGAGACGGGGTCAACGACGCCCCCGCCCTGGTCACGGCCGAGCTGGGAATCTGCATGCCCGGGGGCGCGGATTTGGCCCGGGAGGCGGCGCAGGTGGTGCTGCTTCAGGACGATCTGGACGCACTGGTCACGGCCCGCCGCATCGCTGGAAAAACGGAGAAGACCCTCGAGAACTGCTTCAGGGCCTCCGTTGGCCTCAACACGCTCTTTTTGCTCCTGGCAAGCAGCGGCCGCCTGGCCCCGGTGGCGGCTGCCGTTCTGCACAATGCCAACACCTTGGGCATCCTGAGCTACGCGGCCTTGTCCGGCCTGCATCCGCCCCAGGACGCCCGCAGCGGTCTGCCGGGGGGATAGAACCGGCGGCCTCTCCAGGATTTCACGACGTGAGGTGTCCACGTTGAGGAAAATCGCATCATGTACAAGCCACTGACGGATGCGGCCTTCGGCCGGCCCCTCATCATCCAAAAAGTCACCGACCCGGATCTGGCCCTGAGGCTCCGGCGCATGGGCCTTTTCGAGGGGAGCGGAATCGTCCGGTTGGACCAGGAGGTCTTGGTGCAGCCCGTCCGGGTGCAGGGGACGCACGCGGAGGTGGTCTTGGGCGGGGGCATGGCCATGAAGATCGTGGCCCACCTCGAGGACGGACGGAAGCTCCCCCTGGTGGAGATGCAGCCGGGCGAGGTCGGGCACATCGAAGGATTGACCGGAGGCTCCGAACTGACCGCCGCCCTGAAGATCCTGGGCCTGATGCCGGACGACCGGGTCCGGCTCATACGCCGACTGCCGCCCATGGAGTACGTCACGGTCATTGCCGGAGGCGTGCGGGTGCGGCTGACCGAGGGAATGGCCGCCAAGCTGTGGGGCCGGATGGGGGAACGCGAGATCCAGTTCGTGTCCGCCCGCGTCGGCGAGCCGTTCGAGGTGAACCGCATCCTGGGAGGCCGCGGCGCACGGTCAATGCTCGAGAGCCAGGGAATCGAGACGGGCAGTGTGCTCACCCTGGAGGGCGTGACCCAGGCCCAGAGCCTCCGGGCGGGCGTACAGAACCCCTTGGTGATCAACAGCCGGGAGGGTCTTCGCCTGTTCCTGAGGCAGCATGAAGGGGAACGGATTCTGGTCGAGGAGCATTTGGTTCATCCGCTACTTCATCAAGATGGACGCGCAAGGCGATGACGCCCGGAAAACGCCCAAAACGGATGGCCATTAACCCGGTGAGAAAGCAT
>CAYVVQ010000130.1:0-10802 GCA_964454455.1 uncultured Desulfobacterales bacterium | reverse complement strand
GGACCTCCTGAAGGTCGCGGCGCGGCGGCCCAAGGTGACGCGGGCGATTTATTGGATAGGGCGGTGAATGTGAGCAGTGTAGGTGTAAGTGAAAGACGGACGGACACCCGATCCAAACGAACCACGAACCACGAACCACGGCCTTTATCCACGAACCACGAACCACGATCACGGCCCTTATGAAATTCCACATCCTCCACGACATCCGTGAAGGCCCCTATGGGGGCGGTAATCAGTTCCTCAAGAGCCTCCGGGATTGCTTCCGCCGGGACGGCGTCTACGAGGAGAGCGCCCGCCGTGCGGACGCGATCCTCTTCAACAGCCACCAGAAGCTGGGCGAGGCCCTCTCCCTGAAACGGAGGGATCCGGGCAAGACCTTCGTGCATCGGGTCGACGGTCCGGTCTCGGAGATCCGCGACAGCCACGAACGGATCGACGGGATGATCTATCGGGCCAATCGCGTCCTGGCCGACGGGACGGTGTTCCAGACCGACTGGAGCCGGGAGCGGAATCGCGACCTGGGCATGCCTCCCTCCCGGTTCGAGACGGTGATCATGAACGCCCCGGACCCGCGCCTGTTTTACCCCGGCAAGACCCGCTCCCTGGATTCGAGCCGGAGGCTCCGCCTGGTGGCCACGAGCTGGTCGAGCCATCCGAACAAGGGGTTCGACGCCTATGGGTGGCTGGACGAGCACCTGGACTTCAAGCGGTTCGAGATGACCTTCATCGGCCGTTCGCCCGTCACCTTCCGGAACATCCGCAGGGTCGATCCCCTGCCCAGCCCGGACCTGGCCGACATCCTCCGGGAGCAGGACGTGTTCGTCACGGCCTCCCGCAGGGACCCCTGCTCCAACGCCCTGATCGAGGCCCTTCACTGCGGTCTTCCCGCCGTGGCCCTGAACGACGGGGGACACCCCGAGATCGTCGGGCAAGGGGGCGAGTTGTTCGACCGGCCCGAGGAGATCCCGGAGCGGCTCGAGCGGATTCGAGGCCGGTACGAGGCGTACCGGGCGGCCATCCGCCTCCCGGACATGGAGGCGGCGGCCGCTTCCTACCGGGCGTTCCTGGGGCGGGTCCGCGAGGCCCGAGACCGAGGCGTATGCGAAGGAAAGTCTCTGAGCACCGGGGGGTGGGCCCGGGAGCAGGGGGTTCTCCTCAAGTGGGCGGTGCTTCGCAGGGTCGAGAGCCTGGAGGATCGATGGTCGCGGCTCCGCGGGGACGGGTCGTGAGCATCGGCGACTACCTCTGGTCCTCCTATCGGCGGAAGTCCCTGGACCGGCTCCAGGAGCGATTCAGCGACCTGTACCGGGGGGTGGTGCTGGACATGGGAGGCCGGGACCGCGGGCGCTTCCGGAAGCCCAGGGAACGGGTGGACCGGTGGATCTTCGCCGACATCAACCGGGAGCATCAGCCCGATCTGGTGCTCGACGTCTCGGACATGCAGGGGAAGGTCGCGGACCGGAGCGTGGACGTGGTGAACGCCATGGAGCTCTTCGAGCACGTGGAGCGGATCGACCGGGGCCTCGAGGAGTGCTACCGCGTGCTCAAGCCGGAGGGGCGGCTCCTGATCTCGGTCCCCTTTCTCTACCCGGTGCACGCGGATCCCTTCGACTTCCAGCGCTGGACCGGGGAGAAGTGGAGGCGGAGCCTGGAGGCGCTGGGGTTTCGCATCGAGGTCCTCGAGGTGACGGGCGGCTTCTTCTCGGTCTTCGGCGACGCGGTCAAGACCCTGGTCCACGCCCTTCCCCGGGTGCCCTGCCGGTTCCTCCAGCTCTTCTACCCGTTGCTCGATCTCTTCGTCCTGCTGGATCGCACGGGGTTCGGCCGGCGCCACCCCCGGCTCGCCGGGTATCACGGGGGGTACTTCATCGTCGCCAGGAAAGAGAGGGAGGAGGAAAAAGGGGAAAGGGAGAAAGGAGAAAGGAGAGAGGGGAAAGGGGAAAGGGGAAAGGATGAAGGGGAAAGGGGAAAGGAAAGAGGAAAAAGGGAGAAGGAAAGGGGAGAGGGGAAAGGAGAGAGGAGAGGCGAGCAGCCGGAGGGTTCTTGAGGATCTCGAGCCCAAGGCCTGATCCGGAATATCGCGCGTTTTGAAGCTTCAAGCAACCAAGAAGATCATTTTGGTCGTCCTCCTGGCGGTCTACCTCGGGGCGGTGGCCCTTGTATGGGACAACGTGGGCGAGCGGGGCGCCTTGCGGACGGTCCTCATGCTGGCGGTGCCCACGCTCCTCTGCGGGCTCGCGGCCTACTACGTGGTGAGGCTGCGCATGAAGGAGCTCCTCTTCGTCCTGATCCCCGTGGTGGGGCTCTTTCTCCTGCTGGAGGCCGGTTTCTCCCTGTTCCTGGCGCTCCACCCGGAGCGCGCCCCGGCCCTCCTCTGGGGGCACGGGGACGACCTGGGCGAGCACTTTGCGTACCGCCCGCACCACTACACCCTGTTTACGCTCAAGGAGGGGTACCGGAACGACCTGGGAACGGTGCACAACCGGCAGGGGTTCCGGAACCTGGAGGACCTGCCGGAGGCAAAGCCTCCAGACGAGTTTCGGGTCTTCTTCATCGGCGGCAGCAGCACCTACACCATGGGCATCAAGGACAACGCCCAAATCTTCACCCACCGTCTGGAGGAGGCCCTGAACCGGGCCGCCGCCGAGCGGGGCTCGACCAGGGCCTTCCGGGTGGTGAACGCGGGTCTCGGGGCGGCCACCTCCGCGGAGAACCTGGGGCGCCTCATCTTCCTCATCCACCCCTACGAGCCGGACCTGGTGATCATCCAGCACGGCCTGAACGACGTGCTGCCGCGCCTGCGCGGGACCATCCGGAGCGACTACGCCAACTACCGCCGGAACTGGTGCGGGGGCACGGGGCGTGAGTACGACTTCTTCCTCAAGCGGTGGGTATACGATTACGTGCTCCGCAACAGCCGCCTGCTGACCTTCCTGAGTGTCCGGCTGCAGTTCCTGGAGCCGAATACCATCCGCGGGGCGATCACCAGCGAGGCGTTCGAGGAGCGGGTGGAGAACCTGGAGAGGAACGGTACGGCCTACTTCCAAAGGAACACGGAGCTCATGGTCCTCACGGCGAGGCACGCGGGGAGCGACGTGATCCTGGCCTCCTGCCCCTTCAACGATCTCGCGGGCGAGGCCCGCATGCGGGCCATGCCCGAGCACAACGCGGTCCTGGAGGAGGTGGCGCGGCGGATGGGCGTCCCGTTCTTCGACCTCCACCGGGCGTTCGATCGGGATCCGGAGCTCCTGCCCGACGGTCTGCACGTGAGCCGGGAGGGCTCGGACCTGAAGGCGCGGCTCTACCTCGACTACCTCGTGGAGACGCACGGTGTGCTCCGGGGGACGCCTTGAAGAAGCTCACCATCGGATTCGAGGGCGGGCTGTTCCTTCTGGGGAACGACGGTCCCAAGACGTTCATGCGGAGGCTCAAGGCGGCCATCCGGCGGCAGGGGTGCGCCGGGGTTCGAAGCGCCTGGCTGCCGGGCTACGACATCGGGCTGTTCAAGTCGTCCAGAAAGACGCCGTTCTCCAAGCCTTTTGTCCTCCGGGTGGACGGCATCTACTACGACCTCGAGGAGACGCTCGGGTCGAACGAGCGTCTCAACGCGCCCATCTTTCGCTCCATCGACCAGGCGAGCGGGGTCGTCTTCATCTCGGACTTCTCCAGGCAGCTGGTGTTCCGCTTCTTCAGGGAGCTGGACAAGCCCTGGACGGTCATCCACAACGCCGTGGACACGGAAGCGTTCCGCCCGGAGGGGCCCGACCACCGGAAGGCGCTCGGCATCGGCGCCGGCGAGCGGGTCCTGGTGGCCGCCGCCCACTGGCGGGGCTGGAAGCGGCTGCGGGACATCGTGGATCTGTTCCTGCGCGTCCAGGCCGAGCGGCCCGAACCCATGCGGCTCCTGGTCCTGGGCGGCGACCCGGACCACCGGGTCGAGCACGAAAGGATCCACTACGTGGGGGAGATCCCCGCCTCCCGTCTGGCGTCCTGGTACCGCACCGGGGACCTCTACCTGCACCTGGCCTGGCTGGAGGCCTGCGGAAACACCCAGGTGGAGGCCATGGCGTGCGGCCTGCCCGTGCTCTGCACCAACCTGGGGGGCATCGGGGAGACCGTACGGGATGCGGACGGGGGGATCGTGTCCGAGGCCGACGCGCCGTTCGAGCTGGAGCTGGTGGACCTCTACTCCCCGCCGCGCCCCGATCACGAGGTGCTCTCCCGGGACCTGAACCGGATGCTGGACCACCTGGAGGAGCACAAGGGCCGGATCCGCAGGGAGTCGCTGAGCGTGGACCGGGCGGCCGGGCTCTACTGCGCCTTTCTGGAGGAGGTGGTGGAGACGCTGAGGTCGAGGCCGTGACCGTCGGGAAACCAGGGCATCCTCCCCTGACCGTGCTCATGCCCGTCTACAACGGGGCGGACTACCTGTCCGGCTCCGTCGAGAGCATCCTCGGGCAGACCTACGGGGAGTTCCGGTTCGTGATCATCGACGACGGCTCCGAGGACGACACCCCGTCCATCCTGTCCGCCTACCAGGCACAGGACGAACGGGTCCGGGTGATCCGGAACGAGCGGAACCTGGGCCTGACCCGCTCCCTGAAGAAGGGGCTCTCCCTGACAGGCGGGGAGTGGGTGGCCCGCATGGATTGCGACGACATCAGCCTGCCCGGGCGCTTTGCGGCGCAGGTGGCGTTCTTCGAGGGGCACCCGGAAGCGGCCATGGTCGGGGTGGCGTGGAAGGAGATGAGCGCGGACCTCGAGAGGACGATCCGCGTCATGCGGCCGCCCACGGAGTACGACCGGATCCGCCGGCGGATCCTGGCCCACAACGTCTTCTGCCACTCGGCGGTGATGATGCGCCGCCGGCCCGTCATGGAGAGCGGGGGGTACAACGAGCGCGACGTCTACTCCCAGGACTACGACCTGTGGCTCCGGGTGGTCGCCCGGTACCCGGTGGCGAATCTCCGTGAGGTTCACCAGCTGAGGAGGATTCACCCGGGGAATCTGTCCCACCGGAACATCCGGAATCAGCTCCGGACCATGGCCCGCGCCCAGCGCCGCTACATCCGGGAGAGCGGAATGTCCCCCGTTTACAACGTCTACGCCTTCTGGAGGATCCTCCTGTCCCGGCTGCCCGTGGGCTTCCTGTCCCTCCTGGGGAGGCTCAACCAGACCCGAAGCCCCTTTTAGGGGACGTTTTTGCATAATTCGATAACTCATGTCCCCGATCCTGGGCCGGAAAGCATTCTCTTCGTCCGAGAGTTATCGAATGATGCAAAAACGTCCCCTCCGCTTAGGTACGATGGAAATGAGTTATCGAATTATGCAAAAACGTCCCCTCTCCGCCAGGGGGCCGTCGTTTCTCTGCCTGGTGACCGCCGTGTTCGTGCTGCCCATGGGAACCTCCCCCTTTACGGTCATGGCGGTCCTGGCGACGCTTCTCGCGCTGCTCGATCGGTCCTTCTACCGCGACCTGGTTCAGGTTCTCCGGCAGGCCTGGGTCCGTCCGGTCCTCGCCTGGATTGCGCTGGTCTGGATCGGCCTGACCTACGCCCCCGACACCACGGGCGTGAGCGCCAAGTACGCCTTCAAGACCCACTACTGGATCTACGGCATGGTGACGGCCGCGGCGGTCTACGCCCGGTTTCCGGGCGAGCGGCTGGTGCAGGCCTTCCTGGCCGGGCTCACCGTCAACGCATGCATCGCCTTTCTTCAAGTCCCCGGGTGGCTGCCCTCCAAGATGGTGGGGAAGTACTTCGGCCTGGCGGGCGGGTACAACACCCTGTCCATCCTGCTCATCATCGGCATCCTCATGGCCTCTTTCTACTTCCGGCGGGCCGCAACGCCTCGAAGAGGGCTGCTCATGGTGGGGCTCATGCTGGTCCTGTTCGCCAACCTGTTCATCATCCGCGGGCGCGCCGGCTACGTCACCTTCGCCGTGCTCTCGCCGATGGTGGTCTACAACCTCTGCCGGGGACGGCATCTCCTGGTGGCGTTCCTGTTGTACCTGCTTCTGATCGGGCTCACGGGTCTTTCCCCCTTCGTGCAGGAGCGGGTCGAGGACACCATGGTGGACATCCGGCTGCGCCTGAAGATGGACCGGGAGACCGCCATCGGGAAGAAGTACTCCGATTTGGAGGAGCGGGTCTACATGTGGTACTGGGCCACCCGTCTCTTCCTGCAGAACCCGGCCCTGGGGGTGGGGACCGGAGGGCTCCATGAGGCCATGCAGCGGGAGGGGGCGGAGGTGGGCGTACACCATCCCCACAGCAACTTCCTGCACATGGCGGTCAGCTACGGGGTGGCCGGCGTCGGGGTGATGCTCTGGTTTTTCTTGGTCCTGGTCCGAAACGGCTGGTACAATCGCGGCAGCCCGGAGGGGTTCTTCGTCCTGGCCGGGGCGCTGACCGTTTTCGTGGGGGGATTTCTCAACACCCATGTCCTGGACGCCGGGCCGGCCTTTCTTCTGGCCGTGCTGAGCGGGATGCAAGCCGGGCTGGGTGGCCATTCGCAGGAAGGAACGGTCTCATGAGTGTCATGCACATCCTGGGCGGCGTCTTCGTCGGGTTGCTCACCGGAAGGATCTTCGGCATGTTCACCCTTCGCAAGGTCAAGGGAGGCAAGCTGACCTTCATGGCCGTGGGCGTGGCGGGCTCCCTCGGCGCGGACCTGCTCTTCAAGATCCTCTACGATCACGATCTGGTGAGCAACTTCTTCTACGCGGAGACCACCATCATCGTGGAGATGGTCATCGGTGCAGTCATCGCCTGCTACGCCGTGAACCTCCTGGGCAAGAACGAGGAGATCACGTTTTGAAAAGCGGTGTAGGTGGAAGTGTATGTGAAGGTGGCGGCAGCTGAGCGCCTGACGTGAAGATTACCCTTCAAAAGTACATCCTCGCCGAGATGATCCCCATCTTCGTCTCGAGCCTGGTGGTGTTCGGCTTCCTCATGCTGGGGACCCGCATGCTGAGCGTCACCGAGCTCATCGTGAGCCAGGGGGTCAGCGTCGGACAGGTGCTCCATCTCGTCCTCTTCCTGCTGCCGGGGATCGTCTTCTTCGCCCTGCCGGCGGCGAGCCTGATCGCCTCCCTGCTCGCCTTCGTCCGGCTGTCCAGCGACAACGAGGTGATCGCCCTCAAGTCCTCGGGCATCAGCCTCTACCAGGTCCTCCCGCCGGTCCTGGTCTTCTCTGCAATCGCCTTCCTGCTGGCGGTGTTCACCGCGTTTGCGGGGCTTCCCTGGGGAAACCGCTCCATGCGGGGCATGGTCCTGGAGATCGCCGAGTCCCGGGCGGACGTCGGCCTGAAGGAGCGCGTCTTCAGCCAGCCCTTCGACGACGTCGTGTTTTACGTGACGGATCTCTCCTCGGGGAACCGGGTGATGAAGGACGTGTTCGTGGTGGACAAGCGGGAACGGGAGATGACCTACACGATCATCGCCCGGGAGGGTCGAATCCTGCTGCAGCCCGAGGCGCGGGCCATCGTGGTCCGCTTCGTCAACGGCACCATCTTCATGCAGCAGCGGGAGCCGGGATCCATACGGACGGTCCAGTTCAAGAGCTACGACCTCAAGGTCGGCCTGGAGGACATCATGGAGTCCCTGGCCGCAGGGGGCAAGGCGCCCAAGGAGATGTCCTCGGGGGAGCTCCTGGAGCGATTGAAGAAGCTGCCCTGGAACTCCAGAAAACGAAACGAGATCCTGGTCGAGCTGCTGGAGCGGATCACGCTGCCCGTGGCCGTTCTCTTCCTCGGGGTCATCGGGGTGCCCCTGGGGACCCACATGCGGTCCCGGTCGTTCTCCTTCGGAATCGGCGTGGGCCTGGTCCTGTTCCTGATCTACTACATGATCTTCATGGGGGTGCGGAGCGTGTGCGAGACCGGCGAGATGTCGCCGTGGATCGGCATGTGGCTCCCGAACGGCTTTCTGCTCGTGAGCTGCGTCTACCTGTTCCGCCACGTGGCCAATGAGAAGCCGCTGCCCCTGTCCCCGGAGGGCCCCTTCAGGCGCTGGTTGGCCGATCGTTTCCCCTCCCGCCGGGACCGGCGCTCGAGCCGGGAAAGGGGCGCGCCGGAGGAAACGGGCCGGGCGCCGCATCCGGAGAGACGGGAGCGGGAAGCGCCTCTGGACGCGCGGGCATCCGAATCCGGAACGGCGGAGATCCCGGGGAGCGCCTACGTGGGCAACATTCGCCTGGAGCGTTTTCACCGTCCCGAGTGTCCCTGTCTCCGGAGATTGTCCCCGCACAACCGCCGGGAGTTCGGGTCCAGGGAGGAGGCCGTGTATGCGGACTATGATCCCTGCAGGGTGTGCAAGCCGTGAGAATCCTGACCCGGTACATGGTGAGCCAGTTCCTGAAGATCCTTGCGATCTGCCTGTCGGTGTTCGTGTCTGTCTACCTCATCGTGGACTTCCTCCAGAAGATCGACAACTTCATCGAGGCGGGCATTCCCAGGTCGGTGATGCTCTCCTACTTCTTCTACAAGACGCCCCACATCATCGAGCAGATGCTTCCCCCGGCCACCCTGATCTCGGTCATCGTGCTGCTGTCCATCATGCGGAAACACCGGGAGATCACGGCCATGAAGGCCTGCGGGCTGAACCTGGTGGGGGTGTTTCGCGGCCTGGTCGCCATGGCCCTCCTCCTCTCGGCGGGCGCGTTCCTGTTCTCGGAGGTCGTGGTGCAGCACGCAAACGCCCGGACCAAGGAGATCTGGAACTACGAGGTGGAGAAGCGGGACCGCGGCAAGTATTACTACGGCTACGACCAGATCTGGTACCGGGGCGAGGACCGCATCTACTGGATCTGGTCGTTCGACCCCGAGACCAACGTGATGGAGCACCCCACCTTCTACTTCTTTGACGACGACTTTCACCTGCAGCGAAAGGTGGGCGGACATCGCGGGGTCTGGGAGGACGGTGTCTGGGTGATTCTGCGCGGCTACCAGCAGATCCGGCAGCCCGACGGCGGCTACCGGACGCAGGAGTTCGACATCCTCCGCATGGACCTGCCCGAGACGCCGGAGACCTTCGTGCGGCCGGTCAAGCAGCCCGAGGAGATGGGGTACTGGGGGCTGAAGCGGTACGCCTCCAGGGTCAAGGCCGAGGGGTACGACAACACGCGCTACCTGGTGGACATGCACGTCAAGCTGGCTTTCCCGTTCATCATCCTGATCATGGCGCTCATCGGGATCCCCGTGCCGTTGATCCAGAAGCGCGTTCGCACGCCGCTGGCGGTCTCCCTCGGCATGGGGATCGGGTTTCTCTACATGCTCACCTTCGGGTTTTCCCGCTCTCTCGGCCTCTCAGGGGTGCTGCCCCCCGTGCTCTCCGCCTGGCTCGCCAACCTGGTCTTTCTGCTCTTCGGCGTCTACCTGCTTTCCCTGGTGGAGCGATAGCAGACGTATGCAGCCCACCGTTTCCAGTCCCCGGCGGCCTGGACCGTACGTCGTCTGGATCACGGGGGCGGGCCGCTCCGGCACGCATCTCACCGGCATGCTGGCGGACGGGCATCCGCAGGTGAGCGCCTTTCCCGTGGAGCTTCGCATCGTGGAGGCGTGGAGCCGCCTGTGCGCCGAGGCGTCTCCCGATGGAAGCCGGATCCCGGAGGCCTTAGCGGATCAGTACCTGATCTCCCGCTACCTGCTCCGCTCAGAGGTCGGCCCCAGGCTCCCCTGCGATCTCGACACCTTTTTGCGATCGGCGACCGGAGGCCTGGTCACCCTGACCGACTACCTGGAGAGGCTTGGTCAACGGCTGGATCCCGAAGCAAGCAGGACCTTCCTCTTTCACTGCCCCGGGTGTCAGCTGGGCACCCTGCTGGGCGGGGGCCCCGAGGCGGACGCCCGGGTGCAGGTGGTGCTCATGCTGCGCCACCCGGTCCAAAACTACCTCGCCTGGGTGGAGCACTCCCTTCAGAAGGGACGCGGGTACGCGTCGGCGGATCGGGTGCGACCCGACCTGGGGCTCCACAGCATTCTTCACCAGGCCATGTTTCGGGTGCTCCGGGCGTACGCGGCTGCGCGCATCTGGCAGGGAGACGATCGGGTCACCGTGATCCGGCTGGAGGATTTCACCGGCAGCGTGGAGGCGCGCCGTTGTCTCTGGCAGGCGCTCTCCATTCCCTTCGATCCGGTCCTGGAGACCACCTCCCGCGGGGGACGCGCCTCGGAGGCCCACTCGGGCAAGTGGAGACGGACCGAGGTTCAACCGGTGACCTTCGATCTCTACGAGCCCATGCTGACGGCAGAGGAGGCACGGGTGTTCGAGCCCTGCGAGCCGTTGTTTCGAGCCTTCTACCCGGACGCCCTGAAAACGGTTCGGGTCAGCGAGCAGCGCGCCTCCGAGGATCTGCTCAGGGAAAGGGAGCGGCGGTGCTACCGGGAGAATCTGGAAGCCCTGGCCAAGCGCAGGGAACGGATGGCCAACGGGTGGAGGAAGCTGCCCTCGGATTGGAATGGTCTGGTCCGCTGGCCGGGCCGGGCCCTGTACACGTCGCTCGTTGACGGGCCGCTCTACCCGGAGCTCCATCTTCTTCGCCACCGCAGGCACGTTCGAGGCGCCCTGCGCGGCCTCGAGAGGGTTCCCCGCCTGCTGGGCCTTGACCTGGCCGGAAGCGATCCCGGACCCGTCGCCGGGGGAGGGGGCTGACCCTGGGTCGCTGGAAACGCATTCTCTTCGGCTCGATCTGCATCCTGCTCGGGTTGTTCCTGCTGGAGGGGATCAGCCGGACCGAGTGGTCCGTCCGGAGCGAGGCCCCCTTCTTCAGCCCCAACCTCTACTTCTACTACCCGGAGCTGA
>CAYVVQ010000129.1:0-10820 GCA_964454455.1 uncultured Desulfobacterales bacterium | reverse complement strand
ATGAAAGACCGGGGCTGGACTCGCACCTCGAACGAGCCCCGGTCGATTCGGCGGACCTCCCCGCCGAATCCGGTCGTCAGCCACTCCCCTCCCTCCGAGTCGAGCAGGAGCCGCCAGTCGCCCGGGGGCAGGTCCAGATGAAAGAGGGCCTCATCCCGGCCGAAGTGAAAGATCGCCAGGGTCCCTTCCTCCCCATGCCTCCGGTGAAGGGTCAGCAGCTCTCCCGGCCATGCCCGGACCTCCGGGCGGATCTCGTCCGGGATCTCGAGCGGCGGAAGGGTCCGGCGCAGCTCCAGAAGGCGCCGGTAGAGCGCGTGCAGCGATTCGTGCCGGCCGCTCTCGGCCAGGCCGGGGTCGAGCCGGGCCGACTGGAAGGTGGCCTCGTCAAAGGGATCGGGCGGGGAGCCCGTCCACCGGAAGGCGTCGAACTCCTCCTTCCGGCCCTTTCGGACGGCCTCCACGAGATCGGGGTCCGTGTGGCTGATGAAGTAGGGGAAGGGGGCCGTCTCCCCGTACTCCTCGCCCATGAACAGGAGCGGGACGTTGGGGGAGAGCAGCAGGAGGCCGGCGGCCAGCTTCAGGTCGCTGAAGGGGACCAGGCCGCTCAACCGGTCGCCCTTCATGCGGTTTCCGACCTGGTCGTGGTTCTGGATGGAGACCACGAACCGGTCGCCCGGAAGGTCCCGGGACGGGTTGCCGTGCCTCCTCCGCCGGAAGGCGGAGTGCTGGCCGGTGTACACGTAGCCCTGGTCGAGAGCCTTGCACAGATGCTCGATGCGCCCGAAGTCCTCGTAGTAGCCGTCCCTCTCGCCGGTGAGCAGGGCGTGGACCGCGTGGTGGAAGTCGTCGTTCCACTGGGCGTCGAGGCCGAGCCCCCCCTGCTCGGGGGACCGGATGATCCGCGTGTCGTTGAGGCTGCTCTCGGCGATGAGGTGGATGCGGCGGTTCAGGTCCTCTTCGGCCCGGTCCACGGCCTCGGCCAGCTCCTGGAGAAAAGGCCGCGCCGACAGGTCCTTGATGGCGTGGACCGCGTCCAGCCGGAGGGCGTCGATCCCGAACGTCTCGATCCAGTAGAGGGCGTTCTGGATGAAGTAGTCCCGAACGCCGTCGCTGTATGGGCCGTCGAAGTTCACCGCCGGGCCCCAGGGGGTGCTGTAGCGGTCGGTGAAGTAGGGGCCGAATTCGGCCAGGTAGTTTCCCTCGGGTCCGAGGTGATTGTAGACCACGTCCAGGATCACGGCGAGCCCTCGCTCGTGGCAGGACTTCACCAGCGAGGCCAGCCCCGCGACGCCGCCGTAGCTGTCCTGCACCGCAAAAGGGTAGACGCCATCGTAGCCCCAGTTGCGCTCGCCCGGGAACCGCGCCACGGGCATGAGCTCGACCGCCGTGACGCCCAGGTCTCGAAGGCGGTCCAGGGCGCAGGCCACGCCCGAGAAGGTTCCCTCCGGTGAAAAGGTCCCCACGTGCAGCTCGTAGATCACGTAGCGCGCCAAGGGCAGCCCGAACCAGCCGGGCTCCGATCCGAGCCCCCCGAGCTCCACCACCCGGGAAGGGCCGTGTACGCCCTGGGGCTGGGAGCGGGACGCTGGGTCCGGGCGCTCCAACTCCCGGTCCAGGAGGAACTGGTAGTCCGTCCCCGGACCCACCCCGTCCAGGACCGCCTCGTGGTACCCACTTTCATCCTTTTTGAGCGGCTCCAGACGGTCCCCGGACAGGACGCGCACGGCCACCTCTTCCCGGTGGGGTGCCCAGACGCGGAACCGGCATCGCCCGGCGCCGAGTGCGGTGGCCCCCAGTGGAGAGCTCTCCCTCATGATTCCCGCCTCTTGAAGAGCACCGCACCCAGCGGAGGAAGGGACAGGGTCAGGGAGTAGCGCCGGCCGTGGACCGAGACGGGTGCCGCCTCCACACCGCCCATGTTGCCCCAGCCGCTTCCCCCGTAGATGGGAGCGTCCGTGTTGAAGATCTCCGTCCAGAACCCCCCGGCCGGCGCGCCCATGCGGTAGTTGGTCCGGGGGACCGGGGTGAAGTTGCAGGCGGCCAGGATCTCTTCGCCCTCCCGGCCGCTGAAACGGATCAGGCTCAGGGTGCTCTGCTCGGCGTCGTTGCAGTCGATCCACTCGAACCCGCCCGGCTCCGCGTCCCGCGCGTGAAGGGCGGGCTCGTCCCGGTACAGCCGGTTCAGATCCTCCACGAGACGGTGAAGACCTGCATGCAGGGGCTGCTCCAGCAGATGCCAGTCCAACTGCGCCTCGTGGTACCACTCGTTCCACTGGCCGATGTCGATTCCCATGAACAGGAGCTTCTTCCCCGGCTGACAGAACATGTAGGCCAGGAGAAGCCTCAGGTTGGCGAACTTCTGCCACTCGTCGCCCGGCATGTTCCTCAGGATGGAGCCCTTGCCGTGGACCACCTCGTCGTGGGACAGGGGCAGGACGAAGTTTTCGCTGAAGGCGTACATGTTCCGGAAGGTGAGCAGGTTGTGGTGGTACGTCCGGTGGATGGGGTCCTTGGACATGTAGGTCAGGGTGTCGTGCATCCATCCCATGTCCCACTTCATGCCGAAGCCCAGGCCGCCCACGTAAATGGGCCGCGACACCATGGGCCAGGCCGTGGATTCCTCTGCGATGGTCTGGACGTCCGGGTGGAACCGGAACACCTCCGTGTTGAGGCGGCGGAGGAACTCGATGGCCTCGATGTTCTCCCGACCGCCGTACCGGTTGGGGATCCAATCCCCCCCCTCCCGGGAGTAGTCCAGGTAGAGCATGGAGGCCACCGCGTCGACCCTGAGGCCGTCCGCGTGGAACTCGTCCAGCCAGTAGAGAGCGCTCGACAGCAGAAAGCTCTGCACCTCCGCGCGCCCGTAGTTGAAGATCAGGCTGTCCCAGTCCGGGTGGAGCCCCTGGCGGGGATCTGCGTGCTCGAACAGGTGGGAGCCGTCGAAGTAGCCCAGGCCGTGTTCGTCCTTGGGAAAGTGGCTCGGCACCCAGTCCAGAATGACGCCGATTCCGTTTTCGTGAAGGGTGTCCACCAGGTGCATGAAGTCCTGGGGCGTGCCGTACCGGCTGGTGGGTGCGAAAAAGCCCGTGACCTGGTACCCCCAGGACCCGAAAAAGGGGTGCTCCATCACGGGCAGGAACTCCACGTGGGTGTAGTTGGCGGACCTCACATACTCGCTCAGGCTCCCGGCCATCTCCCGGTAGTTCAGGGGACGGTTCTGCTCATCCAGCTTGCGCATCCAGGAGCCCACGTGGACCTCGTAGGTGCTGATGGGGGCCTCGAGACCGTTGCGCGCGGACCTGCTTTCCATCCATTCCCGGTCGTGCCAGGTGTAGTCCAGGTCCCACAGGACGGAGCCCGTGCGGGGCGGGGTCTCCTGGTGCACGCCGAACGGGTCGGCCTTGTCCACGCGGTAGCCGTTGTACCGGGAGCGGATGTGGTACTTGTAGCAGGCCCCCTTCTCCACGCCGGGGATGAATCCCTCCCAGATTCCGGAGCTCCCGGAGGGTGACAGGAGGTCCGCGTCGGGCTTCCAACCGTTGAAATCTCCGATGACGGACACCGCCTCTGCGTTCGGAGCCCACACCGCAAACTGGGCGCCCGGCTGTCCTTCCAGTACCCACGGGCGGGCGCCCAGCTTCTTCCAGAGGTGGAGGTGGGACCCCTCGTTGAAGAGGTAGAGATCGTCGTCGGTCAGGAGGCTGTTTCGATTCGTGGTCATGGCTTCGGTCTGCTCCTCTCGTGGTCTGTCTCGGTTTCCGGCCCGCTCACTTCTCTTCCTCGAGAAGCCGGGCCAGCCCCCGCAGGGGGATGGCGACCCAGTCGGGACGGTTGTTCAGCTCGTACCCCAGCTCGTACACGGCCTTCTCCAGCAGAAAGATCTCCAGGAAGGGGCCCAGGTCGGGGGGGGCGGGGAGAAAACCTCCCTCCTCAGCCGCGGCCAGGTAGTCCCGCAGAAAGGCGGCGGACACCCACCGGCACCAGAGCTCGGCCAGGTCGACGCCCTTTTCCCGCTCCGAACCCCGGGCCATGCCCAGGGCCTGCTGGCGGTGCAGACCGGCGTACGCGGCGTAGTGGAACGAGCGGAGCATCCCGGCCACGTCCCGCAGCGGGGAGTACTTCTTCCGCCGTTCCGAAAGCGGCCGGGCCGGCTCTCCTTCGAAGTCGATGATGACGAACTCGCCCCCGGTGTAGAGGACCTGCCCAAGGTGATAATCCCCGTGGATGCGCAGCTTGAGGCCGGGGTCCGCGAGGTTCAGCACGGCCCGGAACCGGTCCATCAGATCCGTCTTCCGTCGGATCAGCCGGTCCGCGAGGTCCTGCTCCTCCTCCCGGAGGCCCGAAAGGCTGCGACCCAGGACGCGAAAGACCCGGCCGGTCAGGTTTCGCATGGACTGATAGAGGGACCGCTTGTACAGGCTGGTGAAGGACTCCGGGGTAAAGGCGGCGCGGTCCCTGACGGCGGCGAGGGCCATGTGCATTCCGGCCGTGCGCCGGCCCAGGAGCCGGGCGGACTCCAGGAACGGTCCGACGGCGAGCGCCTCCTCCTCGGCGGGACGGGAGGCGGTCTCCAGGAGGTGCTCGGTGGGTGCAGCCGGCTCAGGCGGATCCCCGGGTTGGGCCAGGGCGCGTTCGAAGTAGTCGACCAGGGCCCCCTGGGTGTATTCCCAGGCGTCCCCGTGATTGCGCACGAAGCCCTGGACCAGCCCCAGGCTCATGGGCTCCCGGTGGTGGGGGTGGTACTCGAAGGCCGCAGCCAGCGGGGGCGTGTGCTCGAACCCCTCCCGGGTGAGGACGCGCCCTATCTCCTGGTCCGGGTTGATCCCCGGCTCCAGGCGACGGAACAGCTTGAGGATGAACCGCTCCCCGAAGATGACCGAGGAGTTGCTCTGCTCCCCCTTGAGCGGCCTCGGCTCCAGATCGCCTTCGACGTCTTCCCGAAGGCGGCGAAACACGGGCTCTGGTTGAAAGAGGACGCTGCCGCCCGCGGTCTCGAACGCCTGTCGCCTGGCACAGGCTCCCAGGAGCCAACGGGGAAACTCGGGTGTGAGCATGGCATCGCCCAGGTAGCCCAGGGTGCGATTGCGGCTGTTGCGGACCCGGGCCAGGATCTGGTTCCGGTTCTGCTCGAGATGCTCCCCGGCCTCCTCCTTGTCCAGCAGGGTGAAGGCGGTGACGTAGATCCTGGGATCGTCCTCGGTGAAAGCCACCTCCACGGGCAGGATGTGGGTCGTGGGCCGCTTGGCAGGGAGGGGAATGATCTCCATGATCCGCACGTTCTTGATGCGGCGGGCCTTGTCGCCGAACCAGCGCTGCCGCGGGAGCCAGCGGGCCAGAAGGGGAACGAGCTCGGGAAGGGCCTCGGGCCGGAAGACGTCCCTCCAGGTCCGTTCCGCGTCGACTTCCGGGAACTCGGCTTCACCGGTCTCGGTCTCGAGCGGCCGAAGCCCGTCCTCGTCGGAGCGCAGCTCGAACCAGTAGAAGGCGTGGGGGCTGATGGTGAAGAAGTACGGGTGCTCGCCGATCACCGGGAAATCGGTCCTGCCGAACATCTCCACGGGAACCATTCCCTGGAGCGCCGACAGCTCCAGCTCCGCGAACTGGGTGAAACGGGAGAGGTTGATCACCACCAGGACCCGCTCCTCCTCATGCTCCCGCAGGAAGGCCAGGATCTTGTTGTTCGTGCAGTCGAGGAAGGTGAGTCTTCCGAGACCGAGCGCCCGGTGTCCTCGCCTGAGGGCGATGAGCCTGCGGGTCCACCACATGAGCGAGCTGGCGTTCTTCTGCTGGGCCTCTACATTGACGGTTTGGTAGTGGTACTCGGGATCGATGATGACGGGAAGGTAAAGGCTCTGAGGGTTGGCCGAGGAGAACCCGGCGTTTCGGTCCACGCTCCACTGCATGGGCGTGCGGACCCCGTTGCGGTCTCCCAGGTAGACGTTGTCCCCCATCCCGATCTCGTCTCCGTAGTAGAGGACCGGGGTGCCGGGGAGCGAGAGGAGGAGGCCCAGCATCAGCTCGATGCGCTTGCGCCGGTTCTCCATGAGGGGGGCCAGACGCCTCCGGATGCCCAGGTTGATGCGCATCTGGGGGTCGTGGGCATAGGCGCGGTACATGAAGTCCCGCTCCTCGTCGGTCACCATCTCCAGGGTCAGCTCGTCGTGGTTGCGAAGGAACATGGCCCACTGGCAGGGATCCGGGATCTCGGGCGTCTGCTCCATGATGTCGATGACGGGGAATCGGTCCTCCATGCGCAGGGCCATGAAGAGGCGGGGCATGACGGGGAAGTGGAAGGCCATGTGGCACTCGTCCCCCTCCCCGAAGTAGGCCGCCGCATCCTCGGGCCACTGGTTGGCCTCGGCAAGGAGCATGCGATCCTCGTACCGCTCGTCCACGTACCGGCGGAGCCGTTTGAGAAACGCGTGGGTCTCCGGGAGGTTCTCGCAGTTGGTGCCCTCCCGCTCGTAGAGGTAAGGGACCGCATCCAGGCGCAGGCCGTCGACGCCGGCCTTCAACCAGAAGTCGATCACCTTGAACATCTCTTTCTGGACGGTGGGGTTGTCGTAGTTCAGGTCCGGCTGGTGCGAGTAGAACCGGTGCCAGTAGTAGGCCCCGGCCACCGGGTCCCAGGTCCAGTTCGAGGTCTCGAAGTCCTGAAAGATGATGCGCGTCTCGGGGTACCTGTCCGGGTCGTCGCTCCAGACGTAGAAGTCCCGATGCGAAGAGCCCGGGGCGGCCCTCCTCGCGCGCTGGAACCAGGGGTGCTGGTCGGAGGTGTGGTTGAGCACCAGCTCGGTGATGACCTTGAGTTCCCGCCTGTGGGCCTCCCGGATCACCCGTCTGAAGTCGCGCATGGTTCCATAGGTGGAATGGATCCGGCGGTAGTCCGAGGTGTCGTAGCCGTCGTCCCGCATGGGCGAGGCGGTGAACGGCAGGAGCCAGATCGCCGTGACACCCAGCTCCTTCAGGTAGTCCAGCTTCGTGCCGAGCCCCCGGAAGTCTCCCACGCCGTCGCCGTCGCCGTCGCAGAAGGCCTTCACGTGAAGCTCGTAAATGACGGCCTCCTTGTACCAGGGAGGGTGGGGGGGGCGTTTCGGTTCCCGGTTCGTCGGTTCTGCCATGCCGTGCTCCAAGCGTCACATGAAGTAGTCGAAGTCCCGTTCCGTGCGGAGCTTTCTCCGTATTCGGAAGATGTGCCCCGGCGTGCTTCGGGGATCCAGCTCGATGTAGTTCCTGGGCCCGGACCAGATGAAGCGCGCGTCACTGATGAGGTCGTGCATTTGGAAAGGCCTCCGGGCCTCGATATCCAGGGTCTCCAGGGGCAGGTTGATCCAGCCCGACTGAATGTAGTGGGGGTCCAGGTTCACCACCACCAGAACGGAGCTTCCGGAACTCGGGTCGGTCTTGCTGTAGCAGAGAAGCATCTCGTTGTCCGTGGGGTGGAAACGCAGACTTCGGTCCTGCTGAAGGGCTCGGTTCTCCCGACGCGCCTTGTTGACCCGAGCGATGAAATCCCTCAGGCTGTCCGGGTCCTCCAGGTCCCAGTGCCGGATCTGGTACTTCTCCGAGTTCAGGTACTCCTCGCCGCCGATCTCCCGGGGGCGGTCCTCACACAGATCGAAGGCGGGTCCGTAAATCCCGTAGTTGGCCCCCAGGGTGGCGGCCAGGAGAAGACGGCTTCGAAACGCGGGCATGCCGCCGACCTGGAGCTGTTCCGGCAGGATGTCGGGCGTGTTGGGCCAGAGGTTGGGCCGAAAGAAGTCCCGGACCGGCGGCAAGGCGATCTCCTCGAAGTAGTCTATCAGCTCGGCGGCGGTGTTGCGCCAGGCGAAGTAGGTGTAGGACTGGCTGAAGCCGCTCTTGGCCAGATGATACATGACCTTGGGCCGGGTGAAGGCCTCGGCCAGGAAGATCGCGTCGGGATAGGTCTTCTGGACCTCCGCGATGACCCATCTCCAGAACCCGAACGGCTTGGTGTGGGGGTTGTCCACGCGAAAGATGCGGACGCCGGCCTCCGCCCAGAAGAGGAACACCTGCTCGAGCGCCTCCCACAGGTTTTTCCAGTCGTCCGTCTCGAAGTCCAGGGGGTAGATGTCCTCGTACTTCTTGGGCGGGTTTTCCGCGTACTGGATCGACCCGTCCGGCCGATGTCTGAACCATGCGGGATGCTCCCGCACCCACGGGTGGTCCGGGGAGCACTGGAATGCGATGTCCAGGGCGATCTCCACGCCCACCTTTTCCGCCTCGTCCACCAGCAGGAGGAAATCCTCCATGGTGCCCAGCTCCGGGTGGACGGCGAAATGACCTCCTTCCTCGGAGCCGATCGCCCAGGGGCTGCCGGGGTCGTCGGGCCCTGCCTGCGGCGTGTTGTTCGCCCCCTTGCGATGGGTGCGACCGATGGGGTGGACGGGGGGGAGGTAGAGCACGTCGAACCCCATGCCGGCCACGTAGGGCAGCCGCTCGATCAGGTCCAGGAAGGTGCCGTGGCGGCCGGGGTCCCCGGAGGCGGAACGGGGGAACATTTCGTACCAGCTGCTGAAGCGGGCCTTTTCACGCTCCACCCGGATGGTGGGGTTGCGCGGGTAAGTGGCGGCGAAAAGACGCTCCGCGTAGTGATCGAACAGGACGGCGAGGCCTGGGTCCAGTGCGGCCTTCACCGCTCTCGGCGTCACGTTGCCGGAGTCGAGGAGCTCGGCCACCGCAGCCAGCGCCCGGGCGTCCTCGCCTTGAGCAAGCGCCTCGGCCTCCTTCAAGAGTCGAGCGCCCTCGCGCAGGTCGGACGCCTCCAGGACCTCGGCGGCATGCTTCCTGGCCAGGTCCCGCCG
This sequence comes from uncultured Desulfobacterales bacterium, assembly GCA_964454455.1. Taxonomy (GTDB): domain Bacteria; phylum Desulfobacterota; class DSM-4660; order Desulfatiglandales; family HGW-15; genus JAIPEI01. The sequence continues at coordinate 1,995 of CAYVVQ010000129.1, read as the reverse complement.
CCAGGTGGCGAGCTGGTCGACCCAGGCGGTGATGGAGATCTCGTACACCCCCAGGCCGCCGGGCCGAAACAAGCCCCGCCATCGGTCGTTGACCCGGTGGGCCATGGGGATCTCCGTCCAGCCGGGATCCCCCGCCCGGCGGTACAGCAGCCGGGCCGACAGAAGGTCGTGGCCGTCCGCGAAGATGTCCGCCTCCACGATCACGTCCTCGCCAAGGCTGGACTTGGCGGGAAGACGGCCCGCGTCCACCTCCGGCTGAACGTTCGTGATGACGACCCGTTGTCGGCCGTGATCGGACTCCATGCCGCTTTTCCTTTCTTCCGCCGTTCGCCTTGCCTGGACAAACAACGGGGATTCACGTTATACAGTGGCCCTCACCCGGTCCTCGAAGTCAAGAACAAAGGGTGAGGAAGAGGTCCGTCTTGAACATCACCCTGCTCACCAAGGAGTACCCTCCCCGCGTCTACGGAGGGGCCGGTGTCCACGTTTCCCAGCTGGCGGGCGCGCTTGCCGGCGTGGAGGATAGCGCCCACCGGGTGCGCGTTCTCTGCTTCGGAGACCAGAGGGAACGGAACGAGAACCTCGAGGTCACCGGCGTCTCCTCCTGCGCCCCGCCCGCCGAAGGGGGCGGGGTCGGGAAGCTCGTGGAGACCCTCGGCTACGTGGCCGCCATGGCCGGGGTGCCGGGCGAGACGGATGTTCTTCACGCCCACACATGGTACACCCACCTGGCCGGGTGCCTTCTCAGGCCCATGTTCGCCGCACCCCTGGTCCTGACCACCCACTCCTTGGAGCCCCACCGCCCCTGGAAGGAGGAGCAGCTCGGCCGTGGCTACCGCGCCTCCTGCTGGATCGAGCGCACCGGCTACGGGGAGGCCGATGGGGTGATCGCCGTGTCCAACGCCATGAAGCAGGACGTTCAGCGGCTCTACGGCGTTCCGGAGGAAAGGATCGAGGTCATTCCCAACGGCGTGGACCACCTGCGTTTCCGGCCCCGGACCACGCCGGACGTCCTCGAGGCGCACGGGATCGATCCGGCTCGGCCGTACGTGCTGCTCGTCGCCAGGATGACGCGGCAGAAGGGCATCTCCCATTTCCTCCGGATGGGCTCCCATCTCCGCGGTCCCGTCCAGGTCGTGCTCTGCGCCTCCTCCCCGGACACCCGGGCCGTCCGGGAGGAGACGGCCGCTCAGGTGGAGGCGCTGCGGAGCCGCTCGCCCCACCGGGTGGTCTGGGAGGAGAAGAGCATTCCCCCGGAGGACCTCCCGGCGCTGTACGGCCACGCAGCGGTCTTCGTCTGCCCATCGGTGTACGAGCCTTTCGGCATCATCAACCTGGAGGCCATGGCTTGCGGTACGCCGGTGGTGGCCTCCTTGGTCGGCGGGGTCCCCGACGCCGTGGTCCACGGGGAGACCGGGTTCCTCGTGCCCTTCGAGCCCGCAAGTCCGTCGGACGCCGAGCCGAAAGATCCGGAGCGGTTCGCACGCGATCTGGCCGCGGCGGTGGATCGCCTCCTGGACCGGCCGGACCTCCGCTCGGCCATGGCCGAGAAGGCCCGCCGGCGGGTGGAGGACCATTTCAGCTGGCCTGCCGTGGCCGACAGGACGCTCGCTTTCTACCGGCGCGTCGCCGGCCGTTTCCCAACTCCCTGAGCCCCGGGCCAACCGCCGGGTCGGGCCGGTCTCCCTGCGGCTCGGGCACCTTCCGTTCCCCGCCTCCGGAAAAGCCGGCCGTGGCTCGATGCGACGTTTGACGGATTCGCAAAAGCCCGCTCATCCGCCGCTGGAAACGTCATAACCTATTGATATTCCCAGGGCAGATCTCAAGGCTAAAGGCTTCTTGCGACGCGATCACGTTTCATCCTTCCGAGACTACACCCCGTACCCCGTTCCGTGAATGGGGTCATTCCGGTATTTGACGGGTTCGCAAAAACCCGCTCACCCGCCGCTGGAAACGTCATAACCTGTTGATATTTCCAGGGCAGATCTCAAGGCT
>CAYVVQ010000128.1:1678-11014 GCA_964454455.1 uncultured Desulfobacterales bacterium | reverse complement strand
GGAAACGGGCGACGGGGCTTGACACGGGCCGGAACCTCTCTTATCATCCGGCCCAAACGGTCTCGACCGACTGGAAAACGGAAGGAATCAAGCCATGTACAATGCCAGTGACCTGCGCAAGAACCTCAAGATCCAGCTCGACGGAGAGCCCTACGTGATCGTCGACTTCCAGTTCAGCAAGCCGGGCAAGGGGCAGTCCCTGTACCGATGCAAGCTGAAGAACATGATCACCGGGGCGATCCTGGACCGGACCTACCGGTCGGGGGACAACTTCGAGCCGGCCAGCCTCGAGGAGCGCAGGATGCAGTACCTGTACAACCAGGACGACGAGTACGTCTTCATGGACATGGAGAACTACGAGCAGTCCATGCTCAAGGAGGCCCAGGTCGGGGACGCCAAGAACTACCTGACCGACAACCTGGAGGTGGACATCCTCTTTTTCGAGACCACGCCCATCGGCATCACCCTGCCCAACTTCGTGGACCTCACCGTGACCCAGGCGGATCCCTGGGTCAAGGGCGACTCGGTCTCCGGGGACAGCAAGCCGGTGACCCTGGAGACGGGGTACACGCTTCGGGTCCCGCCCTTTATCGAGGAGGGAACCCGCATCACCCTGGACACTCGAACCGGGGAGTATGTCACCCGCGTCAAGGAGTAAGGGCGGGGTCCCCGCGGGGGACCCCGCGGCCCTGAAGGGACGAAACCTCCGGCTGCGCGCGCGCCTGCTCGCGGCGATCCGGGGGTTTTTTTCGGACCGGGGCTACCTGGAGGTGGAGACGCCCCACCTCCTCCCGGCGCCCATCCCGGAGACGCACATCCGCTTCGTGGACACGGCCTACGGGGTGCTCCATCCCTCGCCGGAGCTCTACATGAAGCGGCTCCTCGCCGCCGGCCACCCGCGGATCTTCCAGATCTCGCGCTGCTTTCGGGACCGGGAGCGGAGCGACCGCCATCTGCGGGAGTTCACCCTGCTGGAGTGGTACTGCGCCGGCTCGGACTACCGGGGGCTCATGGCAACGTGCGAAGCCATGATCCGGCATGTGGCCCGGACGCTGGGTCTGGCGTCACCCCTGCGGTACCAGGGGCGGGAGGTCGACCTGGAAGGGCCCTGGGAGCGGATCACCGTGGTCGGGGCGTTCGAGCGCCACGCCCCGGAGACCCTGGAGGAGGCGATCTCCAACGGGCGTTTCGAGGAGGACCTGGTGGTTCACGTGGAGCCCCGGCTCGGCACGCCCGGACCCGTCTTCCTCCACGACTACCCGGCCTCCATGGCGAGCCTGGCTCGGCTGAAAAGGGATGCGCCGGAGGTGGGCGAGCGGGTGGAGCTCTACCTGGGCGGCCTGGAGATCGCCAACGGCTTCTCCGAGCTCACGGACCCGGCGGAGCAGCGCCGGCGCTTCGAACGGGACCTGGAGGAGCGGGCGCGGCGGGGCCGAAGAAGGTTCCCCATGCCCGAGCTCTTTCTGGAGGCCCTGGACCACATGCCCGAGGCCGCGGGCATGGCCCTGGGGATCGACCGGCTGGCCATGGTCCTCACCGACTCCGCCCGCATCGACGACGTGGTCGCCTTCACCCCGGAGGACGGGTAGGGCTACCCGCCCTCCTTGGCCTGAACGAGCGCCTGCCACGTGTGCCGCTCCAGGAAGGAGCCTTCCACGTTTTTCTCCATCTCGTCGAACAGGACCAGGGGCACGGCAAAGGTGAGGAGGCCGTCCCCCAGCTGCTTGCGCGCGTAGAGGCGCGCCGAGAGATCGGTGAGGCCCACCACGGCCCCGGGTCTTTCCCGCTCCGCCTCCCGGTAGGGGTAGATGCCGAGGGTCTGGCAGCCCGCAGCGTAGGGGATGGTCACGTTCTCGTTGTCCCCCCGGCCGTAGTTGGCCAGCACCACCAGGGCCGAGAGCTGGTCCGCGTCGGCGAAGAAGACGACGGTGCGCAGGTTCTCCCGATCCCGGTCCACCGCGCCCAACGGCTTGAACAGGACGTAGGCCGCGGGGATGTCACGCATGGGGAGGCCCTCCACGAAGCGGCGGACCTTCTCCGGCGTTTCCACGTACCGCTCCCCGTGGAGAAAGTTGTCGTAAGACTCCTCGCGCATGAAGGGCTTCACCTGCTCGGCGACGCGACGCCCCTCCTCGGTCTCGATGTTGCCCGAGGAGAGGAAACGGCAGAACCCCTCCTCGCCGCCCGGAAAGTTCCGGTACTGGTTTCCGAACCCCAGGCCCACGCCGCCGCCGAAGCACCCGAAGGTCCTGCGGTCCGCGGCGGCCGTCTTCCCCTTGGCTGCAGCGGAGACCAGCCACATGACGCATCCCCACTTGCCTTCCTTGAACTGCATGGCGTTTCCGGGGACCTCGTCGGCCCAGACCAGGCCGACCGGGGCGTGCTTGAGCTTCAGCGCTTCGGCGATGCGGCTCTCCATGGTTCCTTCTCCTTGTTGCTCTTCGAGTGAAGCCGGCGTTGAAGTTTTGGAAAACGATGTCATCCAGCATATCCCATCGCCGCGGGACACGCAAACTTGATGAAGTCGTAAAAAGCCCTGAACCTTCCCGGAGTTCATTGGCTTGACCCGGCACGCCCTTTTGGATAGATTGATCTTCCCGAGAACGGTCCAGGCGACCGGATGCGGATGGTTGGGACCCAGAAGAGGAGGTCCGGGTATGCAGACGCAGACAAGGTTCAAGCAGATCGGAGTGATCGTGTGCTGTCTGGCATTCGCGCTCACCCTGGCCGCATGCGCCACGCCGGCCGGCCGAAGCGCGGGCGAGGTCGTGGACGACGGCACCATCACCACCAAGGTCAAGGCCAGGCTGTTCAAGGACTCGGTGCTCCAGGGCTTTGCCATCGGCGTGGACACCTTCCAGGGCGAGGTTACCCTGACGGGAGCCGTGAACGTCCCGGAGCAGCGGGAGCGGGCCGGACGTATCGCCCGGGAGACCCGGGGCGTCAGGAAGGTGAACAATCTCCTCAAGGTGAAGTAGGCGGCGGAGTCGCTCGAACAGGCTCTTGAACACCTCGGCCGTTCCCGAAAGGCTGATGAAGGCCGAATACTCGCTCTGTCGTTCGCCCTCCTCGCGAGCTCCCAAGACAAGGGAATACGGTCTGTTTCCGCACGAGGGTGCTCCGGGGCGTCTCCCCGCGGATCGAGCGCGACGCCCTCGGCCTCCTCGGGGATCGGTGCAGCGAAAACCAGGGAAAGGCGGTTGCCATGCTGGACCACCTGATCAACAACCCGGAGATCAAGCAGTACAAGCGGCGGTTCGAGGCCGGGCAGATCCTGTTTCTCGAGAACGACGCCAGCAAGGACCTCTACATCCTGGTGTCCGGGGAGTTGGACGTGCTCAAAGGCCAGAAGAAGCTCTCCGAGATCCGGGAGCAGGGGGCCCTGTTCGGCGAGATGAGCCTGTTCCTGGAGTCCAGGCGGACCGCCACGGTGAAGGCCAGAACCGCGGTCGAGGCCATCGTCATCCCGCCGGACAGGATCCAGGAGATCCTGAACAGCTCCCCTGAGGTGGTGTGGGAGATCAGCCGGTACCTGGCCGAGCGGCTGGACGAGACCAGCCAGGTCGTCTACGGGCTCAACGAGTTCTACGATCAGCTTCCGGACGCGGTGGTCCTCACCGACAGGGAGGGGAAGGTCCTGTCGTGGAACGCCGCCGCCACCAAGCTGTACGGGCGTGACTGGGACGACATGAGGCATCGCTCCGTGGAGGAGATCTACGAAGATCCGGGGCGGTACCGTGACTACCTTTCCGAGGTCCAGGAGCAGTTCGCCGTGCAGGAGCGCGTCCTGAAGGTGAGGCACCCCCAGAAGGGGCTGCGGTACATCTCCACCAGCATGAACGTGCTCTATGACGGTCACCACAACTTTCAGGGGGTCCTCTCCATCGGCCGGGACGTCACGGACGCCCAGAGGATGGAGCGAAGGTACCGCAGGATCCGAAACTGGGTGATTCCCCTGATCCTGCTGGCCGGTCTGGCGGCGGGCGGGGCCTTCGTGGGGTATCCTTACTTCACCAGGGGATACCTCCCGGCCGACACCAAGAGGCAGGAGCTGAAGAACCTGCTGGCCAAGGATTTCATGCTGCTTCGTTCCCTGCTCATCGACGCCTTCGAGGCCGGCGACCGCGACAGGACCAGCAAGCTCATGCGCGAGTTCTTCCAGGTCCAGGAGGCCGAGGTGACCCCCTACCTCGGCCTGGTCCTTCTGAACGACGAGAAGCGGGTGTTCGACGCCTACAGCCTTGAGATGGACGAAGAAGAGCTGGGGGACATGATCGGAAACAGCTACGCCGGGATCCCGTTTCGAGGGCCGGGGGACTCCATCCACCGGGTGCTCACGCTGTATCGCGTCAGCCGCGAGCATCCCATGGGGTATCGGGGGATCGAGGTTGCGTTCCGGATCAAGCGGAACGACCGCTTTCTCGGTTGGCTACTGTTTCAGATGGACACCGAGAAGCTGGAGTCCGACTACGGGCTCGACGAGGAGAGCCTGGTCCTGTTTCGGTTCAAGGAATCCTGACCGTTGAATGTCCCGCGAAAGCGATTTTCGAGAACGACCCTTTCCAAAGGCGACCAGCCGGACCAGGCGGGCCCATGAAAAATCGGAAAGACATGTTGCCCTCCTCATTCCAGGTGGAACGCCGGGATGACGGGAGCGTGGTCCTGGCCGTTCAGGGACGTATGGACGCGGAGCGGGCCGGAGACATGATTCGCGGGGCCCGGGCCCTGTTCGCCGGGGGCGTACCTCCATCCCTCACGGTGGATCTCGGGAAGGTGAGCTACCTGGACGACTTCGGCTCCCTGGTCCTCCTGGAACTCCGGGAAGAGATAGAGAGAGCCAAGGGCGGGTTCTATCTGAGGAACGCCAGCGAGAACATCCAGCGCGTGCTCTCCGTGTTCCAGTTCGACAAGGCCTCCAAGGACGTGGTGCTGGCCAAGAAGACCAAGCCGAACGTGATCGAGCGTTTGGGGGACGCCACCCTCGACAACGTCGACGACCTGCGGTACATGGTTTCCTTCCTCGGATCCGTGTGCCTGGCCCTGCTGCACGTCATCCTTCACCCCCGGTCCCTCCGCAAGGAGGAAACCCTGCTCACCATGCAGAAGACCGGGTTCGACGCGCTGCCCATCGTGGGGATGATCAGTCTGCTGCTCGGCATGATCCTGGCTTTCATGTCCTCGGTGCAGCTGAAGCAGTTCGGTGCGAACATCTACGTGGCCTCCCTGGTGGCGGTGGCCATGGTCAGGGAGCTGGGGCCGGTGATGACGGCCATCATCGTGGCCGGCCGTTCCGGATCCGCATTCGCCGCGGAGATCGGTACCATGAAGGTGTCCGAGGAGGTTGATGCCCTGTTCACCATGGGGTTCGACCCCACGCGATTCCTGGTGATGCCCAAGCTGATTGCGGCGGTCGTGATGGTTCCGCTTCTGACCATGTTCGCCGACATGTTCTCCATCGCCGGCGGCATGCTGGTGGGGGTGTTCATGCTGGACCTCACCCCCAGCGCCTACCTGAGCGAGACGGTTCGATTTCTCAGCCTTCGGGACATCGTGTGGAGCTTCGTCAAGAGTGCGTCCTTCGCCATGCTCATCGCCTGGATCGGATGCCTGAGGGGTTTCCAGGTCCGGGGCGGCGCCGACTCCGTGGGGCAGGCCACCACGTCCGCCGTGGTGAGCAGCCTGTTCCTCATCATTCTGGCCGATTCGATCTTCGCGGTGATCCGTGTGTACTGGGGGTAGGTAAGAAAAGCGTGAGGGGCTGATTTCCATGGCGCGTAACGCGATCGTCCAGGTCAGGAACCTGACCGCGGGGTACGGCGAGGACGCCGTGATCCTTCACGACATCTCCTTCGACGTCCATGAGGGGGAGATCTTCGTGATCCTGGGGGGAAGCGGGTGCGGCAAGAGCACCCTGCTCAAGCATATGATCGGGCTCATTCCGCCCATGGCCGGAGAGGTGATCATCGACGGGGACGACATCTCGAGATGCAGCGAGGAGACCTTTCACCGGATCCTCAAGAAGATCGGGATCAGCTACCAGGGCGGGGCGCTCTTCGGCTCCATGACCCTGGCCGAGAACTTGGGGCTTCCCATCGAGGAGTACACGGACCTCCCGAAGAAGTCCATGGCGGCCCTCATCAAGATGAAGCTCGGCCTGGTGCAGCTCGACGGATTCGAGAACCACCTCCCTTCCGAGATCAGCGGAGGAATGCAGAAGCGGGCGGGCCTGGCCCGGGCCATGGCGCTCAACCCGAAGATCCTCTTCTTCGACGAGCCGTCGGCCGGGCTCGATCCCGTGACCTCCGCCGAGCTGGACAACCTGATCATTCAGCTCAACCGGAACCTGGGGACCACCATGGTGATCGTGACCCACGAGCTGGCGAGCATCTTCGCGGTGGCCCACCGCGTCATCATGCTCGACAAACGGGCGAAGGGGATCATCGCCGAGGGGGACCCGGAGTATCTGCGAGAGCACAGCCAGAATCGATTCGTGAAGCAGTTTTTCAACCGCCGAACCGAAGCGTGAGGGAGTAGATATAACCTGAAGCCAGAGATCTGCCGGCGGCGGCTGAGCGGGATTTGTACAACCGTCGACCTCGAGTGCGGGCCTGGAGGGTGATTGTTCATGGCGTCGCAGAAAACCAAGTTCAGCGTCGGTCTGTTCGTACTGGTGGGCATCGGCATTGCCCTGTTCGGGATCCTCATGATCGGCATGTCGAGCCTGTTCCAGGAAGGGGACCTCTACGTCACCTACTTCGACGAGTCGGTTCAGGGTCTGGATACGGACTCCCCGGTCAAGTACCGTGGCGTCGGGGTGGGGCGCGTGGAGGACATCGACGTGGCCCCGGACTCCAAGCTGATCGAGGTAATGCTCAAGATCGAAGGCGTGGAGAAGGTCGAGGAGGACATCGTCGCCCAGCTCAAGAACGTGGGCATCACCGGGATCATGTTCGTGGAGCTCGATCGAATCGACGCCGGAGAGAAGGTGCAGGCGCTGAAGCTCGACTTCCCCACCCCGCACCACGTGATTCCCTCGAAACCCTCCAACATCAAGGAGATCATGCAGGGGATCGACGACGTGATCAAGCAGGTCAAGGAGCTCAACCTCGGGGAGATCTCCGGGCACGTGGAGGAGACGCTGCGAGCGGCCACGGACGTGCTGGACAACGTCAATCAGGCCGTGGCCGACGCGGAGGTCAAGGAGATCTCCAGCGGGATCCGGCGGACCATGCAGGACGTGAACAGCATCCTGGACCCGGAGCGCTGGAACCGGATCATCGACTCCGTGGATCGTGCCATTGTCTCCATGGAGGGGCTTCTCGGGAGCGCGGACCATACGGTGGCCACGGCGGACACCGCCCTGTCCCGCGTGGACGACATCGTGAGCGAGAAGCGCGGGACTGTCGTCCGTGCCCTGGACGACTTCGCCCGGGCCATGGAGAACGCCAATCGGCTCCTGGAGAAGGGGACCGCCCTGGCCGGACGCACGGACGCGTCCGTCGTGGACCTCCGGCGCTACCTGATCCACACCGCCCAGAATCTCCAACGCGCCTCCGAGAACCTGGACAGGGTCACGGAGGCATTGGCCGACCAGCCTTCCGAGCTGCTGTTCGGCGATCCGCCCCCCCGTCGCAAGGTGGAGCCGGAGCGCTGAACCCGCTCGGCCGGAAGCGGCCTGAAAGGATGGATACGCTGATGAGACAGTCGACATGGTTGTGGGTGGTCGCTTTCGTCCTGGCCGTCGCGGCGGGAGGCTGCTCCGGCCTGGGGAAACCACCGGAGCGGATCGACTACTACGTGCTGGAGTACGAGGCCGCCCGCTTCCCGGACCTGGCGCCGGTCGAGGACGTGATCCGCCTGGAGCGGTTCAGCGTGGCGCCCTCCTACAACACGGAACGGATCGTTTACCGCGAGAGTGCGTTCGAGCGGAACACTTACAACTACCATCGGTGGCGGGCCAACCCGGGGGACATGGTGGGGTACTTCCTCGCACGGGACCTCCGGGATTCGGGCCTCTTCCGGGCCGTCCTGCCCCAGGACACCCGGTTTTCAGCGACCTGCGCCCTGGAGGGCATCGTGGAGGAGTTCTACGAGCGGGACGGCGAGGATCAGTGGGAGGCGGTGCTGGCCTTGAGCGTCGCCCTGATCGCAGAGGGGGAGCCGGACGTGAGCCGAAGGGTCCTCCACCAGGACGCCTACCGCGAGGTGGAGCCCTGCGAACGGAAGAACCCGAGGTCGGTCAGCAAAGCCATGAGCCGGGCGATGGAGCGGGTCTCCAAACGCATTGTGGCGGACCTCCACCGGGTCCTGAGCGGAGAGCGATGAGCAAAGGGGGCACTCGCTTTCCGGAGCGGGAAGGAGCGGATCTCGAGCTCGTGGAGATCCCCCTGGACCGGCCCGGCTTCCAGCGTTTCTTCTGTGCCTGGGTCGTGCGGGGCGAGCGGACATTCCTGGTCGACACGGGCCCCGCCCGATCGGCCGAGGCCCTGATCCAGCGGTTGAAGGCCCTGGGCCTGGTCCGGCTGGATTACGTGCTCCTGACCCACATCCACCTGGACCACGCCGGCGGCCTGGGGCGGGTCCTCGAGGCCTTTCCCGGCGCCCGGGTCGTGTGCCACCGGAAGGCCGTTTCCCACCTGGCGGACCCGGCCAGGCTCTGGGAGGGGAGCCGCAAGGTGCTCGGCGACCTGGCGGACGCCTACGGCGAGCCCCGGCCCGTCCCGAAAGGGATCCTGGACGCCCACGACGAGGCCCGGGTTCCCGGCCTCCACGTGCTCGAGACGCCCGGCCACGCTCCTCATCACGTCAGCTTCGCCTGCGGCGGATGCCTGTTTGCCGGGGAGGCCGCGGGAAACCGCTTCCAGTGGGAGGGCCGGGAACTCCTGCGGCCCGCGACGCCCCCGCGGTTTCACCTGGAGGAGTGCCTGGCGAGCGTCGATCGGCTGCGGGAGCTGGAGGACCGGACGCTGTGCTATGGCCACTACGGCGCGGCGGAGGGATCACACGACGTGCTGGACCGGTTTCGGCGACAGCTGCTCCGGTGGAGGGGCATCCTCGACTCGCACCTGCGGGAGCGGCCGGGCGCCGGCGTCGGGACCTGCCTCGAGCGCCTGCTGGCGGAGGATCCGGAGCTTCGATCCTTCCCCCATCTGGACCCGGAGACGCAGGGCCGGGAGCGATTTTTTCTGAAGAACTCGGTTCGGGGCTACCTGCAGTATCTCGCGGCGGCGCCCCCCGGCCGATGACGGGATCCACGGCGCGTGGGCCCTCGAGAGGGAAAGCTCCAGGGGATTATCGGCCTTCCCAGAGAGGATCAAGGAGGCGGGACTCCTTGAT
>CAYVVQ010000128.1:0-1578 GCA_964454455.1 uncultured Desulfobacterales bacterium | reverse complement strand
TAGCAATACCCAAGGTTCGTTTATGGATGGGCACAACCTATAGAAACGGCAGGGGGCAGATCTCTTGCCTTCAGGCTTTTGGCGACCTCGCTATGATGCAAAACAATCGGAACGAAAAAGAGAACTTCCGTGCCCTCATCATGGAAGACGACATCGGACGGGTCGAGGACCGGCTCAACATCATCGACGTTTTTCTGCAGATCGAGAAGCACGTCACGTTGCAGGAGCTCGTGGAGCTCTTGAGGGAGCGCGGATACGACTACGACCCCGAGTTCGTCCGCCAGTGCATGAACCGGTGGGTCGAGCACGGTTTCGCCCAGAAGGAGCGGTTCGACGGGCAGCCCCCGCGCTACGAGCACCGGCATTTGGGCCGTCATCACGATCACCTCATCTGCACCAAGTGCGGAAAGATCAGCGAGTTCAGCAACGAGGCCATGGAGTCCCTTCAGCTCCGGATTGCGCGGGAGCAGGGTTTCCACATGCTCCAGCACAAGATGGAAATCTACGGGATCTGCTCCGATTGCCTTGCCCGGCGCCAGCCTCTCCTGCCGCTGACCGTGGCCAAGCCCGGTGAACGGGTGGAGATCAAGGAGATGGCCGGCGGAAGGAACGCCCAGGGACGGCTCACGTCCATGGGTCTTCGAAGGGGAGACGTGCTGGAGGTGATCAGCAACAACGGCCAGGGTCGCCTGATCGTGGGGCACGGGACCACGCGTCTGGCCCTGGGACGGGGTGTGGGCGAGAAGATCATGGTCTCCCTGGCCTCTCAGTAGATCTGTCCGGCTCATCTCTCCAATCCCTTCTGTATGTGTCCGTGATTCCCGGTTGCATGGGCGGGCCGCCTGTACTATGCTCCTCTCCTGCCCGGCGCCGCGGCGTTCCAGCGATCCGGCCGGGCCGCACCTCACCGTTCGAAGGGAGAACAAGCCAGTGGACGCGTTTATTCCGAAGCGTATGTTTTTCACCAAGGGCGTAGGGGTCCACCGGAACAAGCTCCAGAGTTTCGAGCTCGCCCTGCGCGACGCCGGCGTGGAGCGCTGCAACATCGTCACCATCTCCAGCATCTTCCCGCCCGACTGCAAGCTCATCTCCAGGGGAGTGGGCATCAATGAGCTGAGAGCGGGCCAGATCACCTTCACGGTCCTGGCCCGAAACAGCACCAACGAGCCCAACCGTCTCATCTCGGCGGCCGTGGGTCTGGCACGGCCCAAGTCGGCCAAGCAGTACGGTTACATCAGCGAGCACCACGCCTTTGGCGAGACCATGCGGAAGTCCGCGGACTTTGCGGAAGACCTCGCCGCCACCATGCTGGCCTCCACCATGGGCATCGAGCTCGACCCGGACGTGGCGTGGGACGAGCGCAAGCAGCTCTACAAGGTGGGGAGGCGGCTCTTTGTCTCCAAGAGTGTGGCCCAGTCCGCCAGGGGGGACAAGAAGGGACACTGGACCACCGTGGTGGCCTGTGCCGTGATGCTTTTGACCTGAGTGAGCAGGGCAGGCTCGGAATCCATCCTGATGGCGTCGCAAAAGGTCCTGAACCTTGAGATCTGCCCTCGAAATATCAATAGTTTATGGCGT
>CAYVVQ010000127.1:0-11285 GCA_964454455.1 uncultured Desulfobacterales bacterium | reverse complement strand
GACGCGCGGTGCCCTCGGCGGACCGGACGCGATTCTCCGCTGCGGCCGAGCGAAAGGGGCGGTCTGCGAGGAGGGGAGGGGCGCGATGCTCATGGATTTGCCTTGCGGAAAGGGACTTGTTTCTGGTCAAATGGCCGGAGATTTCCCGAGTGCCCTGCGTTTGTCCCCTCCTCGATGGCACGGTGCCATTGATGAGCCCTGCATCAAGGGACACCGCACACACCGGTCACCCGTCACCAGGGGCGAAACCGCCCCACCCAGGAGGAAGCGAACATGGACCCCTTTTCCGGCCCCCAGGACCGACAGCCCCAGATGCCCCAGATCCGCCTCGAGGACATGGACTTCAACCGAATCGGCCGGTTCGTGCGGTGGGCCCTGCTGGCCCTCGGCGTGATCCTCCTCTGGTGGGGGATCAACTGGGGACGCGGGTTTTACGTGGACTGGCTCTGGTTCGGCAACCTGGGTTACGAGTCCGTCCTTCTGCGGATCATGACCGCCCGGGTGACCCTGTTTCTGATCGGGGCGGCGCTCTTCGTCGGCCTGGCCGCACCCAACCTCCACGCGGCTCACCGCAACACCAGCCGCATGCCGCCGCCTTCCGACAGCGTGCTGCCGCCCGAGGCCTACGCCTCCGCCCGCAAGCTCATGGTCTGGGTGGCGGGCGGGGTCCTGCTCCTCGCGGCGGTCCTGATGGCGGTCAACCCGGCCTCCGAGTGGGAGAAGTTCCTTCTCTTTCTCAACGCCCTCCCTTTCAACGCCTCCGATCCGATCTTCGGCCGGGACTTCTCCTTTTACATCTTCACCCTGCCGGCCCTGAGCCTGGCGCGATCGTGGCTGGTGAGCGCCGTGGTGGTGCTGATGCTCGTGGTGGGGGTCTACTACTACCTCACCTTCACCCTGAGGGGTGAGCGCTTTGCACTGAGCGGGAGCGTCAAGACCCATCTGGCCCTGCTCGCCTCCCTACTCTTCGTGCTCATCGCCGCAGGCCACTGGCTGAACCGCTACGACCTCCTCTACTCCCCCACCGGCGCGGTCTTCGGGGTGGGGTACACGGACGACCACGTCACCCTGCCGGCCCGGACCTTCATGACCTTCGTGGCCCTGGCCGCGGCGGCGCTCCTCGTGATCGCAGCCTTCTCCGACCGGAAGCGGCTCATCGTCTACGCCGTCGGCGGCTGGGTTGCCTTGAACCTCCTGGGCGGAAGCCTGCTCCCGGCCCTGGTCCAGCGCCTCCAGGTGGAGCCGAGCGAGCTGGCCAAGGAAAGGCCCTACCTCGCCAGCAACATCGAGTTCACCCGTAAGGCCTACGGGCTGACCAAGCTCAAGAGCCAGAGCCACCCGGCCCGGGGCAACGTGGATCACGAGACCATCGCCGAGAACCAGGGCACCATTCAGAATGTCCGGCTCTGGGACGAGGGGCCCCTTCTCCAGAGCTACAACCAGATCCAGTTCTTCCGGCTCTACTACGACTTCCTGGCCGTGCACACGGACCGCTACCGGGTGGGAGACGAGCTGAGGCAGGTGATGATGGCCACCCGCGAGCTCTCCGCGGACAAGCTCCCCGAGGAAGCCCAGCGCTGGGTGAACCGGCACCTCCAGTTCACCCACGGCTACGGCGTGGCCATGAGCCCGGTCACGGAGGTGGAAGAGGGCGGACGGCCCGGCTTCCTCATTCGGGACGTGCCGCCCAGGGGCGAGATTCCCCTGGAGCGGCCCGACATCTACTACGGTCTCAAGAGTCTGAACTACCTGATCGTGAACAGCCGGATGGAGGAGTTCAACTACCCCGGTGTCGACGGCCCGGTCTACACCCGGTACCAGGGCGACGGGGGGGTCGAGCTGAGCTCCTTTTTCCGCCGCCTGCTCTTTGCCTGGGAGTTCAAGGACCTCAACATCCTCATCTCCGGGGAGATCAACCCGGACAGCCTCATCCAGTTCCGGCGCACCGTGGAGAAGCGGTTCTCCACCGTGGCCCCGTTTCTCCTGAGGGACCGCGAGGCCTACAGCGTGGTGGCCGACGGCCGGCTCTTCTGGATCCAGGACGCCTACACCTACACGAGCCGCTATCCCTACTCCACGCGGTGGAACCGGAGCTTCAACTACCTCCGGAACAGCGTCAAGGGCGTGATCGACGCCTACCACGGGACCCTCGACTACTACGTGGCCGACCCGGAAGATCCCATGATCCGGACCTACCAGGCCATTTTTCCGGACCTGTTCAAGCCGATGGAGCAGATGCCCGGGTCCCTCAAGACGCACGTGCGGTATCCTCTGGACCAGTTCACCGTGCAGACCGAGATGCTGCTCCAGTACCACATGCAGGACCCCGTGGTCTTCTACAACAAGGAGGACCAGTGGTCCATCCCCATGCAGAACTCCTTCGGTGAGAGCCAGGAACTCAAGCCCTACTACATCGTGGCCCGCCTGCCGGGGGAGGAGACCGAGGAGTTCATCCTGATCCAGCCCTTCACCCCCCAGAACCGGCACAACCTGGTGGGCTGGATGGCCGCCAGGAGCGACGGGGAGCACTACGGCGAGCTCGTGCTCTTCGACTTCCCTTCGGGGCGTCACGTGGACGGGCCCAACCAGGTGGAGGCCCGCATCGACAACGACGCCGTGATCTCGGAGCAGTTCACCCTGTGGGGGCAGGTGGGGAGCGAGGTCCGGAGGGGCATTCTCCTGGTCATCCCCGTGGGTGACGCCCTGCTCTACGCCGAGCCGGTCTTCCTCAAGCCCGAGACCCTGGAGTTCCCGGAGCTCCGGCGCATCATCATGGCCGACGCCACCAAGGTGGTCATGCACCAGACCCTGGAAGACTCTGTCGACGCCCTGGTGGGGAAGCTCCCTCCGGTGGCGCCGGCGGTCGAGACCGAGGAGGAGGCCATGGCCCGGGAGGCGGCGCCCACGGGCAAGCTCGAAACCGTGCGCCAAGGCCTGGAGCAGGTGATCGAGAAGCTCCAGGATGTCCTGGACACCCTGAAGGAGTGAGAGGGAGGACGGGTCAGGGCCTCCATTTGGGCTTGACGGATTCCATCCGCCGATTTAGACTGGTCTCCAACTGGTCCGAAGGAGAGGGAGATGGAAACGGTCGGCGCCTACGAGGCCAAGACCCACCTGGCCGAGCTCCTCGAACGCGTTCGACGGGGGGAACGCATCACCATCACCAAGCACGGTGTGCCCGTGGCCGTGCTGCAGCCCCCGGATCTGCATCCGAGGGAAGATCCCGCGACAGTCGTTCGCGAGCTGCGGGCCTTCCGTCGCCGTCACCCGCTGGACGGGGTTTCCATCCGGGAAATGCTCGAGGAAGGGAGACGCTGAGTGGCCGGGGACTTCGTTGTGGACAACTCCGTGGTCATGGCCTGGTGCTTCCTGGAAGAGGAGAACGAACCGGCCGAAGCGGCACTGGACGCCCTGACCCGGGTCACGGCACACGTCCCCTCCGTCTGGCCTCTCGAGGTGTTGAACGTCCTTCTCGCGGCGGAGCGACGAAACCGCATCGGCCCCGCGGACACCGTCCGCTTTCTCGAGCTACTCGGGCAGCTTCCCATCGAGGTGGAGAACGAGGCCGTGGCGCGGCGTATGGGCGACCTCCTCCACCTGTCAAGGGCCTGCGGTTTGTCGAGCTACGACGCTTCCTACCTGGATCTGGCCCTGAGGAAAGGGATGCCTCTGGCCACAGCGGACCGGGGGCTGATCCGGGCCGCGAGGAAATGCCAGGTTTCCTTGTTTTCTTTCCATCCGGAACATCATCCATGACCCCGGCGGGCTTTTGTGGCCCCTTGCGCGCGATCGATGCGTGGAGGACCCGGCAGGAGGCATGGATCGTCAGCGGGAACGGGCTTCCCTGAAAGGAGAGCGACATGAACGTACTTCTGGAACGCATGATCCGGGCTGCCAAGCTGGACGCGAACCTCTACGAGGAGGTGGAGGCCGATCCCTCACTGATGAAGGAGGCCGGCCTGGTGGTGATCCTCTCCAGCATCGCCGCGGGCATCGGAACCATCACCCAGGCGGGGATCTCGGGGCTCATCTTCGGGACCATCGCGGCGCTGGTGGGCTGGTTCATCTGGGCCTATCTCACCATGATCATCGGCACCAAGCTGCTGCCCGTGCCCGAGACAGACGCGGACTACGGCCAGCTCCTCCGCACCATCGGCTTCTCGAGCTCCCCGGGTGTGGCCCGCGTCCTGGGAATCATTCCCGGGATCGGGCCCATCATCCAGTTCGTCGTGGGCATCTGGATGCTGGCGGCCATGGTGGTGGCCGTGCGCCAGGCCCTGGACTACTCGAGCACGGGACGGGCCATCCTGGTCTGCATCATCGGCTGGATCATCCAGTTCGTCGTGCTGGCGCTCTTCTTCAGCCTGGTCACCTAGGAAAAGGAGCCGCCTCGTGACAGCAAGCATCGACGACCGGAAACCGGCCTTTGTCGAAGCCAACGGGATCCGTATCTGCTGCGAGGCCCTGGGCGATCCGGCGGGCGAACCCCTCCTGCTGATCTCCGGCCTCGGAGGGCAGATGATCCACTGGCGGGACGAGCTCTTGGGGGAGCTCACCGGCCGGGGCTTCCGGGTGATCCGGTTCGACAACCGCGACGTGGGGCTCTCCCCGCACCTGGACGGGGCCGGGGTCCCGGACCCGGCCGCCGTGGCCGAGGCCACAGCCCGGGGGGAAGCGGTCGAGGTCCCTTACACGCTGGAGGAGATGGCCGCCGACGCGGCCGGGCTCCTGGACGCCCTCGGGATCGAAGCGGCCCACGTGATGGGCTCCTCCATGGGGGGACGGATCGGCCAGCATTTGGCCGTCCGCCGCCCGGAGCGCGTCCGGACCCTCACGAGCCTGGTCTCCCACATGGGCGAGCCGGGTTTTCCTCCGCCCAACCCGGATGCCGTGGCCTTTCTGACCCGGCCCGCCCCTTCGGACCGCGAGGGGTACGTCGCCTACTCCATGGAGCTCTCCCGGGTGCTCGGCGGCCGCCTTCCCCTGGACGAGGCCTACGCCTCGTCCGCGGCGGCCCGCGCCTTCGACCGGGCCTTTCACCCCGACGGGGTGGCCCGCCAGTACGCCGCGTTCCTGGCGACCGGGAGCCTGAAGGAGGAGCTGCGCCGGCTGGAGGTGCCCACGCTGATCGTCCACGGAAGCGACGACCCGCTCATCTCCCTGGCTGCGGCCGCGGCCATGGCGGAGGTCATGCCCCGGGCCGAGCTGCTGGTGGTCGACGGCATGGGCCACGCCGTCAACGAGTGCCCCGAGGCCTGGCCGCCCATCCTGGAGGCGTTCACCCGCCACGCCCGAAAGGGTTGACAACCGAAAACAGGGGACGTATTTGCATAATTCGATAACTTCATCTCTTTGACAAGAGGTCGGAGTCTGCAAACCAACCGGAGACGACACAGACGACGATTTTCCGGAAAGTTATCGAATTATGCAAATACGTCCCCTGAAGGAAGGTTCTCCATGACGGACGATGCCGAACGCCGACGCCACCCGCGAATCGAAACCGCCAACGTCGTGAACTACGTCTGCGTGGACGAGGACGGGAACGAGACCGCGGAAGGCTACGGAACCACGCGCGACCTGAGCCTGGGCGGGATCAAGCTCGAGACCCGACAGGTGGTCGACTCCCCTTACATCCTGCTGCTGGACATCGACCTCCGGGGGCAGATGCTGGAGATCCGCGGCGAGGTGGTCCACTCGAGGAAGGTGGAGCCGGGATTCTTTCACACCGGGATCCGCTTCGTGGACACCGAGGAAAAGCAGCAGAACATCGTCAAGAGCTTCGTGAGGAGCCACGCCCAGACCAAAGCTTCCAGAAAAAAGGGAGGGTGAGGAAGGGTGGACTCCATCCCGGCCCTCGTCAAGGTCGGTGCGGCCTTCGCCCTGATCGTGGGGTTGAACCGCTTCCGGCTCCACCTGAGCGCCGCGCTCTTCATCGGGGCGGCCTTCCTGGGCCTGACCATGGGCATGTCCCCCGCCGCGATCGCGGCGGCCGTGCTCGGGGCCCTCTTCGATCCCGGGATCGCGGCCCTCCTCCTGATCGTGGCCGTCATCCTGACCCTCTCCCGCATCATGTCCGATGCCGGACAGATGGAGCGGATCGTCACCTCGTTCACCCGCCTGACGCGGGACTCCCGCCTCGCGGCCCTGGTCATGCCCGCCCTGATCGGGCTCCTGCCCATGCCCGGCGGCGCCCTCTTCTCCGCGCCCATGGTGGAGACCGCGTGCCGCGAGGAGACGGTCCGGCCCGAGGTCAAGACCGCCGTCAACTACTGGTTCCGCCACATCTGGGAGTACTGGTGGCCGCTCTATCCGGGGGTCGTGCTGGCCGTGAGCCTTCTCGAGGTGGAGGCCTGGCGGTTCATGCTGATCCAGGCGCCGCTGACCCTGCTCACCCTGGCGGCCGGGATCCTGTTCATCCGTCCCCTCCTGCCCCGGAACGCAGTCGACTCATCCGGCGCCGGGGAAAGGGATCGAAGCGCGTGGCGGACCTTCCGGCGGGAGGTGCGACCCATCACCCTGGTGATCCTGGCCCTTCCGGCCGTGTGGCTCTTCGAGGCGTTGGCGGGCGTGAAGCCTCCGCGTCTCACGGCGGTCTTCCTGGGCCTCGGTCTCTGCCTCCTCTGGGTGATCGTGCAGAACCGCCCCTCTCCGGGACAGGTGGCCCGGACCCTCTCGAACCGGGCATCCATCGGGCTGCTTCTCCTGATCTGCGGGATCATGGCCTTCAAGGGCGTGCTCATGGAGAGCCACGCGGTGGGGCTGATCCAGGAGGAGATGGTCCGGTTCGGCATCCCGCCCCTGGCGGTGATCATGGCGGTGCCCTTCCTGGCCGGCGTCATCACGGGCGTGGCCGTGGGGTTCGTGGGGACGTCCTTCCCGCTGGTGATCGCGCTCCTGGCCGGGAGAACCGGCCTGGACTACCTGGCCCACGCCACCCTGGCTTACGCCTTCGGCTACATGGGCATGATGCTCTCGCCCGTTCACGTCTGCTTTCTGGTCACGCGGGACTACTTCCACGCGAACCTGGGATCCGCCTACCGCCACCTGCTCGCGCCGGCCGCCCTGGTCATGGCCGCCACCTTCGGCTACTTCGCGCTGCTGATGGCGTTTGCCTGAGCCACAGACGGCACCCGAGTCATCTCACCGATTCAAAGAGCTTGCTGGGTGAAGGGAAAGCTCCTCAGGAGATCCCGGACCACGACAGCCGCCGCGCGGCCGCAGCTATAGGCCATGCTCGCATCCAGGATCTGCCCGCGGGTGGGGGCCCCCACGGCGTAGATGCGGGAGGAGACCGGGCTGGAGCCGTCGGCTGTCTTCTGCACCACCCGGTGGGTCCCGGGATCGATCCAGACGGCGCCCGTCCTGTAGTCACCCTCTGCGCTCCCCAGCAGGGGGAGGGTCTCGATCCGAACCGTGCCGGAGGCCAGGAGGTTCCCCGCCAGGGGGGCGGGGTTGGCCTCGAAGGAGCGCTTCTGTCCCCGGGCGTCCACCACGTGACTGCAGGGTTCCTCCCGGGTCCGGCCCGCGGGGTCCGTGTACCGGAAGACAAAGGGCGGTTCCCCCCGCCCCCGGTCCAGGGAGTAGGCGTTCCCGAGCCTCACCACCCGGACCACCCCGGCCCGCATCAGGGCGAGGAGTTTCTCCGCATTCACGGGCGGCATGGGGGATGCGAACAGGAAAAAGGGCGTGGTGAGCTCCCGGTCGAAGCGCTTTCGATCCCCGGGCGCCAGCTGGAGGTAGATCTCCCGCGCCATGGGAAAGGTCTGGTGGAGCACGGTCTGCCATCGGAGCTCGCCCCCGGGTCCGTCCCCGCAGCGTGCTTCCCGCAGGTGCCGCTCCAGGAGCGCCTGCGGGGTGCCCCGGGGACGGACGGCCCCCTCCCAGTCCACGGCCCGGCCGTAGCAGTGTCGGAGGTCCGCGTCCAGCAGCCGGCGGAGGTCCTCCAGGAAGAGAACGCCGCCGTTGGCCCGGCGCCGCGCCTGGAGGTTCGCGTAGGTGAACTGGAGGTTCCGGTAGGGGCCGGTCCGGCCCCGGACCCTCGGCAGGAGGCCGCTGCGGGAGTAAAGCGTGATGCTCCGGGGCCGCTCGGAGGGGCGGTAGGCCAGCCCGCCCGACGCCTCTCGAGCGAAGGAGCCGTCCGATGTCAGGGTGAGGGCGGCGTCCAGGGCCGACAGGCTCGTGCCGATCACCCCCACCCGGGCGCCCGGCGGCACGGCCTCCGCCAGGGACCGCGGCGGCCATGGCGAGGGGAGGAACCGGCCCTCCCGGGACGCCTCGAACCAGTGGCCCGTGGCCAGGAGGACCCGGTCGGTCGCCAGCTCCCGGGTCTCGCCTCCTCCGGCCCGCCGGAGAAGGACCCGGAGGGCGCCTCGCTCCTCTCGAAGGTCCTCGGCCTCCCACCCCGGGAGGAGCGTCACCGAGACGCCGAGCCGGCGGAGACGGTCCGCGGACTCCCGGAACCGCTCCTCCAGATAGAGGCCCATGACGCCACGGGGCACGTAGGTGCAGGGCCCGTCCCGAAGCCACGGGCTCTCCAGGAAGGGCCGGTAGTCGGGGAAGTCACGGACCAGGGCCGGCCGCCGCTCGTCCAGCCAGTCCTGAAAGTCCCCGGGCCGCCCGTCCACGACGCCCATGTCCCGGGCGCACATGTTGATCAGGTGAAAGGGCAGGGCGTTCCGGTCGGAGTGGGGAAACCCCGGCCCGAAGGTGTCCTCGCGCTCCACCACCCGCACCCGGAGGCGGCCCGGATCGACGGGTCCCCCCGTTGTGCCCCCTTCGAGGGCCCGGGCCAGCTGGAGAAGCGTGGCCGTCCCGCTCGCGCCGCCGCCGATGATGGTGAAATCCAAGGCGATGCCGCTCCCGTCCGCTCAGGTCTGTTCGATCTCCAGGAACAGGTCCCCGGCCATCCCCTCGAGGCGCCGGCCCTTGCCCCGCAGGCGAAGCCGGGTGCCGGGCCTCGTGCCCGGCGGGACGCGCACCCGCAGGGTCTCCCGGCCCGAGGTCCGGGGAACGGCGACGGTCACCGAGGTCCCCTCCCGCAGGAGGCCGGGCTCGAGCGCAATGCGGTAGGAGAGGTCCCGCCCCCGCTCCTCCCCGGCGACCTCTGCGGCCACCGTCCGTTCCCCGCCGGCCCCGAGGGCCGCCGCGACCTTCCGTCCCGCCCACGAAAGGGCCCGCAAGAGCGGGGGCCCTTTCGCCAGGAGGGCATGAGGCCGGCGACGGGACACCCGGGCCGGACCGAAGGGTCCGAAGACGAAGAACCCGGCCATGAGGAGCCCCCGCCCCCCGAAAAAGATCCGGTCGAGGAACCGCCGGTCCGAACGTAGGCCCGCCCGCTGAAACTCCCGGAAGAGCTCCCCGGCCATCCGCTGGAACCGGGGGTCGCGAAAGAGGTCCCGGAAGATCTCCTCCTGGGAGTAGCGGAACCCTCCTCCGTGATCGGCGGTCCCCCGGTGGGCGCCGTGAGCCCGGGCCGCGTCGTACCGGCGCCGCTTGTCCGGGTCGCTGAGCACGCCGTAGGCCTCGGCCACCTCCTTGAAGCGGTCCTCGGCCCCGGCGTCCCCGGGGTTGTGGTCCGGATGGTACCGGAGGGCCAGCCGCCGGTAGGCGGATCGAATGGCATCCGGCGGGGCCTCGGTGGCCACGCCCAGGATCTCGTAGTAGTCCTTCATGGAGAAAAACGGCCGGATACGGGGTGTCGATGGTCGGTCGACCGGCCCCGGACGATTCGGGACCTGAAACCGGAAGCTTATCCTAGCGTGAACTTCGGGGCGTGAAAAGGGATTTCAACCCGAACGGCCCGGGAGCCGCGGGGCGGGCGACGTGGGAAGGGAGCGGAGGGAGGGGCAATGGGGGCTTGCCTGTATTTCCTTTCCGTTTCGCCCTACCGTTTTCCCCGTTTCTTCTTGCCTTTTTCCTCTTCAGAGGATTTGCTGAGATGCCGATGAAATGGAAGGCCGTCTTGAGACCGGAGGTCCACCGTGAACGCGATCGTCACCCACAAGAACGCCGACTTCGACGCCGCCGCTTCGGCGTTCGCCGCCCAGCTGGTCTACCCCGGGGCCGTGCCCGTGCTCCCGGCCGGCCTGAACCCCAACGTCCGCCAGTTCCTTTCCATTCACAAAGACCTCTTTCCCTGGAAGCAGCCTCGGGAGATTCCGTGGGAGGAGGTGCGCCGCCTCGTGGTGGTGGACACGAACGACTGGAAGCGCCTGGACGGGGTGAAGATCGACAGGACAGGCTCCGGGCCGGAGATCCATCTCTGGGACCACCATCTCTCCCCGGCCACCATCGAGGCCTCCTGGGAGCACTCCGTGGCCGTGGGCGCCACCACCACCCTGTTCGCGCGGCGCCTGGAGGAGGAGGGGATCCCCATCTCGCCCATCCAGGCCACGCTGTTCCTGGCCGGGATCTACGAGGACACCGGGAACCTGACCTTTCCGTCCACCACGCCCGTGGACGCCCAGGCCGTGGCCTTCCTGCTCAGGCGGAAGGCCGACGTGGAGATCGTGAACACCTTCCTCCGGCCCGCCTACGGGCCGAAGCAGAAGGACGTCCTGTTCGACATGCTCCAGAACGCCGAGCGGACCAAGCTCAACGGCTACAACGTGAGCGTGAACATGTGCGAGATTCGGGGGCACGTCCAGGGGCTCGCGCTGGTGGTGGAGATGTACCGGGACATCGTGAACGTGGACGCGGCCTTCGGGATCTTCACGGAGGCGGGCAAGGACCGGGCCATGGTGATCGGCCGGAGCGCGGTGGACGACCTCGACGTGGGCGCTGTGATGCGGGCCATGGGCGGAGGCGGGCACCCCGGGGCCGGCTCCGCCCTGGTGAAGGAGGGGGCGGCACCGGAGCAGATCCGGGCTCACCTTCTCGAGCTCATCCAGGGCACTCAGCGGGCGGCCGTGAGCATCGGCGACCTGATGTCCTTCCCCGTGTTCACGGTCTCGGACGACACACCCATGAGCGAGGCGGCCCGCATCCTGCGGGACAAGGGCTGCACCGGCCTGCCCGTGGTCCGCGACGGGAACCTGGTGGGCGTCATCTCCCGGCGCGACTTCAAGAAGTTCCGCGACAAGGGGAAGAAAGATCCTCCCGTGAAGGCCTTCATGTCGAGGGAGGTGCGGACCATCGAGCCGGACCGGAGCGTGATGCACGCCGCCCGCGTCATGGTCAAGAACGACATCGGCCGCCTGCCGGTCCTGGAGAACGGGAGGCTCATCGGCATCGTCACCCGCTCCGACACCATGCGCTACTACTACGACCTCCTCCCCGACTGAAAA
>CAYVVQ010000126.1:8234-11331 GCA_964454455.1 uncultured Desulfobacterales bacterium | reverse complement strand
TCCCGGCCGATCACCGGGTCGAGCTTCTCCTTGGAGGCCATGTCCGTGAGGTCCTTGGCGAAGCGCTCCAGGGCCTGGTACTTGTCCTCCGGGTTCGGATCCGTGATCCGCTGTCCCCCGCGGACGTCCTTCATGGCCTGGAGGACGGTGTCGCGGGTGACGCCCTCGCCGGCGAGAATCCGTGCGGCCTCGCCCCCCTGGTCCTGGGTGATGGCCAGCAGGACGTGCTCCAGGCTCACGTACTCGTCCTTGAGGTGCTCGGCCTCCCGAAACGCGTTGTCCAGGACGGCCTTGGCCCGGTTCGACAGATAGGACTGGCCCGTCCCTCCCCCGGACACGCTGGGGAGCTTCTGAAGGGCCTGATCGAAGGCCTGGAGAAGCCGTTCGCGGCTCGTGCCGATCTTGCCCAGGATCGGGGGAATGACGCCTTCCCCCTGGTCCAGGGCCACCCTCGCCAAATGCTCCGGTTCGATCTGCTGGTGCCCGAACCGCTCGGCCAGCTGTTGGGCCTCCTGAAGGGCCTCCTGGGATTTCAGAGTGAACTTGTCAAAGCGCATGGATGGGTTCCTCCTCGTTTCTCTCTCGTGCTCCGTTCCCCGAAAACCCGCTTGTGCGGCGATCGGGTCACGGTGGGGATTTTTGCCGCTATGTACTGTTCAAAATAAGGTTGCCTTTCCTCTTGTCAAGGAGGGTTTGCCATTCTGCTTTTCTTTTCCCAATCGACAAAACAAGAAAGCATGAAAAAAGCATTTGAGCTCCTGAAACAGCGAGGGTTCTTCCACACATCCGGGCACCGCAGAAAGGCAGCCGTCGACACCGGCCCCGGGCCGCGACGAGCCGGGCCGCAACAAGGGTGGACAGCCCTCGGGCGTCCCTGTAGAATGGCCGGACCATGAGAAACGCCCCGTGCCGGAGGAAGCCATGAATGAAGAGCGCCGCGGAGTCCGTTTCGGAGTCGTCGCAGTCGAGCGGGGGTTCATCACCCCGGAGCAGCTCGTGGCGGCCCTCCAGGTTCAAGTGGAAGAGAACCTGAAAAGCTCGCAACACCGCCTCATCGGCATGATTCTCCTGGAGCAGGGCCTGCTCACACTCGAACAGATCGACGAAATCCTGACCGAGCTGGGCTGAGAGGCCCGGCCTTCCGGTGCGGGTGCAGCCGGGAGCGTATGACGCGCGCCCTGGGGTCGCTCGGGCGGGGGGAGATCCTCCCCCCGGCAATGGGGATGAAAGGAGCTTTGATACGATGCGAGTTCTGCGGGGAGTCCTACCGGTTCGGGCTCCAGGAGCCGGAGCGCCCGGCCGGAACGATTCACTGAGCACGGGCTCCGGCCGGTGCGACACCGGTCGCACCTCACGGCTCCGGCGCCTCTTCGCCCTCTGCCTCCTCACGGCGCTGCTGTTGGGTGTCGGGAGCCAGCCGGGCCGCGCCTCTCCGGTTCCCGAGCTCCTGGTGGACATCATCGTCTCCCACAACCTCGCCCTCTGGCAGGAAAGCCTGGAGGACGAATCGTATCGAGGAGAGGAAGGCATTCTTCGAATCCGGCCGGAGATCGGCCGGGAGCTCGGCCTGAGGGTGTCCATGGGAGAGACCTACCTGAAGGCCAGATCGCTTCACGAGGACGCGGAAAAGGCCCTCGCGCGGGCGAGAAAGGCCATGGCCTCCCGGAGCGCCGGGGCGCAGCCGGGGGAACCCGCCCGGACCATTGTGGAGGCCTTTCTCTCCCACAAGAAATCGACCCTGGCGGCCAACGCCCTGCTGCGGGACTACACCCGCTCCCTGACGCCCGAGGTCGACGAGCGCCTCGACCGGCAGCTCTGCTGGGACCTGATGGTCCGGCTCCTGGAGGACAGCCTCAGACGGACCGAAGGAAGGCTGAGGGACGCCATCGGCAGCTTCGTGAACACCTGTCAAGGCGTTCGGACCTCGCCGGGCATCACACCGGAGAACGTCCGTTTCGTCAACACCGTGTTTCGTGAGTTCGTGAACCGGGCCCCGGAAGGGCTCCTGAATCAGTACGACCTGGATCGCCTCGACCCCTCCCGGGCGTCCAACCTTCCGCCCGGGTGGAAGAGCGCGGTCGGATCCGGGGGCGCCAGAATTGCGGGGCTGGTGGAAGACGCCCTCCACAGGCTGGGCCGGGACGGTTCGGTCCAGGTCGACCCCCTGCTCTTCCTCGCCCTGATCCGCCGGGAGTCCCAGTTCGATGCCGGGGCCGTCTCCCACGTGGGCGCGGCGGGTCTGACCCAGATCATGCCCGCGACCGCCGAATCGATGGGCATGGAGAACGTGTACCATCCCGACTACTTCGAGCAGGCGTTTTCCCTTCTTCGGGAAGAGCGGAAGGCGAGAAGAGAGGCCATGGCGGCTCTCTTCTCCATCACCCCGGAGAACGGGCTGCAGAAGGCGGCCAGGGCCCGGGAGCTGATGCAGGAATCGCTCCGGTTGAGGCAGGAGAAAAAGCGGCTCTTCGCGAGGTACAGGCGCGAGCTCCGGGATCGGCCCTCGGACCCCAGGCTTCAACCGGACAAGGCCGTGGAGTACGGGCTGATCTATTTCAACGGGCTCCTGCAGGACCAGAAGGGGGACATCAGCCTGGCACTGGCTTCTTACAATGCCGGCCCGCACCGGGTGCGGCAGTACAGCGGCATTCCGCCGTACGGGGAGACCGTGCGGTTTCGCAACCGTGTCCTGGAGTTCTACCGCGAGTACCTCGCGAGGCTCGACAACACCTGATCCGCTCACCCCTGTTTGCGAGGCGCCTGCTGGTACTCCTCCGCCCAGCGAAGCCAGATCTTCTTCCGGTTCTGGAACTTGTGCATGATCCGGTCCAGGTGGTTCCTCAGCTCCAGGTCGAACACCGTCCTGCGGGACAACATCAGGATCTCGCGCTCGAGCCGCTCCCATCCCGGCATCCTGTCCGCTTCGCCGAGCCGGTATTTCTGGAAATCCAGGTGCATCTTCTCGATGCGCCGCTCGAACCCCAGGATGGCGTCGCGGAGCTCGCGGTTCTCCTTGGATATCAGCATGATCTCTCCACTCCCGTCGTGCGCTTCGAGGCCGAATCGCAGGCATCATGACGGCGTCGCCAAAAGCCCG
>CAYVVQ010000126.1:0-8134 GCA_964454455.1 uncultured Desulfobacterales bacterium | reverse complement strand
AGATTATATCATCCCCAGCGGCGCGTGAGCGGGTTTTCGCGAATGCGGCAATCATTATTAAGCCATGGCCCTCCATCTATCAATGAGAAATCCCCTCTTTTGCCGTCTCCCTTTCCTCTTGTCTCTCACCTCTGATGTCGCTTGACATTTGGCCGACCCCGTGGAAAATCCATCGAGGCAACATACCTTTCACCCTTGACCGGCAAATGGAGGCAACATGGCGCCCAAGGCACTCTTGCAGTCCGATTTCGAGGACCTCGACCTCGTCAAGCGGGGGAAAGTCCGGGACGTGTACGAGCTGGACGACAAGCTGCTCATCGTGGCGAGCGACCGCATGTCCGCATTCGACGTGGTCATGGACGATCCGATCCCGGACAAGGGCCGGATCCTGACCCATATCTCCACCTTCTGGTTCGAGCAGGTGAGGTCGGTGGTCGAGAACCACGTGGTCTCCACCGACCCGGCCGACTACCCCGAGCCCTGCTCCAAGTACCGCGATGCCCTGGAGGGAAGGAGCATGCTCGTGCTCAAGGCCGACCCTCTTCCTGTGGAGTGCATCGTCCGCGGCTACATCTCCGGGTCCGGCTGGAAGGAGTACCGGGAGAGGGGCACCATCTGCGACATCCCCCTCCCCGAGGGGCTTCGGGAGTCCGACAAGCTGGCGGAGCCCATCTTCACGCCCTCCACCAAGGCGGAGTCGGGGGACCATGACGAGAACATCTCCTTCGACAAGGCGGCCGAGCTGCTCGGCCGGGAAACCGCCGACGCGGTCCGGGAGCTGAGCCTCAGGATCTACGCCTTCGGCCGGGACTACGCCGCCGAGAAAGGGATCATCATCGCGGACACCAAGTTCGAGTTCGGCCGCGTCGGGGATCGAATCATCCTGATCGACGAGGTGCTCACCCCCGACTCGTCACGGTTCTGGCCCATGGACGCCTACCGTCCCGGGGGGCCTCAGAAGAGCTTCGACAAGCAGTTCCTGCGGGACTACCTGGAAGGGCTGGACTGGCCGAAGACCCCGCCGCCGCCCAGGCTGCCCGGGGAGATCGTCGAGAAGACGCGGGAGAAGTACCTGGAAGCCCTGAAGCGGCTCACCGGGAAGGGGCTGGATTGATGGTGAAACCCGTCATCTGCTTCATCGACGACTCCGACTTCGAGCACGACCTGGTCCGCGAGGAGATCGCGCCCCGATCAGAGACCCACACGTTCGTCCAGGCCCACACGTTCGAGGAGGCCGAGGAGCGCCTGGGTCCGGCGGCACCCTCCCTGTTCCTCCTGGACCTCTGGGGACAGGACCCCGACGTTCCCGAGCCGGTGATCACACCGCTGGAGACCTTGCAGAAACGGCAGGCGGCGATCCCGGACCTGGAATCCGTCTATCGGGGGCTGGACGCCTTCCCCGGCGACCGCCACAACGAGTACCTCAAGCGGCTCTTTCGGATCGTGGACGGATGGCGAAACCTCTTCGAAGCCGCTTGTACCGGGGTGGGGCAGAACAGGAAGTACGGACTGAGGAACCTGGGCCTCGCCAGGGAACGGTATCCCGGCGTACCGGCCGTGTTCTACACCCGAAAATCCCTGATCAGCGATGCGGTGGCCATGCTCCGGGCCGGGTGCGACGGTCTCTACATCAAGCCGACCGGGGCGGACGACGAGGAGACCCGGCGCCTGACCCGAGCCTACGCCCCCGAGCTCCTCGAGGCCCTGCATGGCATCATGTCGCTCCGATCTTCCCCGAGCTGATCCCCTTCTTCCCGGCGGACCCCCCGGTTCACGGCGGATCGCGCCCGGCGGCCGTCACCGGACATGGGACCGCGCGAACGGGGCGCTCCGTCGCCCCTTCCCGCCCTCGCAAACGCCCCCCGCACACCTCGAAAAAACTCAAATGCCCTCCGGTTGACAAAGACTTACCCGATGCTTAACGTAACTCTCGATTGGGCACCGGAAGGGGATGGATGCTCCCTCCGTTCGCCACCGATACAAAACAAACACGAACCGAACCATGACGGAGCGGTAAACGGCCCGAAGCCTCGAGACCCTCCGTTGGAATCATCCATGGCTCCGGGAGTTCCGGCGGCGGTTGAGCGGGTCTTTAAAGAATCCGTCAGTCATTTCGGAATGGTCGATATGAACGAAGAGCGCGTCAAGAACGGACAGGAGAGCAACGGACCCGTGACCGACGAAGGGCGGAACCCCGAAAGGGCTCCCGAAGGCCTCCCGGAGGAGGATCAGAACCTGGAAGACCTCTCCGGGGAGGCGTTGATCGAGCAGGTCCGTTCGCTTCAGAAGAGCCGGGACGAGATCGCGGATCGCCACCTCCGCCTGCAGGCGGAGGTGGAGAATATGAAAAAGCGTCATCAGAAGGAAAAACAGGACTGGCAGCGATTCGCCAACGAGAAGCTCATCAAGGAGATCCTGCCGGTCGTGGACAACCTGGAGTCGGCCCTCGGTCACGCCGCCGATGCCAACGCCGTGGAAGCCCTTCGCGAGGGGGTGGAGCTGACCTTGAAGGGACTGCGCGAGGCCCTGGACAGGGCCGGCGTCGAGAAGGTCGAGACCGAGGGGGAAGTTTTCGATCCCAGCTACCATGAAGCGATCTCCGTCCAGGAAGACCCGAACCGGGCCGCCGGCACCGTCCTTCACGAGCTTCAAACGGGGTACGTGCTGAACGGCCGTTTGATTCGTCCTGCGCTGGTCGTGGTGAACCAGGGGACATCAGGCGAGGGGAAAGGCCTTTCCTCCGACGCAGCCTTTGAATCGGAAAAAGAATAAATTCGGGATAGGACAAGAGGAGGACAAAGATGGGCAAGACGATTGGTATTGATCTCGGTACGACGAACTCGTGTGTGGCCCTCATGGAGGGGGGGGATCCCGTGGTGATCGCCAACGCGGAGGGGAGCCGGACCACCCCTTCCATGGTGGCCTTCAACGACAAGGGGGAACGCCTTGTCGGGCAGATCGCAAAGCGCCAGGCCATCACCAACCCGGACAACACGGTGTTCGCGGTCAAGCGGCTGATCGGGCGTAAGTTCGAGTCGAACGAGGTCCAGCGGGACATCAAGATCGTGCCGTACAAGCTCGTGAAGGCGGACAACGGGGACGCCCACATCGATATCCGGGGCAAGAACTACAGCCCCGCGGAGATCTCCTCCATGATCCTCCAGAAGATGAAGCAGACGGCGGAGGATTACCTGGGCGAGGAGGTCACCGAGGCGGTGATCACGGTCCCGGCCTACTTCAACGACAGCCAGCGGCAGGCCACCAAGGACGCCGGCAAGATCGCAGGGCTCAAGGTGGAGCGCATCATCAACGAGCCCACCGCGGCCTCCCTGGCCTACGGTCTCGACAAGAAGGGCGACAAGAAGATCGCCGTGTTCGACCTCGGCGGCGGCACCTTCGACATCTCCATTCTGGAGATCGGGGACGGCGTCTTCGAGGTCAAGTCGACCCACGGGGACACCCACCTGGGCGGGGAGGACTTCGATCTTCGCATCGTGGACTACCTGGCGGACGAGTTCAATAAGGACCAGGGCATCGACCTGCGGAATGACAAGATGGCTCTCCAGAGGCTCAAGGAGGCGGCCGAGAAGGCCAAGATGGAGCTCTCCGGATCCCAGGAGACCGACGTGAACCTGCCCTTCATCACGGCGGACTCCAGCGGTCCCAAGCACATGAACGTCAAGCTCTCCCGCTCCAAGATGGAGAGCCTGGTGAGCGACCTGGTCGACCGGGTCACCGAGCCTTGCAACGTGGCCCTCAAGGACTCGGGCATCAAGTCCGCGGACATCGACGAGGTGATCCTGGTCGGCGGCATGACCCGGATGCCCAAGGTCCAGCAGAAGGTCAAGGAGATCTTCGGCAAGGACCCCACCAGAGGCGTCAACCCCGACGAGGTCGTGGCCATCGGCGCCGCGATCCAGGCCGGCGTGCTCAAGGGGGACGTCAAGGACGTGCTGCTGCTGGACGTGACGCCCCTCTCCCTGGGCATCGAGACCCTGGGCGGCGTCTTCACCAAGCTGATCGAAAAGAACACGACCATCCCCACCAAGAAGAGCCAGACCTTCTCCACGGCGGCGGACAACCAGCCGGCCGTCGAGATCCACGTGCTCCAGGGAGAACGGGAGATGGCCGCGCACAACAAGACGCTGGGCCGGTTTCAGCTGGTGGGCATCCCGCCCGCGCCGCGGGGCGTTCCGCAGATCGAGGTCACCTTCGACATCGACGCCAACGGCATCGTGAACGTCTCGGCCAAGGACCAGGGAACGGGGAAGGAGCAGTCCATCAAGATCACGGCCTCGAGCGGCCTGAGCGAGGAGGAGATCGACCAGCTCGTCAAGGATGCCGAGACGCACGCCGAGGAGGACAAGAGGCACAAGGAGCTCGTCGAGGCCAAGAACATGGCGGACTCCCTGATCTACTCCACGGAGAAGTCCGTCGGCGAGTTGGGGGACAAGCTGGACGCCGAGACCCAGGGAAGCATCAACACGGCCGTCGAAAACCTCAAGAAGGCCATGGAGGGCGACGACGCCGCCGAGATCAAGCAGAAGACCGAAGAGCTGACCCAGGCCTCCCACAAGCTGGCCGAGGCCATGTACTCCCAGGCCTCCCAGCAGCAGGGCGGCGCCCAGGAAGGGGCCGCACCCGGCGGAGAGGCCGAGGGCGGCGGAGCCTCGGGGGAGGACGAGGACGTGGTGGATGCGGACTACGAGGAAGTGAAGAAGTGATCCCCGGCAGGTACCGGTTGTTCCTTCGGGCTATCCCCGCCGTCGCGGCGGGGGTAGCCCTTTTGTTTTTCTTCACGGGCTGCCAGCCCAAGCGTCCGGCGGAAAAGCCGGCCGCCGAGGTGGAGGTCCCCGGCGCACCGCTGTTCGAGCAGGCGCTCCAGTACGAGCGTCTGGGGGAGCTGGAACGGGCCTTCGAGGCTTACGCGGACTTCGTCCGCAATCACCCCGAGGCTGAGAAGGCTCCTCGCGCCCTCCACAGGATGGCCGAGATCCGCTACGGAGACCGCCGTTTCGAAGAGGCCCTCGCTCTCTACGAGCGCATCCGGCGGGACTACCCGTCCCACCCGAACCGGGCCCTTGTCGGGGTCGAAATCCTGCGCACCCTGTACCGCATGGAGGATCTCGATGCATGCCGTTCACGCGGAGAGACCTGGCTGAGCGAGAACGCCGGCCACCCCCTCCAGGGGGACGTGCTCCTCCTCCTCGGCCGATGCGAGTCGGATGCGGGGCGGCCCGATCGGGCCTTCGAGCACTGGTTGCAGGCGGCCGGGCACCTGTCCGACGAACCGGAGAAGCTGGCGGCCCTGGACGATGCCGTCCACGACGTCATCGAGACGGCCTCCCTCCCCCGGCTCGAGTCGATGGCCGGGCAAAGGAAGGCAAACCCCTATCTTCCCGACATTCTCCACCGCATCGCCCGTCTTCACGCGGATCGAGGAAACCTCGACCAGGCCAGGCAGGCGGCCATGGACCTCCTCGACGCCACCTCGAGCCCGGAGTGGAGGCTCGAGGGGCGAAAGATCCTCGCCCGCATCGATGAGGAGCTCTCCATCGCCCGGGGCCGGATCGGTTGTCTCCTTCCCCTGAGCGGCCCCTTTGCCATCTACGGCCGGGAGACCCTGAACGGCATCCAGATGGGGACGGCGATCTGGCTCTCCGGCCCGGCCGAGCCGGAGATCGAGCTGATCATCCGGGATACCGGCGGGGACGAGGAGCGGGCTGCGAGGGCCGTGGAGGAGCTGGCAGAGGAGGAGCGGGTCATGGCCGTCATCGGCCCGCTCTCCGGCAGGGTCGCGGAAGCCGCTGCGGCGCGGGCCCAGGAGCTGGGCGTTCCGATCGTCACCCTCGCCCAGAAGGAAGGCATTCCCGACATCGGTGAGTCGGTCTTCAGGAACTTCCTGACCCCGTCCATGGAGGTCGGCGCCCTCGCGGACCATGCATTTTACAACCAGGGCCTCCGAAGGTTCGGCATCCTCTACCCGGACAACCCCTACGGCCGTTACTTCATGAACCTGTTTTGGGATCGCGTTCAGGAGCTCGGCGGCACGATCACGGCCGTGGAAGCCTACCCGCCGGACAAGAAGGACTACGCGGAGGAGGTGCAGAGGATGGTGGGTCTGTACCACCCCCGGCCCGCTTCGGTGAGGCGCATGCTCGAGGAGCAGAGGGCCGAGAGCGGGGTCACGGAGCCCCCCGGGGACGAGCCCGAGCCCATCGTGGATTTCGAGGCCGTCTTCATCCCGGACAACAGCGAGCGGGCGGCCCTGGTGGTCCCCCAGCTCCCCTTTCACCGCGTGCTCGGCATGCAGCTGCTGGGGACCAGCCTCTGGCAGTCCGAGGCCCTGATCGAGCTGGCCGGCGACTACGTCCAGAAGGCGGTGCTGCCCTCGGGGTTCTTCCCGGGCGACGACACGGATCCCACGGCCGCCTTTGTCCGGCGGTACCGCGCCGCCTTCGAAAAGGAACCGGATATCCTGGCGGCCAACGGGTATGATACCATTCGTTACCTGAGGAAGGTGCTCGAAGATCCAGGGGTGGCGACGCGCAAGGATCTGATACGGGCCCTGCGCCGTTCGGAAGGCATGGCAGGCGTCACGGGAATCATCCGTTTCGACGACGATGGAGAGGTCCTGAAACGCCCCCTGCTGCTCACCGTGAGGAGGGACCGATTCGTCCCTCTCGAACCAGACCAGGAGATGAGAGGAGAGCTGGAGGCAAGAGAAAGCAGATAAGAGGAAAGGAAAACCGGAACCCCGGGTCTGCCCGTCTCTACGTTTCTTCTTCCTCTTCCTTTATTTTCTTTTCTTCCTTTTTCCTCCTCGCCATTCTGACCACGAGGATGCTGATCTCGTAGAGGATGATCAGCGGCCCCGCCATCATGCACTGGGTCACGATGTCCGGCGGGGTGAGGATGGCGCCCAGCGCGAAAGTCAGCAGGATGGCGTACTTCTGTTTCTTCCGCATCAGCTCGGGCGTGAGGACGCCCATCCTGCCGAGGAAGAAGGCCACGACCGGGAGCTCGAACACCAGCCCGAAGGCGAAGAGCAGCTTGACGGCGAAGGAGAAGTACTCCTTCACCGACGGGAGGGCCTGGATGGACTCGTTGGCGAACCCCAGAAAGAAGCGGAAGCCGAACGGGAACACGATGAAGTAGCCGAACAGGCTGCCGCCCACGAAAAGGAGCGTGGAGCTGACCACGAAGGGGACGACGAGGCTCCGTTCGTGCTTGTAAAGCCCTGGAGCGACGAACTTGTAGAGCTGATAGAAGATGATGGGTGCGGACGCGAGGATCCCCGTCACGAGGGCGGTCTTGAGATAGGCGAAGAACATCTCCGGGAGGTTGGTGAAGATGAGCTGCTGCCCCTCCTTCATGTTCTGCTTGAGCGGCAGGACCAGGATCTGGAAAAGCTCCTCGGCGAAGAAGTAGGCGATCACGAAGCCGATCCCGACGCTGATCGCGCAGGTGACCAACCGCTTTCTCAGTTCCTCCAGGTGGCTCATGAAGGGCTGCTTCGCTTCGTTCTCCATTCAACGGGGCTCCTTGTCGGACGAGGCCTCTTCTTTTGTAGCGCCTGATGCTTCCCGTTCCTCGGGTTTCGCGTCCTCGAGCTCCTCGGTCGAGGCTGACGCTTCCCCGGAGGCCGTCTTGGTCCGCTCGTACTCATCGAGCACGTCGTCGAACGACTCGTAGCGGGAGGAGGGCTCCTCCGCCGTTTCCTCCGCGACGGTCTCCCCTTCGCCCGGCGGAGCGCCCCCTTGCGGGGCTTTGTCCACGGGCTCCCGCTCCTCCACGGGGCGATTGAGGCTGCTCACGGTGTCGCTCAGGTCGTTCCGGATGTCCTGAAAGTCCTGGTCCACGTCCAGGCTCTCCTTGATCTCCTGGGTGGCCTTCTTGAACTCCGCCATTCCCTTGCCCAGGGCGCGGGCCAGGTCGGGGAGCTTGCTGGGGCCGATGATGATGAGCGCGATCACCATGATGATGATCAGCTCGGGCAGGCCGATGCCGAACATGATGTGCCTCCGAAGGACGTGTCCGTGGTTCGTAGTTCGTGGTTCGTGGTTCGTGGTTCGTGGCTCGTGGCTCGTGCCTCTTGCCTCTCGGGTTTACAGCTCGAGCATCATGGCCGTCT
>CAYVVQ010000125.1:0-11335 GCA_964454455.1 uncultured Desulfobacterales bacterium | reverse complement strand
ACGACGTCCAGAATGTTCATGCGGAGGTTCTATCAAGACGCCGGGGTTTCGTCAAGGCGAATGATTCATGCCTTTCAGGGTCAACCTACCGGGATTCATGATATTTTTTGGTTGGCCCCTTCCGGGGGAACGGGAGGTGCCGCTCGCGGGCTTTCCGGTTGTTCACCGTGGGGTTTTGTGCTAGAAGGCTGGAATGGTTGCGAAATGCCCTCATCACCACGAAAGGGAAGATGATGTCGCAAGAAGCCTTGAGCATTGAGATCTCTCCACGGAATATCAATATGTTATAGCGTTTCCAGCGGCGGGTGAGCGGTTTTTGCGAATCCGTCAATGGTAAGAAAGGGGCTTTCCATGAAAGTCAACGCAAGAGCCGCAGTCCTGGCCTCCCTCGCCGGAGACGCACACGCCCTGGGGGCCCACTGGATCTACGACACACAGCGCCTCGAGGATACGTTCGGAAGGGTGGAATCCCTCGTCGCCCCGCCGGACTCCTCCTTCCATGCCGGCCGGGAGGCCGGCGAGTTCACCCATTACGGCGACCAGACCTTCGTCCTGCTGGAATCCGTGGCCCGACGCGGAGGTTTCCACCTGGACGATTTCTGGAACCGCTGGCAGGAGCTGTTTGCCTCCTACGGCGGCTACATCGACCAGGCTACCCGGGGCACCCTGGGAAACGCCCGCGACGGCGCGGGTCCCGAGGAGGCGGGATCGTTCTCCGACGACCTGGCGGGGGGAGCGCGCATTGCGCCGCTCCTCCTCTGCTACGCCGACGACCCGGAAGCGCTCGAAGAGGCGGTCCGCGCCCAGACGCGAATGACGCACAACAACCCCATCGTCATCCAGGCGGCGATCTTTTTCGCCCGCACAGCGCTGGCCGTCCTCGAGGGCGCCTCCCCGAGAACGGCTCTGGAAACCGTCGCGCCGGCCTTCGAGGACTCCCCCATCCCCCAGTGGGTTCGAGCCGGCACCGAGTCCAGGCGCACGGACACCCGGGAGACCATTGGCCGCTTCGGCCAGGCGTGCCACACCGAGCAGGCCCTTCCCTCCATCGTCCACGTCCTCTCCCGCTACGAGCAGGACCTGAGGGAGGCCCTGATCCAGTCCGTCATGGCCGGGGGGGACAGCGCGGGCAGGAACCTGATCGTCGGCATGGTGCTCGGCGCCCACCTCGGAGAGGAGGCGATTCCCCCGGACTGGCTTGAAGGCATGAAACAAATCGAAGCCGTCCGCGGGTACGTGGGCCGGTTTTCCGAACCATCCTGAGCCTGGAGCGCTCATGCTGAACGAACAGGAAAAGCTCCAGCTGATCACCCGGATCGTGTTGGACATCAACGAGGTGAAGGACGTCGACCTCCTCCTGGAACGGATCCTGACGAGCGTCCGCGAGGTGTTCAACGCCGACGCCGGCTCCATCTATCTCAAGGACCGGGACACCCTCGAGTTCAGCTACACGCAGAACGACACGCTCCGGGAGCGGCTGGGAACGGGAAAGAAGCTGATCTACAACACATTCACCATCCCGGTCAACGACGACTCCATAGCGGGGTATGTGGCCAACCACAACGAGACGGTCAGCATCTCCGACGTCTACACCCTGAACGATTCCACCCCCTACTCCTTCGACGCCACTTTCGACGAGCTGTCCCACTATCGAACCCGCTCCATGCTCACCGTCCCCATGACCAACCAGCGAGACGACGTCCTGGGCGTCATGCAGGTGATCAACGCTCGGGACGACGACGACAAACCGGTCCCCTTTGCCCCGTCGGACGAAGGCCTCATCCGACACTTTGCCACCAGCGCCGCCCTGGCCGTGGAACGCGCCCGCATGACCCGGGACATCATTCTCCGCATGATCAGCATGGCCGAGCTCCGCGACCCCAAGGAGACCGGGGCGCACGTCAACCGTGTGGGGGCGTACTCGGTGGAGATCTACGAGGAGTGGTCCAGGCGCCGGGGGGTTTCCCCGGAGGAGGTCACCCTCCAGAAGGACGCCCTGCGCATGGCCGCCATGCTCCACGACGTCGGCAAGGTGGCGATCAGCGATCTGATCCTCAAGAAACCCGCGCGCCTCAACATGGACGAGTATGAGATCATGAAGAGCCACACCTACCTCGGCGCCCGCCTCTTCAAGGACATCAACTCCGACTTCGACGAGATCGCCAAAGAGGTGGCGCTCAACCACCACGAGAAATGGAACGGAACCGGGTACCCGGGATACATCAACCCCTTCACCGAGGATCCCCTGCCGGGCCATTCCGACACGCTCGGCAACCCGCGTCCCAAACAGGCTGAAGAGATCCCGCTCTTCGGTCGCATCGTGGCGGTGGCCGACGTGTATGACGCCCTCTGCTCCAGGAGGTCCTACAAAGAGCCCTGGGACGAGGACCGGATCCTCGAGGAGATGCACCAGAGCTCCGGGAGCCACTTCGATCCCGAGATCGTGGAGGCCTTCTTCAGCTGCCTGGACCTGCTCAAGTCCATCGCCCAGCGCTACCCGGACGAGGAGTGAGCGTAAAGTGGAGAACATCCGGATTATCTTCGTCCAGCCCCAGTACTCGAAAAAGTCCGCGCGGACCATCGCCGAAGCCACCTCGAGAGCGGTGGTCCCCCTGGATCCACTGGCCCGGGACCACCTCGACAACCTCCGCCGAATGGCGGAAGCCGTCCGGGAAGGGCTCACCCCGCCCTGAGCCGCGCCGGGCCGAGAAAAGGAGTCGGCATGCCCGATCCGGTGATTCGCCTGCAAGACGTAAGCTTCTCCTACGACAGCCTTCCCGTGCTCGAGGAGGTGAACCTGACCGTGGAGGAGGGGGACTTCGTGTCGGTCGTGGGTCCGAACGCCGGGGGAAAGACCACGCTCCTCAAGCTCATCCTGGGGCTTCTCAGGCCGACCCGGGGTTCCGTCCGGGTGTTCGGCCTGTCCCCGGCCAGAGCCCGGCCCCGTATCGGCTACATGTCGCAGCAGACCACCTTCGATCACCTCTTCCCGGTGAACGTGATGGACGTGGTGCTCATGGGGCGCCTGGGGCACGGAAGCCGCCTGGGTTTCTACGGCCGCAAGGACCGGGAGGCGGCCGGGCAAGCCCTGCGCCGCATGGAGATGGAATCGCTCGCGGCCAGGCCGTTCAGCCGGCTCTCCGGCGGGCAGCGCCAACGGGTCCTCCTCGCCCGGGCCTTGGCCTCGGATCCGGATCTGCTCCTTCTGGACGAACCGACCGCCAACGTGGATGCGGCCATCGAGACGGAGCTGTTCGAGATCCTGAACGAGCTGAACCAGCACATGACCGTCATGCTCGTGACCCACGACCTGGGCTTCGTCTCATGCTACGTC
Source organism: uncultured Desulfobacterales bacterium (assembly GCA_964454455.1). Taxonomy (GTDB): domain Bacteria; phylum Desulfobacterota; class DSM-4660; order Desulfatiglandales; family HGW-15; genus JAIPEI01. Next base: position 8,001 of record CAYVVQ010000125.1, on the reverse strand, counting down.
CGGAGCGTGGTGTGCGTGAACCGGCGCCTGGCGGTCCACCCGACGAGCTCCATCACCGGCGAGATGATCCACGAGCTGTACGGAGACAACGTCCAGATGGTGAGGCACGATCATCGGTGCAGCGAGGAGGGCCACTCTTGGCGGACTTCCTAGCGGACCTTCAACGTCACGCGTTCCTCCAGTACGCGGTGATCACCGGCATTCTGGCCGCCGTCCCGTGCGGGGTGATCGGGACCTACGTGGTCACGAGACGGATCACCTACATCGGCGGCGCCATCGCCCACAGCGTGCTCGCCGGGCTGGGCGCCGCACGTTTCTGTCAGGTCGTGTACGACTGGCCCTGGCTTCACCCCTTGTACGGGGCGGCCGCGGCCTCCCTCGTATCCGCCCTGGTCATCGGGCTGGTGAGCCTGTACGCACAGCAGCGCGAGGACACGGTGATCGGCGCGGTGTGGGCCATCGGCATGGCCGTGGGCATCCTGTTCATCTCCCGCACGCCCGGCTACAACGAGGACCTGATGAGCTATCTGTTCGGGAACATCCTCATGGTCTCCTCCGACGACCTCTATCTGATCCTGGGGCTCGACGTCATGGTCCTCCTCTTCTCCCTGCTCTTCTACAACAAGCTTCTCGCCATCTGCTTCGACGAGGAGTTCGCGCGGGTTCGTGGCGTGCGGGTCGAGCTCTACTACCTCCTCCTGCTCTGCCTGACCGCCCTCACCGTGGTGCTGCTCGTGACAGTGGTGGGCGTGGTCATGGTGATCGCACTGCTCACGCTGCCGGTGGCCGTGGCCAGCCATTTCTCCAACCGGCTGTGGCTGACCATGGTCCTCTCGGCGGCGTTCACCGCCCTGTTCACCCTGTCGGGGCTCGCCTTGAGCTACGGGCCGGACCTTCCGTCGGGCGCCACCACCATCGTGCTGGCCGGGGGGCTGTACCTGGTGGTGGTCGCGGTGGACGCCTTCCGGGTCCGGAGGGGTTGAGGCGTGACAGGGGGTTTCCCCCGTGATAGGGAGGAAAGAGCGGGGCCGACTCCCCCCAAGGATGGCTTTCCATGATGTCGCAGCGCGACGCCCGTACGCCGGCCATGACCGAACCCGCTTCACGCCGGACCCGCCGGCGGCGGATCCGCGAAATCACGATTCTCCTGGGCATCAGCGCCGTTCTCGCCGGCTGCGCCTCCAGCGGCGCGCCCGGAAAGGCCCAGCCGCCCGCACCGGCGAGGGCCCTGCTGTCGTTCTACGACCGGGGACTGAATCACCTCGCCTCGGTCCGGAGCGGCACCTGCCCCATGCATCCCTCCTGCTCCAGCTACAGCCGGGAGGCGTTCGGAAAGCACGGTCTCGTGGTGGGCTGGTGGATGACCTTCGACCGGCTTCTTCGCTGCGACCCGGACGAAGTCGAGCGCGGGCCCCGGGTTCTGATCCGGGGTACGTGGAAGGCGTACGACCCGGTCTCCCGGAACGATGGCTGGTGGCACGCCCCTGCCGAGGCCTCCAGGCCTCACCGCCGCACCCCCTAGCACCCGCGCGTCGCCCGGAAACGTATCCGCGGAACTGCCGCTTGAGTTTTGCCCGCACCTGTGAAAGTCTGATTCCCGGTCTTTACGACTCGCAACATCAGCGGTATTCGTCCCTCATTTACCGAACTGCGCGTCTTGGGCATCGAGAACCGCTCCAAGACGCCCGGAAGGTCGACCGGCTGAAGACGAGGGTCCACAAACATGGCTGCGGCCAAGTCCATCATGATCCTGGGAACGGGCAGCGACGTGGGCAAGTCCATCGTGGCGACGGCCCTCTGCCGGATCCTGCGCAATCGGGGGTGCCGGGTCGCCCCCTTCAAGGCCCAGAACATGTCGAACAACTCCTTCGTGACCGTGGAAGGCGGTGAGATCGGCCGAGCCCAGGTGGCCCAGGCCGAGGCCTCGGGTCTGCTCCCCTCCGTACACATGAACCCGGTTCTTCTCAAGCCCTCGTCGGACCGGGGGTCCCAGGTCATCCTCCAGGGTCGGGTGTACGGCCAGATGGACGCGGCCGGCTACCACGACCTCAAGCCGAAGCTTCGAAAAGCCGTCCTGGACTCCTTTCAGCATTTGTCCGGGTCCTACGACGCGATCGTGATGGAGGGGGCCGGAAGCTGCTGCGAGATGAACCTCAAGGACCGGGACCTGGTCAACTTCCCCATGGCCAGGTCCGTGGGCGCGTCCTGCCTCCTGGTGGGCGACATCGACCGCGGGGGCATCTTCGCCCAGCTCCTGGGGAGCCATCACCTGATGACCCGGAAGGAGCGGGAGCTCACGGCGGGCTTCCTGATCAACAAGTTCCGGGGGGACCCCCGCCTCTTCGACTCGGGGATCGACTACATCGAGCGGAAGAGCGGGAAGCCGGTCCTGGGGCTGATCCCCGTTTATCGCGACATCGCCATCGATCCCGAGGACTCGGTCGCCGTCCAGGAGGACCGGAGGATCCGCCGTCCCCTCAGGCACGATGCCCTGAACGTGGGCGTGCTCCGCCTCCCCTCCATCTCCAACTTCACGGACCTCGAGATCCTGGACCGGGAGCCGGGAGTGATCCTCAACTACCTGTTCCGGCCCGGCGACCTCGTCGACGGGTACGATCTCCTGATCCTGCCCGGGGCCAAGAACGTCATGGAGGATGCGGCCTGGCTGGCCCGGTCGGGCTGGAGGCGGACCGTGGTGCGGTTCGCAAACCAGGGGAAGCGGGTCCTCGGAATCTGTGGGGGCTATCAGCTCCTGGGCAGGCGGATCCACGATCCCTCGGGCGTGGAGTCCGACCGTCATCGCGTGCAGGCGCTGGGGCTCCTCCCCGCTGAGACCGTGCTCGCCGAAGAGAAGGTGGTACAGCGGGTCACCGGGACCTGCCTGGCGAACCGGAAGCGGGTGTCCGGATACGAGATCCACATGGGCCGCACCGAACCCTCGGGGTCCGGGGCGCGGCCGTTCCTGCGGGTTCACAGGCCGGGTTCCGCCGTCTGGTGGGACGACGGGCTCGTTCTCCACGACGGCCGGGTGATGGGCACCTACGTCCACGGGATCCTCGATGCCCCGGGGTTCCGCGGAGACCTGCTCAACAGCGTGCGCAGGGAGAAGGGGCTCAAGGAACGCGCCTCGAAAAAGGGGCGGCTGGCCCGGTTTCACCAGTACGATCGGCTGGCCGAGCACTTCGAGAGGCACTGCGACGTGGAACGCATCCTGCGTCCGGTGTCCTGACGAGGCCCGGGGAGCCCGGGAAATACGAAAAGCGCCTTGTTTGGTCAAGGGAGCCATGACACCCAACCAGAAGGAAATGGGCCCGCGAGGATCCGAGAGCCGCACCGGGGACGTCCCCGTGCTGGCCGTGGTGGGGACCCACAGCGGCTCGGGAAAGACCACCGTCGCCCTCGGGCTCATGGCGGCCCTTCGCCGCAGGGGGCTCCGCGTACAGGGCTTCAAGGTGGGCCCCGACTTCATCGACCCGGGGCACCACCGGACCGTCACGGGCCGGGAAGCGCACAACCTGGACGGGTGGATGATGCCCCGCGAAGTCAACCGGGCCCTGTTCCTCCGGGGGCTCAGGGGGACGGAGGCCGCGGTCGTCGAAGGGGTGATGGGCCTGTTCGACGGGGTCTCCGGAGGGGACGAGGCCGGCTCCACGGCCCGCATGGCCAAGGATTTGGGAGTGCCGGTCCTGCTGGTGGTGGATGCGCGGTCCATGGCCCGGTCGGCGGCGGCCGTGGCCCTCGGGTTCGCCCGGTTCGACCCGGACCTGGCCCTGGCCGGCGTCGTGTTCAACCGTGTGGGAAGCGAGAGCCACGCCCGGATGCTCCGGGAGGCCATGGAGTCCGTGCCCGGCCTGCCGGTCCTGGGATGCCTTCCGCGGGAGGACGGCCTGGGGATCCCTTCCCGGCACCTGGGGCTCGTGACGGCCGAGGACCACGTCCTGGACGAGGAATGCACGGAGCGGCTGGCCCGCTGGGTGGAGGGCAGCCTGGACCTGGACCGGCTCCTGGAAGAAGCCCCCCGTTGCGAAGCGTCGCCCCCCTCGCCCCGCCCCCGCCTGGAGAAGACGGTCCGCATCGGGCTGGCCCGGGACGAGGCCTTCTGCTTTTACTACGCCGAGAACCTGCGGCTCCTGGAGGCGGAAGGGGCCGAGCTCGTTCCCTTTTCGCCGCTTCGGGACCGGAGCCTTCCCGAGGGCGTCTGCGGTCTCTACCTCGGCGGAGGCTACCCGGAGCTCCACTGCGAGGCCCTTTCCGCGAGCCGGGGGATGAAGCGGGCGATCCGCGCCTTCGCCGGGGAGGGCGGCACGGTGTACGCCGAGTGCGGCGGGTTCATGTACCTGATGCACTCGATCCAGGACCTCGACGGCAGGACCCATCGCATGGCCGGACTGTTCCCTTTCGAGGCCGTCATGGAACCCAGGCTCAGGTCGCTCGGCTACCGCGAGATCACCACCACGGTGGGCAGCCCCCTGGGACCGGCCGGAACCCGCGCGAGAGGCCACGAGTTCCACTACTCCCGCATGAAGGAGTGGGAGGAGGAGCCGAACCGCATCTACGAAGTAACCGGCCGGGGGGGGCGGGAAGAAACGTCCCGGGAAGGTTTCCTGACCGGCGGGGTCCTGGGTTCCTACATTCACCTGCACTGGGGATCCAACCCCGCCGCGGCCCGCGCCTTCGTGGAGGCCTGCGCCGGAAGACGCGCCTGAGGTTCCTGTTCCCTCGGAGCCACCGGGGCTGATCCGTTGTCGCGAGGTTTTTTGCCCTGCCGCCGCGTTTCGTGTAACCTGTCGATCCCTGCGGCCTGCGCACAGGTATTGGAGAACAGCTCATGACCGACATCGTCGAACCGACCCGTCCCGAGGAGATCGAGACCAGATCCTTCGCCATCATCGAGGAGGAGACGGGTCCTAACCGACCCTTTGCCCGGGTCGAGTGGCTCGTGGTGCGCCGCATGATCCACACCTCGGCGGACTTCCAGCTCCTCGACCTCGTTCGCTTTCACCCGGAAGCCGTGCGGGCCGGGATCGAGGCGCTCCGAAGGGGGTGCCTGGTGATCACGGACACCGAGATGGCCAGGGCCGGCGTCTCCACGGGCCGCCTGGAACGGCTGGAATGCCGGGCGGTCTGCTACATCCGGGAGCCCGAGGTGGCGGAAAGGGCGCGAACGGAGGAAACCACCCGGGCCTCCACCGCCGTCGATCACGCGGTCCCCGAGCTGGACGGCGCCGTCTACCTGGTGGGAAACGCCCCCACCGCGCTGCTCAGGCTCCTCCACCTGGTCGATCAGGGAACCTGCGCACCGGCCCTCATCATCGGCATGCCTGTCGGATTCGTGAACGCGGCCGAGTCCAAGGATCTCCTGGCGGGCCAGGATCGCGTTCCCTACATCACCGTCCGGGGACGGAAGGGAGGCTCCCCGCTGGCCGCGGCCGTTCTCAACCAGCTTTCGCTGCTCGCCCTCGAAGCACGAGACGAGATCTGAGCGGCTCATGGCTCGAAACCGCCTCCGTGAGGGCTTCACCACGGGAACGGCGGCCACCGCGGCCGCCAAGGGGGCCCTCGAGCGCCTGATCACCGGAAGGGGCCCGAACGAGGTGGATGTGCCCCTCCCACGGGAGGGCCGCCTGGTCATCCCGCTGGAGAGCACCACCCTGATGAACGATGCGGCCGAGGCGGTGGTGATCAAGGACGGGGGGGACGACCCCGACGCCACCCACCGGGCGAGGATCCGGGCGATCGTGCGGCTTCTCCCGAACGGCGGGCCGGTCCGGGTCACCATCCGGGGTGGGGCCGGCGTTGGCCGGGTCACACGGCCCGGTCTCCCCGTCCCGGTGGGCGAGCCGGCCATCAACCCCGCGCCCCGCCGCCAGATCGAGGCCGGGGTGCGAGAGGTCCTGGCTCGGGCGGGAAGGGAGGGCGAGGTGGTCGTCACCATCGAGGTGGAGGACGGGGAGCGCATCGCCCGGAGGACCCTCAACCCCCGCCTGGGGATTCAGGGCGGCATCAGCATCCTCGGCACCCGCGGCACGGTCAAGCCCTTCTCCAACCAGGCCTACCGCGACACCATCACCATGTCCATGGACGTGGCCCGTTCGGCGGGGCTCGAGACGGTCGCCCTGGCCACCGGAGGCAAGAGCGAGCGGCTCCTCCGGGAGTTCAGGCCCGACCTGCCCGCCCCCGCCTGTATCCAGGTGGCCGACTTCTTCGCCTTCTCCCTCGAGGAGGCGTCGGCCCGGGGGTTCGAGACGGTGCTCTACACCTGCTTCTTCGGCAAGCTGGTCAAGATGGCCCAAGGCCACCCTTACACCCACGCCCGGAAAAGCCGGATCGATTTCCAAGAGCTGGCCTCCTGGTGCGCCTCGGCGGGCATGGATCCCGAAAGGGTCCTCGCCGTGAGCCGGGCCAACACGAGCCGGGAGGCCCTGGAGGTCATCCGCGAGGCCCCGGAGGCGAATCGGCTCCTGGAGAACGCCGTCGCCCGGGCCGTTGCGACCGCCCGCCGGTTCCTGTCAGGAGACGTCGCGCTGGTCTACCACCTGTTCGACTTCGACGAGAGCCTCCTGACAACGCGGGGGCACCCGCCGACCGGCCGGAAGGAGATGCCATGAACCCTGAAACCGAGCACCCGGTCCACCTGGTCGGAACGGGCCTGGATCCGGCCCGGCTGCCGCCCGAGGCCCAGAGGATCGTGGCCGAGGCCGAGGTGCTCATCGGGGGGAGGCGGCTGCTCGAGGCCCTGCCGGACCATCCTGCCCGCAAGGTGATCATCAGGGCCCCGGTGACCGAGGTCCTGGAGGAGGCGGATCGGGAGAGCCGGAAGGGCGGGCGGGTGGTCGTGCTGGCCGACGGGGACCCCATGTTCTTCGGCATCGGGAAGCGGCTCGTCCGCGTCCTGGGATCCGAGCGGGTGGTGATCCACCCGAACGTATCGGTCCTCCAGGCCGCGGCCGCCCGCATCAAGACGCCCTGGGAGGACGTTCGCAGCGTCTCGCTGCACGGCCGCCCCGACCTGTGGCCCCTCAGACGGATCCTGGCCCGGGGCCGCCGGGTCGGGGTCCACACGGACGCCGTGTTCACGCCTGCGCGGATCGCCGGGGACCTCCGGGGCTGCGGGGTGGACGGCTACCGGATGCACGTGTTCGAGGATCTGGGCCTGGAAACGGAGCGGGTTCGAGCCTTCGAGGATCTGGACCGGGCTGCGGAGGGAACCTTCTCCGGCCTCTCCTTCGTTCTCCTGGAGCCGGTGCGGCCGCCCGCGGTCCCCCTTGCAGCGGGGCTGGACGACGACCTGCTGATCCACGAAAACGGCTTGATCACCAAGCGGGAGGTGAGGAGCGTGGGGCTCGGGCTCCTCGGCCTCGGCCGCGATCACGTGGTCTGGGACCTCGGCGCCGGGAGCGGGGCCGTGGCTCTGGAGGCCTCGGCCGCGGCCTCGGATGGGAAGGTGTTCGCGGTGGAGCGGGACCCGGAGCGGGTGGAGCAGATCCGCAGAAACATTCGGCGCACCGGCGCTTACGGCGTGGAGCCGGTCCAGGGAGAGATGCCCGCCTGCCTCGAGGCCCTGCCCGATCCGGATCGGGTCTTCCTGGGCGGCGGCGTGAGGCGGGAGGGCGTGCTCGAGGAGGTGACCGCGCGCCTCCGGCCGGGCGGCCGGATCGTGGCCCACACGGTGCTCCTGGGCTCCCTGCAGCGGGCCCTGGACATTCTGGAGCAGGCCGGGTGGTCCCCGGCCGTCACCCAGGTGCAGGTCGCCCGGTCGAGGCCCCTCTCGGGGGACCTCCGCCTGGAAGCGCTGAACCCGGTCTTCGTGGTGAGCGCGGGAAAACCGATGTGAGGTGTTGAGGTGTTGAGGTGTTCAGGGGGAAACCTTGCGTGGCAGATACAATGCGGTTCCCCTCCGCTCCAGGTGCGGGCCTGGGTTCCGTTTTGGGACCATTATTTTGGACCGACCTTGCGGAGAGGTTGTTTCGGATCCCCAGGCTGGTGGCGGAGGAGGGCGGG
>CAYVVQ010000124.1:0-11411 GCA_964454455.1 uncultured Desulfobacterales bacterium | reverse complement strand
CCCTTGACGGGTTCGCAAAAACCCGCTCACCCGCCGCTGGAAACGTTATAACCTATTGATATTTCCAGGGCAGATCTCAAGGTTCAGGGCTTTTTACGACGCCATCACCCTTCCGGTCCCGGGCTTCGCGCCCTCCCTCCCAGACAAGAGGATCACACGCCCTCCAGACCATAGTTCACGTATATCACAGGCCCGCGCGAGACTGTCAATGGAAACCTTGTGTCGCCATTCACAAAGCATGGCCCCGCTTCCGTACCCCCCGGGAAACGGGGGCTTCCAAGGCTGCACAATACAGGATGGCGGCGGAAGCGCGGGATGCGGACCACCTCCTGCGGATGAGCGAGTTTCGATCGCGGGTGGCGGAGATCGAGGAGGAAGGCCGGACCGAAATCCATTTGCCAGCCCGCACGCAAGCGGGTATGGTCGCCTCTCGAGATCTGCATCCGACGAGGAATTCCCCCGCGCATGCCTGACCGACCCGCAACGCCCTCTTCTCCGCCCGAACGCACCCCCTGGGCCGCCGTCCTGATCCTGATCGGCGCCGGCGTGGCGGCCTCCTTCCAGGTGGGCAAGGCCCCGCCCGTGCTCACCGAGATGCGCCGGGAGTTCGGCATGACCCTCGTTCTCGCCGGCTGGATCCTCGGCACCTTCAACGTCATCGGGCTGGCCCTGGGGGCGTTCACCGGGGCGGTGGCGGACGCCCTGGGGCGCCGCCGGCTCCTGATCCTGGGGCTGATCATCCAGGCCGCGGCCAGCCTGGCCGGGGGCCTGAGCCCGTGGGTCTGGCTCCTCCTGCTCACCCGGGTGCTGGAAGGGCTGGGGTTCCTGGTGGTGGCCGTCTGCGGGCCCGCCCTCATCGTCCGCATCGCCCGGGCCCGGGACCTGCGCCTGGCCCTCTCGGGCTGGAGCTGCTACGTCCCGGCCGGCATGTCCGCCATCATGGTGATCGCCCCCGTCATCACCGGCCCCTTCGGGTGGCGGGGCCTCTGGGCCTTCAACGCCCTGGCCCTCGGGGGATACGCCCTGCTGGTCCAAGCGTTCATCCCGCGCTCGACCCGGACCGGCGTGCCGGTCCGGGGAGTCCTCTCGAGGATCCTCCGCGATCTCGTTCGAACCGCCACCTCTCTCGGGCCCCTGCTCCTCGCCCTCACCTTCTCCACCTACACCCTCCAGTGGCTCTCGGTCATGGGCTTCCTGCCCACCCTCCTGGTGGAGGAGTACGGCCTCGGCGCAGGCCTCGCCTCGATCCTCACCGCCCTCGTGGTGGCCGCCAACGTCCCGGGCAACCTGGCGGGGGGGTGGCTCATGGGGAGGGGGGCGGGGAGACGCTCCCTGATCGTGACGGCCAGCCTCCTGATGGGGCTCTCCAGCCTGGTGATCTACGCGGAGGGGTTCCCCTTCGGGATCCGGTATGCCGGCTGCCTGTTCTTCGCGGGCGTCGGGGGGCTCCTGCCGGCCGCCGTGCTCAGCGGCGCGCCGGTTCACGCTCCCACGCCCGATCTCGTGGCCACCACCAACGGGCTGCTCATGCAGGGCTCCCAGCTGGGCCAGATGGCGGGCCCCCCCGCCCTCGCCCTCCTGATCTCGCGGGCCGGGGGCTGGCACGCCGCACCGTGGCTCCTCTGCGGTTCCGCCGCCCTCGGGATCCTCCTCTCCTTCTGGCTCGCCTTCCTGGAACGTCCCCGCTGATCCCTCCGCCGCCGGTCCTCGCCGGTTCACGGCGCTGCCCGGCGGATAGGAGGCTCCCATGGTTCGACGCCAAACTATCGGTTTTTCCTGTTTGACTAATCGAACTATCCGTGAGACAACCGCCGTGCCGTCATGCGCATGCGATCGGTTTCCTGCGGGCTCCGGCCCGGGGCTGTGGTTTTCGAACACGAACCGCTGCGGTTTTCGAAGACGCGCCGACAGCGGCACAACCGGAGGAGGAACAGAATGAAACCCTCGAGAAACCTGCTGGCCACCCGGTGGGGCATCGTGGCGGTGGGCGGCGGGATCGGGATCTTCGCCGCCCTGCTTCAGAGCTGGGGAAACCCGGGCAACATGGGGATCTGCGTGGCCTGCTTCGAGCGGGACATCGCCGGGGCGGTCGGCCTGCACCGAGCCGGCGTGGTCCAGTACCTGCGGCCCGAGATCATCGGCTTCGTGCTGGGCTCCCTTGCGGCTGCCTACGCCTTCAAGGAGTTCCGCCCCAGGGTCGGGTCCGCGCCCATTGCCCGCTTCGTCCTCGGCGCGTTCGCCATGATCGGGGCCCTGGTGTTCCTCGGCTGTCCCTGGCGCGCCCTGCTGCGCCTCTCGGGAGGAGACGGAAACGCCGTCCTGGGGCTGGCCGGGCTCGCCTTCGGGGTCTGGATCGGAACCCTCTTCCTGAAGCAGGGCTACAACCTGGGCCGCACCCAGACGACCCACACCTCGGTCGGCTGGCTGCTCCCCCTGATCATGCTCGGCTTCCTGGCCCTGAGGCTGCTCTACCCCGAAGTCGAGGGCCAGGCGCAGAGCGGCGTCCTGTTCTACAGCCTCAAGGGCCCGGGCGCCATGCATGCCCCGCTGGCCGTCTCGCTCCTCGTCGGCCTGGGCATCGGCTTTGCCGCCCAGCGGAGCCGGTTCTGCACCATGGGCGCCATCCGCGACCTGGTGCTCTTCCGGCAGATGCACCTGATGCTGGGGCTGATCGCTCTGGTGGCGTTCGCCTTCCTGACCAACCTGGTCCTGGGGCAGTTCCACCCGGGGTTCGCGAATCAGCCCGTGGCCCACACCATGCACGTGTGGAACTTCGGCGGCATGGTCCTGGCCGGCCTGGCCTTCGCGCTGGCGGGCGGCTGCCCCGGCCGCCAGCTCTTTCTGGCCGGGGAGGGCGACGGGGACGCGGCGGTCTTCGTCCTGGGCATGATCGTCGGGGCTGCCTTTTCGCACAACTTCGGCCTGGCGAGCTCGCCCCAGGGCGTCGGGCCCCACGGGATCGCCGCGGTGGTCGTCGGGCTCCTCGTCTGTCTGTTCATCGGCTTTACCATGAGAAAAAAGGCTGCGTAGGGAGGATCGAAGATGAGCCGGATCGTCGATGCGAGAGGACTGAGCTGTCCGCAGCCCGTCCTCATGGCCCTGGACGAGATCAAGAAACAGGGCAGTGGAGAGATCGAGGTCCTGGTGGACACGGACACCTCGCGTGAGAACGTGGGTCGTGCCGCCGAGAGCCAGGGCTGGCGGATCCGGGAGATCTCGGAAGAGGGCGACGGGTACCGGGTCGCCATCGAAAAGGATTGATCCCGACGTGCTCGATCTGTTCAGGAAGAAAAAGCCCCGAACCTGCAAAGGCACGGAGAATCGGGATCGGGGGATCCTGGTCTTCGACCACACCAGCGAGGTGATTCGAGCGGAGACCGTGCTGAAGTCCGAGGGGTGGACCGTTCGAGTCATGGGGCCGCCGCCGGAGATCCGGAGCGGATGCGACCTGGTCATCGAGTTCCCCCTCATAGAGGAGCTGAACATCCTGCGGGCTCTCCAGGCCGCAGAGGCCGCGCCCTCCCAGGTGGTGCCGGTGATCAGCCCCCTGCTTCAGCCCGTGGAGCTCTTCCAGACCCGGGTGCTGGGACGCTACGTCATGGTCCGGGCGGCCAACATGAAGCTCACCGTGGACACGAAGACCCGGACCGTGGTGAACGTCTCGGGCGGCGGGTGCCCGGACGTCCCCTACCTGGCCCGGGAGATGGTGGGAAAGCCCCTCGAAGAGGCCCCGGAGCCCCGCGCGATCGGCCACACCCTGTGCGGCTACGCCCTGCAGCTGGCCTACGAGGAAATGAGAAGACAATGCTCGCAGTGGTAGGCACCGTCCCGGGCGACGACTTCCCCCTGGTCGAGGGCGAGGCACGTCTCGAACGCGATCGCATCATCCTGGGCGGACACGAGATCCCCGTGAACCGAGGCACGCCCGCCCTGCTGGCCGCCGCCCTCCAGGCCGGGCAATGCCTGAACAGCCCGCCTCCATCCGCCTGCCTGGTCGGGGACACCGGGAAGGGGCACGGCAGCCGCAGGCTCTACGATCACCTGGTCCGGGACGGCCGCACGCTCCGCGCGGGGGTCCTGGTCTTTCATTATCTCCAGCCGGACGTGGACTGGCACAACAAGGTCCTTTTCGCCGTCGAAGAAATCTCGCCGCGCCCCGCGCTCATCGCCGACGCCGGGTTCATGTACGCGGCCAAGATGAGCGGGCAGTCCGAGGCCTACGAGCTCTTCACCCCGGACGCGGGCGAGCTGGCCTTCCTGGCCGACGAAGAGGCCCCCCATCCCTTTTACACCCGGGGCTTCATCCTCCACGAGGAGAACCGGATTCCCGACCTGATCGAACGGGCCTACGCGCACAAGAACGCCGCCCGCCGCCTCCTGGTGAAGGGACGAAAGGACCACGTGGCCTCCGAACAAGGGATTCACGCCGTGATCGACCGCCCGGCGACCGAGGCACTCGAGGCCATGGGCGGCACCGGCGACAGCCTCACGGGGGTGGTGTCCGCGCTCATCGCCTCGGGCATGGAGACCCTGGAGGCCGCGGTCCTAGCGGCCCGGATCAACCGCCTCGCCGGGACGCTGGCCGACCCGACGCCGGCCTCCCAGGTCATGGAGGTCATCGAACGGATCCCCGAGGCCACGACCCGGCTGCTGGAGCAGGAGAGGAAAACCCATGGGTCGAGACGCCTCGGCTGACAAGCCGATCATCCACCCCGACATGACGGTCCTGGACGTGGTGTCCCGCCACCGCCCGACCGAGCAGGTGTTCAAACGCTACGACGAGCGGGCCGGGGTCTGCCTCTGCTGCCGGGCCCTCTTCGACCCCCTGCGGGAGGTGGCGCGGACCTACGGCCTGGACCTCGATCGGCTGATCGAAGACCTGGAGGCTGCGGTGTCATGAAGGGGGCTTCAGGGGGATATCCCACTTCTTCATGTACTTCCAGATGGCGGTCCGGCTCAGGCCCACGCGCCGGGCCACCTCCGCCTTGTTCCACCCGCAGGCCTCCAGGGTTTCTAGAAGGCTTTCCCGGGTGAGGGACCCGCGGGTGGGGGCCGACCTTTCGGACGGCGGCGGCCCTCCGGCGGCTCTCGGGCGGTAGGCCATCTGGCGGACCTCCACGGGCAGGTCGAACACGTCGATGGCGGGACCCGGGCAGAGCACGAAGGCGTGCTCGACGGCGTTCTCCAGCTCGCGGACGTTCCCCGGCCAGTCGTGGTCCATGAGGATCCGCATGGAGGCCTGAGTGATCCCTTCGATCTTTTTGCCGGTCTTCCGGTTGTGTCGCCGGATGAAGTGGCTCACCAGGAACGGAATGTCCTCCTTGCGCTTGCGGAGCGGCGGCAGGGGGATAGGAAAGACCTTGAGCCGATAGAACAGGTCTTCCCGGAACGCTCCTCCCCGGACCAGGTCAATGAGGTCCCGGTTGGTGGCCGCGATGATTCGAAGGTCGATCCTGCGCTTCCTGGACTCGCCGACCCGCTCGATCTCCCGCTCCTGCAGGACGCGAAGCAGCTTGACCTGGATGAAGGGGCTGATCTCCCCGATCTCGTCCAGGAAAATGGTCCCGCCGCTCGCCTCCTCGAACCGACCGGCCCGGTCCCGAATCGCTCCGGTGAAGGCCCCCTTCACGTGGCCGAAGAGCTCGCTCTCCAGCAGGGTCTCCGACAGGGCGCTGCAGCTCACCGCCACGAAGGGCATGCCGTTGCGCCCGCTGTGGTGATGAATCGCCCCGGCCACCAGCTCCTTTCCCGTTCCGCTCTCCCCCTGGAGCAGGATGGTCGCCTCGCTCGCCGCCGCCGCCTCGATGCGGGAGAACACCCGGCGCATGGCGTGGCTCCGGCCGATGATGTTGTCCAGCCGATGGATCTCCCCCAGCCTGCGGTTGGCCTCCTCCACGCTGCGCCGCGCCTGCTCGAGCTCGGTGAGGTCGGTCACGGTCTCCACGACCCCCCGGACGGAGCCGCCCTCGTCCCGAACCAGCCGGGCGCTCTTGATCACCGGGACGTCCCGTCCCTGCTTGTGCCGAAGAAAGCACTCCCGGGCGTCCAGTCGTCCGTGCTGGTAGATGCCGCACTCCTCGATACCCGTGGGACAGCCTTCCCGAAAGCACTGCGTGAAGTTGAGCAGCGTACAGGGCCGGCCGATGGCCTCCTCCGCGGAGTATCCGGTCATCCGCTCGAGGGAGGGGTTCCACGTGGTGATGATTCCCTCCTCGTCCAGGGTGAACACGCCGTCCGCCATGGACTCCAGCAGCAGCCGGGAGAAGCTGGGATCCAGGGCGCCCTTGGCTTTGGGTCCCATGTGGAACGGCCTCCTTCCGTCTTTCGGCACCGGGCAGGGCCCGATCTGGAAAGAGCGAGCGTTACGAAATGTCAACCGGTGCCATGAGTAACGTTACCTCCCTCGGCCACCCCCTGCAACCCGAAAGATGCTCGGGGGCAGGGTGGCCGTTTTCGTGGTCGACCCCAACCGCCCGTCTTTTCTTGGAAAAACCGGGGTAGCGGCCGCGCGGGTCCCACGCCGCTCCGGCCCCTCGGCCCTCTCCGCCCGCTTGCGGCACAGGATTTGAAGAACCCCAGGTCATCCATCTGTCCATGGAAGGGGCCCCGGGCCGGCGACCCTTCCCGAGACCCATCGGAAGACACCTTGAAAATCCGAGAGATCAAATCCGGTGAGGACCTGAAGACCGTGACCGGGAACCCGCTCACCCTGGTGACCTTCGGCGCGCCCTGGTGCGCACCGTGCCTTCTCCAGGAACCGATCCTGCGCCGGATCGCGGTACGGTTCGCGGGCCGGGCCGTCCTGGCGACGGCCAACATCGATGAGCTCCGGGGCCCGGCGCGCGTTCTGGGGATCCGGAGCATCCCCACCCTTCTCGTATTCCGAAACGGCTCGGAAATTCAAAGGCTTGTCGGTCTGCAACCCGAGAACGTCCTGGCCGGGACCCTGTCGGGCTGTCTCGAGCCGGGGAATCCGCCGGGGGTCATGGCATGAATCGTGCTCGAATTTGAAGGCGGGAGAGCAAATGGGCATAACCTCCTGATGGACACTCTCCTCCTCTGCGGCAGGTCGATCACGGGAAGGGCGGCCACACACTCCTCCGGGATCGCCCTGCCGCACCTTTCAGGACCCCTCGGCCCCCGGCCGGTCCCTTCCCGGCTACGGGGACCGCGGCCTCCGGGCGGTTTTCCCCATCTTTCCGGTGGAAAGTAACGTTACCCCCGCAACCGGAACCCCTCGGCCCTCATCCGAGTCGACTCCCGGTTTTTTTTGATTGTCTTTGCTTTCCAAGGCGTTGCAGGCCGCACTACCCCCGGCGCATGCTCCCGCAGAGGAACCGACCCCGGAATGCCGCGACGGCACGAATCTTGATGAAGAAAGGCTTGCGGGCTTGTCGGCAGCGCTTCTCGCAAGGACGCCCACGGCGAGGACCGGCTCCGCCCCGCGACCGGAGCCGGCCGGCCGCGAGGGCGCCGCCCGGGTGGCGGTGATTGGAGACGCCCACGAGGTGCGGGACATCTTTTCCGCCGTGCGGGCGGGCTACCCGGTCGCCCTGGAGACCTGAACAAGGAGGTGTTTTGATGAACGACGTGTCCTTTGCCGATATCGCGGTGGTCTCCTGCGGCACGCTGCGCATGGAGCTGAACCGGCTCCAGGAGGAGGGGTTTCTCGACACCCCCTACCTGACCTTCACCACGCCCGGGCTCCACGAGGACCCCCGGGAGCTGGAGCGTCAGCTCCTCGGGCGGATCGCCAAGGCCCGTGGGGAGGCGGACAAAATCCTGGTGGTCTACGGCGGCAAGTTCTGCTACATCAATGAGCACGCCCCGACCCGGACCATGAGGACCATCATCCAGGAGCAGGGCCCGGACGTGGCCAGGGTCGACGCCACCCACTGCATGGACATGATCGCCGGCGAGGAGGAGAGGGAACGGATCGCCCAGGAGGTCGCGGGCGGCGATAAGGTCTGGTGGATGACCCCGGGCTGGATCCGATTCCGTCACCAGGTGTTCAAGGGATGGGATCAGGGACTGGCCAACGAGAACTTCCCGAGGCACACCGGTGGCGCCGTGGTGCTGGACGCCATCGGATACGTGGACCGATACATGGCCGAGCAGCCCGAGGCGTTCCTCGAGTACTCCGACTGGATGGGGATCCCCATCCAGGGGTACCCGTTGACGCTGGACCGGTTCAAGTCCCTGCTGGCGGAGCAGGCCCGGGTCCTGGCGGATGGATGAGCCCGGAGAATAACGACGACATGAAGATCCTGGATCACCTGATCTCCACCCTCGATTTCGACGCCCCCGTGGTGGACGTCCGTCAGGGGGTGTTTCACACCGCCGTGGTGACGCGGAGCTGCGGGCTCGCCGCAACCCTTCCCAAGGACGCCCTGCGCCAGAAGCCCCCCCTGGTCCGGGAGCCCGGCACCCTGCTGGAGCGGACCGCTGAGGAGCTCGCCCGCATGGCAACCTCGGACCGCATCCTGGAGGCGGCCGTGGGCATGGCGGCGATCAACTCCCTTCTCCAGGCGGACGAGGCGGCCTGCGTGGAACGAAACGCAGCCGAGCTGATCCTGGAGCGGGGGGCGGGACGGCGGGTGGCCGTGGTGGGCCACTTCCCGTTCGTGACCAGGATCCGGGAACGGGCCGACACGCTCTGGGTGATCGAGAAGAACCCGAGGGGAGAGGACCTGGAGGCCTCCCGGGCCGACGAGGTGATCCCCCGGGCCCACGTGGTGGCGCTCACCGGCACGGCGCTGACCAACCACACCCTGGAGCATCTCCTTTCGCTGTGCGATCCTTCCGCCTTCGTGATCCTCCTCGGGGACACGGCCCCCCTCAGCCCGGTGCTCTTCGAGTATGGGGTGGACGCGGTCTGCGGGACGCGGGTCTCGGACCCCGAATCGGCCCTCCGTTGCGTGAGCCAGGGGGCCAACTTCCGGCAGATCCGGGGGACCCGCCGCCTGATTTTGTTGAAGCACCCCACCGAACACCCGTGAGGGACCGTCCATCGGTCCGATTCAGCCCTTGAATGAAATGGTCGGCCTCACCCCCCCTTCGGGGCTCGCGGACCGACGAAGAACCAAATGATGGCGAGCTCTCCGTCTCCTTCATGCGGTGATCTTTTCGAGGTGGAATGCCCAGCGGTCGGATGTCCCGAACCCATTCCGAGCCGCGGCTCCCTCAGCCGCGTCGGGCGTCCTTGAGGATCGTGTCGCCGGACCTCGTGCCGAGGTGGTCGGCGATCACCGGGCACTTGGTCTTGAGGAGAAAGAAGACCGGTGCGTCCACACCCGAGAGGCTCTCGAAGTTTCCCTGCCCCTTGCTCACAATGATGTCCGCGGCCTCGAACACCTCCAGGAAGGCCTCTGAGCATCGACTCAGGATGGTCCCCGGGGCGTCGCAGCCGGAGGAGATGATTCGGGCTACGTCGCCGAGCCCGCTCTTCTCGGCGTCCTCCACGGTCGCGTCGTTGATGATGGGGATGTCCCGCACCGCGTAGACCGTGTCCCGGGCGAGGACCTCGATCAGCAGCCGGTCGAACACGGTCTCCCCCGCATTGTCCCCCAGGTACAGGACGGTCCGGGCGGCCTCGGCGCTTCGGCGGAACGAGTCGTAGTGATCGACGGCCAGGCGTCCTTTCCGGACGGCCCCCATCTCCGCCTCCAAGTCGAAGTCCGGGTTGGCGCCGAGATCGATGACGTTCCCGGCGATGGCGACTCGGACCGCCGCCCACAGGGGATCCTCCGCCTCTTCCACTGCCTCTTTGAGCTCCCCGTACAGGGCGAGACTCTTCCGGATGCTCTCCTCCTTGTGTGCCGCGAACGGATCGCACACGCCCGTCACTTCCCGCACCGCGGCGTAGATACCACGGGCGACCTCCGGGGGCGTCTGGTCCATGCGGATGCGGGGGACGTGCGCCGCGACCCGGTCCAGGACCTCCTTGACCACGGCCTCGTCCTCCGTGACCGCCCGGGTGGCGAAGAGGGCCTGGCGGAAAAAGCAGGGGATGCACTCCAGATAGGTTTTCATGCCCCCAATCTAGAAAACCCCCCGGCCTTGTCAACCGGTTTCGGCGGTTTGAGCCGCGCGAGACGACAGGTCGCCATAAGGCGCCCCCCACACGGGCAACCGGAAAATCCTCTTCCAACGGCCCACTCTCCGGAGGTGAACAGCCCGCCGGAGCCGATGTCTGTCCCCCCGGCTCACCTCCGGCCAATCTCTCTTCCGATGATCATTCTCTGGATCTGGTTGGCCCCTTCGAAGATCTGGGTGAGCTTGGCGTCCCGGAACATCCGCTCGATGGGGTAGTCCTTGACATAGCCGTAGCCCCCGAGGACCTGCACCATGTCCTCGGTGATCTTCATGGCCGCGTCGCTGCAGAAGATCTTGGCCATGGAGGCAAGCTTGGTGTTCCTTGTCCCCGAGTCGAAGGCCAGGGCGGCCCGCTCCATGAGCCCCCGGCTGGCCTCGATGAGCGTGGAGGCGTCGGCCAGGAGAAACTGGATGGCCTGGTGCTCGATGAGCGGCTTGCCGAAGGTGTGCCGCTCCCGGGCATAGGCGATCGTGTAGTCCAGGGCGCCCTCGGCCAAGCCCAGGGCCAGGGCGGCCACGGCGGGGCGGGACATGTCGAAGTCCCCCATGGCGACCTTGAACCCTTCCCCGGGCTCCCCCAGAAGGTTCTCCCCCGGGACCACGACATCCTCCAGGATCACCTCGGCCGTGTTGCTCCCTCGAAACCCGCACTTGTCCTCGACCCGGCCGATGGAGATCCCGTCCCAGCCCCGTTCCACGAGAAAAAAGGAGAGCTCCTCCTCCGCGGTCTTGGCGAGCACGGTGTAGAGCCCGGCCACGGAACCGTTGGTGGCGAATACCTTCCGTCCGTTGAGGACGAAATCGTTCCCGGACCGCCTCGCACGGCACCGGACGGCCCGTACGTCGGAGCCGGCCCCCGGCTCCGTCACCAGGTAGCCGATCAGCTCCCTCCCCTCCGAGAGCATGGGACCGTACTTCCGCTTCTGCTTCTCGTTTCCCGCCGCCACCAGCGGGTAGCTTCCCACGGCCTGGATGATGAGCAGGAGGGCCGACGAGGCGCAGGCCTTGGCGATCTCCTCGATGCAGAGGCAGAGGGTGTGGGAGGGATTTTGCGGCCACCCGCCATGCTCGGGCGGGAGCATGATCCTCAGGAGCCCCAGCTCCCAGAAGAGCGAGACCACGTCCCAGTTGAAGGCACCGGTCCGGTCGGTCTCCGTGGCGGCCGGTGCGACCTTCTCCTCCACGGCCCGCTCGAGGCTGCGGAGAAGGATGTCCTGTTCCTCGGAACGCTCGAGCATGGCATCCTCCAGATCTACATCATGCCCCAGTCCCGGAACCGGGCCATGATCTCCCCGGCCCCCTGAATCATGATGCCG
>CAYVVQ010000123.1:0-11456 GCA_964454455.1 uncultured Desulfobacterales bacterium | reverse complement strand
CCCCCCTTCCACGAACGGGCCTGCGGTTCCCCGGTTGTTCCACACCACCCGATCCGGATCCCGGCGGTCCCTCAGGTTGAGCGCTCCTTCCGGGCAGACGCCGACGCAGAAGCCACAGCTCCAGCAGCGGTCCGGGTCGGCCTCAACGCAATCGGCTTCCCCCACGCGAAGCGCCCCGTAGATGCAGCCCCGGACGCAGGCCCCGCAGGCAGTGCAGACCTCCGGGTCCGCCGCCGGGATGTAGGGGCCCTCCGGCGGCATGGTGTACGGGTAGGCTTCCCGCCCCCCCAGATCCGCGGCGGTCTCGATGAGGGGGAACACCCGTCCGATGAACGTTTCGGGCGTCTCGTAGCCCCTCTCGGCCATCCACTGCCTCAGGCCTCGGTCGATCCGGGCCATCAACCCGGGGCCGTCGAAGTAGAGCGCCGAGCCCACACCCACGAGCGGACACCCCACGAGGAGGTATTGAAGCGCATCCCGGTAATCGGAGACCCCTCCCACCCCGACGACGGGCAGCCCCGAGGCCCGACGAATGCGCACCACCCGGGCCAGGGAGATGGGCAGGAAGCTCCGGCCCGGCGCGTAGCCGCAGACGGCGGGCGCGCCGAAGGGGACCTCCCGCTCCACGTCCACCACGAACCCGCCGGGGGCGTTGTGGGCCGTCAGGAAATCCGCGCCCGCATCCTCGAGGGCCGTTACGGTCGACTCCAGGGGCTCCAGGGTCGGACCGATCTTCACCCCCACCGGTACGCCGGCCCGTTCTCGCACCCGCCCCAGGATCCGGACGGCGGTCGCCACCCCCTGCTCGAAGGACCTCGACACGTGTGGGCAGGAGAAGTTGAGCTCCAGCATGTCCGCCCCCGCATCCTCCAGGCGCCGCGCCGTCTCCGCCCAGAGATCGAGCGCCTCGGGCTCCTCGAAGAAGCTCGCCGCGAGGACCACCGAGGCCGCCCTGCACAGGTCCGCCATTCGGGAGACCCTTTCGGACCAGACGTCCAGCTCCTCCACGTGGGGGGCGGCCAGGGAGTAGAGGGCCTTGCCCTCTCGATACCCCTTTCCCAGGATGCTCAGGGGAAACTGGTAGGGACGCACGCGGACCTTGTGGGCGGGGTTCGAGGTGAAGGTCTTGGTCACGAGCCCGCCCACCGGCCCGTCGCACAAGCGCCGCACCATCTCCTGGTCCACCGTGCACTCCGAGGACGAGACCAGGACGGGGCTTCGAAACCGCACCCCCGCCACCGTGGCGGACAGATCGGCTTTGGGTTCCGGCGTTTCTCCCATCGCGAATCACCTCGCTCAGTAATACTTCCGCCAGAACTCCGGGTCGGACTTCTCCTTCCAGTACGCGCCGAACTTCTCCTCGAAAAAGGGCTCGAGCCTTGCAAACCACCGCCCCAGGCGGCCCCGCCGGGGAGGCTCCTCGAGAACGTCCTGCAGGAACGTCCGGATCTCCGCGATCTTGTCCTTGGGAACGTAGGCCCGGGCCCCTTTCTTGAGGGACCGGACCAGGTTGTCGGCACTGAGGGCGTGGGCCGTGAGCATCAGGACGGGCAATCCCTTCTCGGTGGCGAGATCCAGGAGGTCGTAGCCCCGCACGCCCATGATGTCGAGGATCGCCGCGTCGTAGCGCTGCGTCTCCAGCAGGTTTCGGGCGTCTTCGTACGTCTCCGCCCTGTCCAGGAAGCAGTCGTCCAGTGTCTCCTCGAGGGAGCCCAGGATGTCGGGCTCGTCGTCCACGATGAGAACCCGTCTGCCTCGAAGTGCGTCAGCTTTGTTTTCCATGGATCCCCTCTCCGCCTACCCCTCCCCTTCGATCTCGATGTACCGGGTCTTCTTCTTCTCCCGGGGCAGGCTCTCCGGCGGCACCCACTCCAGCCGGGGGGCGATGCGGAGCTCCTGGCGGAAGTGGGCCATGAGCTCGCTTTCCAGGCCCTCCAGGTCCTGTTCGGACACCTCCCGGCCATACTCCAGCCGTACCCGGAGCGGCGGCTCCACCACCGGTCCGGGCGCCTTCAGCCGAACCCGGAAGTGCCCGGTCACCCGGGGCTGAAACGAGAGGATGGCCCCCTTGATCGCCTCCGGGTAGACGTTGACGCCCTTGACGATGAGCATGTCGTCGGCCCGCCCGATGATGCGAAAGGTCTTCCCCGGCATGCCGCAGGCGCACGGTCGGGTGGAGATCTCCAGCACGTCCCCGAGGGCGTAACGCATGAAGGGCCCGCCTTCCCAGTCGAGGAAGGTGAACACCATCTCCCCGCGGGCCCCGTCCTGCAGCTCCACGGGCTCCTTGGTCTCGGGATCCACCAGCTCCAGGAGACAGTGGTCCTCGCTGACGAAGTGCATCCCCGTGTACCGCTCCGGCGGCTCGTCGCAGGAGATCCCGTGAAAGGCGTGCCCCCCACCGGTGTGATCGAACACCTTGGCCCCGAACCCCTCGGCGAGAATCTTTCTCACCTCGGGGTTCCCGCCGCCCGGCTCACCCGCGCAGAAGAACCAGCGGAGCCCGAGATCCCGGGCGTCCTTGCCGATCAGGTCGGGACAGCGCTCGATCATGTACTGCCCGAAGGAGGGCGTGGCGATGATGGCCACGGGGTCGGTGAGCCGGATGAAGTCGATCACCCGGCGCGTCCCGCCCTCGATCCCCACCGGGACCACGCAGGCCCCCATGTGCTGGATCCCCTCGGAGAGCGGGAGCCCTCCGGTGAACATGCTCAGGGAGAGGGCCTGGATCATGACGTCCCCGGGCCGGATTCCGGCGCGCCAGTACTTGCGCGCGTGCATCTCGTTCACCACGCCCACGTCGTGCCGGGTCAGGGTGTAGAGCGTGGGGGTCCCGGTGGTGCCGGAGGTGGAGTTGATGCGCACGATCTTCTCCCTGGGGGCGCAGGCCAGCAGCTCGAAGGGGTTTCCATGTCGCTCGATGGACGCCTCCTGGGCCCGCCGGTGCTCGTCCTTGGTCATGAGCGGGATGCGGGCGAAGTCCTCGAGCGTTCGAATGTCCTCCGGCCCGGCCCCGACCTCCTCGAACTTCTTTCGGTAGACGGGGCTGTTCGCCACGTTGTAAGCCACCTGCTTCTGCAACCGTTCCAGCTGAAGCGCGCGAATCTCCTCCTCGGAGAGGGTCTCCACCCGCTCGTTCCACAGCGTTCCGCCCTTTCCGCGATCCATTCCCGATCCTCTCTCGTCTCATGCGCCCCGGTCGGAGCGCATTGCCTTGTGTTGCCGTCCTCGCCGCCTAGGGTTCGCACAGCTCCAGAAGAAGGCCCCCCGTGGAGTCCTCTTCGAAAAAGGCCACCCGTCCGTGGCTTCCCGCCCGCGGGAACCCCTCCTGCACCCGGGCGCCGGCGGAGGCCCATTTCTCCAGGGCGGGCGCCATCTCCTCCACTTGAACGGCGATGTGGTTGTACCCGGCCCCCGGGCCCATGACCCGCCGGCCGAAATCGCTCCCGCCCGACGTGTACTGAAGCAGCTCGATCCGAATGTTCTCGGCCTGGAGGCTCGCCACCCGCAGGCCCACCTCCTCCATCTCCTGCACCCCGGCCGCCTCCAGCCCGAGCAACGCCTCGAGCAGCGCGAGGCTCCGTTCCAGGTCCTTCACCACGATCCCGATGTGCTCGATCCGGCAGCTCCCCATGGTCAGGCCTCCCTCAGCTTGCGCGTCGCTTCCTCGTCCAGCTCCAGGGTGGTCTCGTCCACGACCACGCCGTAGTCCTCCCGCGCGGAGCGCGCGGAAACCAGCTCGTTTCGCACGTCCTCCACCACCCGCTCCGCGGGCCGCTCGAACGGATCGCCGTACCCGCCTCCCCCCCCGGCCAGCCCCTTGTAGATCGTGTGGGGCGGGATGTTTCGGATGATCTCCTTGGCCTTGGCCGTTCTCACCGTGCCGTCGGGGAAGTGAAGCTCCACCCGGTTCACGCTCCCGGGACGCCCCCCGAAAAAGCCGAAGGCGCGCGCTTCCTCCTCGATGCCGTCGCCGAAGGCGATGCCGGTCACGTTTTCGCCGTAGATCTCGAACTCCGTCTCCACGCCCAGCCCCCCGCGCCAGCGGCCCGGCCCGGCCGAGTCCTGGAGGTACTCGTGCCGGACCAGGAGGTGGGGGTCGTGGATCTCGAACATCTCGTAGTCCTGGGCCAGGATGCCCCCGGCGCAGTTGATGAGGCCGATGTGGTCGTAGCCGTCCGCCGACCAGGTCCCGCCCGATCCGCCCTTGAGCGCCAGGAAGAGGATGTCCACGTAGGAGCGGTCCTTCCGCGGGTCCCACCCGGTGACCGTGAACCCCAGGAACCGGTTCCACCCGGCCGTGACCCGTCTAGGGAGAGCCTGGGAAAAGGCCTTGAGGATGGCGTCCGAGTTGGGACCGGTGATGCTGTTCCCGAAGGTGGTGGCGGCGGGGAAGCGGGCGTTCAGGAACGAGCCCTCCGGGTTGACGATGCGGATGGGCCTCAGGATGCCGTCGTTGTGGGGAATGTCCGGGTTGATCAGCATGAGGAAGGTGAGGAGCACGGCCGAGGCCGTGGCGGCGTACGGGGCGTTGACGAACCCCTCGGTCTGGGGGGAGGAGCCGGTGAAGTCGAAGGTGATCTCCTCTCCTTCCACCACCACGTCCAGCAGGATGGTCATCTCGGAGCCGTCGTGGATCCCGTCGTAGTAAACGATGCTCTCCCCGTGATAGGTGCCGTCCGGGATCTCCGCGATCTCCTTCCGCACCATGCGCTCCGTCACATCGAAGAGGTAGGCCACGTGATCGTTGAAGGTCTCCGCCCCGTAGCGTTCGAGCAGCGCCTGGACCCCGCGCTCCCCCACCACGCAGCCCCCGATCTCCGCCTTGATGTCCTCCTCCACGATGTCGTAGCGGATGTTGGCGAAGACGAAATCCCAGACGTCCTTTCGAAACCGGCCCGCCTCGTACACCTTGACCGGGGTGATCCGGAGGGCCTCCTGCCACACCTCGCGGGCCTCCGGGTTGTACCCCCCGGCCACCGCCCCGCCGATGTCCGCCTGGTGCCCCTTGCAGGCCGCCCAGGCCACCAGCTCGCCTTCGTGGAAGATCGGCTTGAACGCGGCCACGTCGGCGTTCTGATTGCCTCCCGTGAAGACGTCGTTGTGGAGGATCACGTCGCCCGGGTGGATGTCGTCGCCGAAGTAGCCCACGATGTACTCGCAGGCCGGCTGGATGGCGAACGCGAGCACCGGGATGTACTCGGTCTGCTCCAGCATGCGGCCTTTCCGGTCGTAGAGGCCGGTGACGAAGTCGCGGGCCTCGTTCAGGATGGGGGACCGCGTCGTGCGGAGCAGTGTGAGTCCCATCTCCTCGGTGATCGACTTGAGCCGTCGCTGCAGCACCGAGGCGAGAATCCGGTCGATCTTCTTCTCCATGGGCTTCCTCCTGCCGTCCGCATTCCGAACGGCCTCGGGCGTCTCTTCAGAAACGCCCCCTCGAGAACCTGTCCTCTCCCGCAAAGGCGCGGCGGGCCCTGGTTGTCACCGCGAACCGGTGCTCAGCACGTAGCTCCCGAAGGGATCGCTGCGGATCTCCCAGCCGGGCGGGACGAAAATGGTCGTGTTCACCTGCTCGATGATCGCCGGACCCGCGAGACGGTGTCCGTGTCCCATACGGTTTCCGTCGAACACGGAGACGTCCGCATAGCCCGCCTCGCCCGGAAGGAACACCGCCCGCTCCCCCTTGAGGCAGGGCGACGGATCCTCGCCCTGAAACGGCTCCTCGCGGAACCGCGGCTTCTCCGTGAGCCCCACCGCGGACATGCGCAGGTTGACCAGCTCCACGCCGGTCCCTTCCCGTTCCAGATCGTAGCCGTAGAGCCGGTTGTGCTCCCGGTGGAACCGCTCCCGGATGCGCGCGTCCTTCAAGGAACGGACGGTTTCTCCGTCCATCTCCACGTTCACCTCGTGGTACTGTCCCACGTAGCGGAGATCCAGGCTGAAGCGGAACACCCGGCGCTCCGGGGGGATGCCCTCGCTCGAGAGCACCGCGGCCCCTTCCCGATCCAGCTCCTCCACCATGGAGAGGAACCGGTTCCGGTTCAACGCCTCCTCCCAAAAACCGGTGTGATAGCTCCTCACGAAGTCGTGCTTGAGGTCGGAGAGGAGCATGCCCGCCGCGCAGAAGATGGAGGACTCCTTCGGAATGAGAATCTCCCGGATCTCCAGTTCGGCGGCGATCAGGGCGGCGTGGACGGGGCCGGCGCCGCCGGCGCAGACCAGGAGGAAGTCCCTGGGGTCGTAGCCGCGCTGAACCGAGATCTCCCGAATGGCCGAGGCCATGTTCACGTTCATGATGTGGTACATGCCGTGGGCCGCCTCCACGGGATCCAGCCCCAGGGGGCGCGCCACCCGTTCCAGGATCGCCCGCTCGGCCGCCTTCCGGTCGAGCCGCATCTTCCCCCCGGCGAAGTAGTCCTCGCTCAGGTACCCCAGCACCAGGTTCGCATCGCTGCACGTGGGCTCGGCCCCCCCGAGGCCGTAGCAGACCGGCCCGGGATGGGCCCCGGCGCTCTTGGGGCCCATCTTCAGGAGGCCGCCCTCGTCGATCCAGGCCACCGACCCCCCGCCCGCACCGATGGTGTTGATCTCCATCATGGGCAGGGCCAGGGCGTAGCGGTTCACCTTGCCGTCCGTGGTCACGATGGGCTCGCCGTCCTTGATGAGCGCGGCGTCGAAGCTCGTTCCCCCCATGTCCACGGTGATGAAGCTCCGGCGCCCGTGGGGACCGGCATAAGCCACCCCGGCCACGGGCGCCGCAGCGGGGCCGGAGAGGAGGGTGCTGGCCGCGAGCCGGGTGACGGCCTCCGGGGTGGTCACCCCCCCGTTCGACTGCATGATGAGCAGAATGCCCTGAAATCCTTTCTTCCGGAGGCCTTCCGTCAGACGGGAGAGGTAGCGCTCCAGGATGGGACCGACGGCGGAGTTGAGGGCCGTGGTGCTCACCCGGTCGTAGAACCGGACCTGGGGCAGGATGTCGCTCGAGACCGACAGGTACGCGTCCGGGAGGTGCTCCCGCACCAGGTCCCCGGCCTTTTGCTCGTGACCGTCCTCGGCGTAGGCGTGCATGAAGCAGACGGCCACGGCCTCCACGCCGTGTCTTCGGCACTGCTCGATGCCCTGGAGCACGTCCTCTGCGACCATTTCCCTCAGCACCCGGCCGGCGGGGTCCACCCGCTCGTCCACGGGAATCCGGAGGTACCGGGGAACCACCGGCGGGGGCGGCAGGTAGCGGTTGTTGTAGAGCTCCTCGCGGATGCCTCTCCTCATCTGCAGGGCGTCGCGAAAGCCCTTGGTGGTGAGAAGCGCCGTTCGCGCCGTGTTTCCCGTGATCACGGCGTTCGTGGTCACCGTGGTGCCGTGGACGATGATCTCCACCTCGTGGAGAAACGCCTCCAGCGTAGAGGAGAGGGACCGCGCCATCTCCTCGAGACCCTGGAGTACGGCCACCGACGGGTCCCCGGGCGTGGAAAGCACCTTGAAGACCCTGGGCGTTCCCTTTTCGTCCATCAGGAGGAAGTCCGTGAAGGTCCCTCCCACGTCGATACCCACCTTGTACGCCATATGCCCTCCGGATCCAGTCCGTCGCCTCGGCTGAGCCGTCCTTTCCCCCCTCCCCCTCATCGGATGAGCCCCGGCAGATAGAGTGCGATCGGCGGAATGATCATCACCAGCACCATGA
Source organism: uncultured Desulfobacterales bacterium (assembly GCA_964454455.1). Taxonomy (GTDB): domain Bacteria; phylum Desulfobacterota; class DSM-4660; order Desulfatiglandales; family HGW-15; genus JAIPEI01. The sequence goes on along the minus strand of CAYVVQ010000123.1, from coordinate 3,775 downwards.
CCGCAGTGTCGCACAAGAGAAACGGAACGCCGGCCTTGTAGATGTCGGCCATGGTCGTGTCCTTGGGAGCCACCCCCTTCATCACGAACAGCAGAAGTCCGAACGGCGGCGTCGTGTTGGCCATCTCCATGTTGATCAGCATGATCAGCGCGAACCAGAGGGTGTCGAAGTGAAGCGCATTGACGATGGGGAGAAAGATGGGAATGGCGATCATCACCATGGAGAGGTTGTCCATGAAGCAGCCGAGAAACAGGAGCAGGATCTGCATGCAGATGAGGATCATGATGGGGTGGATGTCCAGATCGGTCACCAGGCCGATGAGGCCGGCGCTCGCGCCGGAGAACGCCATGATCTGGCTGAAGGTCATGGACCCCACGATGATCATGAACATCATGGAGGTGATCCGCACGGTGCCCAGAATGCTGGCCTTCAGGATGCGCCGGTTCATCCGGCGGTAGGCGACCGCCAGCAGGATGGTCCCCATGGCCCCCAGGGCCGCAGCCTCCGAGGGCGTGGCCACACCCAGAAAAATCAGCCCGATGACCAGAAAGAGGATCAGGCCCAGGGGAACCACGTAAAGAAGCGTGCCCTTGATCCTGACGCTCAGGGGCACCGGATCCTTCTGGTAGTTGGGGGCCAGGTGGGGCTGCAGCAGGCTCCGGACCACCACGTAGCTGCCGTAGAAGAACGCCATCAGGAGCCCCGGCAGGATCCCCGCGATCAGGAGCCCGCCCACCGAGATCTGGTTCAGGGCCGCCAGCAGGATGGCCAGGGCGCTCGGGGGGATGAGCATGCTCAACCCGCCGCTTCCCATGATGGGGCCGATGGACATGGTCTTGCTGTACCCCCGCTTCTCCATGTCCGGCACGAGCATGGAGCCCAGGATGGCCGTGGTGGCGAGCGTGGAGCCGCTCATGGTGGAGAAGAGGGCCCCCCCGACGATCGCCAGGAGCGACAACCGGCCCGGGATGCGGCCGATCCACTGGTCCACCACGTCGATGGCGCGGAACCCCAGCTTCGAGTGGAACATGACCTCGCCCATGAGGACGAAGAGCGGCACGGGCAGGAGGCTGAAGGAGGACAGGCTCTCGGCCATGTTCAGGACGAGCTGGGTGATCCCCGGCTCCCCCCCGAGAAACAGGATCGCCCCCACGAGGTCGACGGTCAGGAAGGCCACGGCCACAGGAATCCCGCAGACCATCAGGACCACCATGGTGCCCAGCAGGAGGCTGAGGGCGAGCCACCACTCCATGATTCGAACCCGTGCCCTTTCCCCGCGGCCGCCGACCGGCCGCGGGCCGAAAAAGACGGCGTCTTGCCCGTCCCGGGCCGATTCACCGGCCCGGGCGATCCTCGGGCGAGGCCGCTGCTAGCCCGCCGGTCCGGTGTCCCGGCCCTCCTCCGCCGGCGCCGTCTGGTCTGCGGCGCGTCGCAGGAACTGGAGGGCAAAGAGAAAGCATCCGGCGGGAATGACCGCAATGACGATAAACTCAGGTATCTTCAAATACTTGATCGTTGGGACGTTCCGGTGGTAGTAGTCCACCGTGATGACGGCCCCGTAGTAGGCGAGCACCAGCAGGACCCCGCAGCCCAGCAGCGAGGTCACGGTGTTCAGCCGGTTCCGGGTGCGGCGGCCCAGGCGATTCAGGAGGATGTCGATCCGGATGTGGCTTTCCTCCCGAAGCACATAGGCCGCCGCCAGAAACGGAATGTAGAGCAGGACGTACTCGCTGATCTGCAGGACCCAGGGGAGCGGCCGGTTGAAGAAGTACCGCATCAGCACGTCGACGCAGACCGCCGCCAGGGCGAACATCATGAGCCCCCCGGCGACCCAGGCGAAGACGACGATCAGCCGGTCGAAACCGCGCTCCAGGGTCTCGAGAAAGCGTTTCATCCGCATGCCCGTCCTACGGGGTGAGCATCTTCTTGAGCTTGGGACCGAGCTCGGGGTTCTGCTCGATCACCTCGTCCCACCCCGCCTCGTAGGCCAGGTCCACGTAGTACTTCGTGTCCTCGGGCGAGAAGGAGATGACCTCCATGCCCTTCTCCTGCATCTCCTCGTACTCGGCCTCGGCCAGGTCGGCCATCACCTTCGTGTACTCTTTCTCGTTCTCGATCATGGCGTCCATGATCAGGTCCTGGAGATGCTCGGGAAGCCCCTCCCACGTCTTCAGGTTCATCAGGGCCTCGATGTTCATCTGGTAGATCCGGGGCTCGAGGATGTACTTGCAGACGTCCACCCAGCCCATCTGCACGTTCCCCAGGATCGCCCACGCATAGCCGTCGATGGTGCCCCGCTCGAGGGCCGTGTAGATGTCCGATCCGGGCATGGTGACGGGCGCAGCGCCGATCTCCTTGATAAAGGGCTCGTAGGTGCCGGAGACGCGGATCTTCTGTCCCTCGAGCCCCTGGGGCCGCTCGATGGCCTTGTTGGTGAACACGTTGAACCAGACGCCGAACTCCGCCCTGCCCAGGTAGAAGACGTTGTGCTTCTTCAACAGGTCCACACGCAGGTCGTAGTAGCCGACCTCCCTCTCCTTCATGGGATCCAGCCGGGTCAGGTGGGTGTACGGGGCGCCGGTGACCTCGCGGCCGTAGTAGGACTCACACCCGAAGATCATGTCCACGACACCGTTTCGAAGCGCCTCGAACTGCTTGAAGCCGGGCATGGCCTCGGGGCCGCCCAGGTACTTGATCTCGAGCTCCCCGGCGGCCCTCTTGTTGATGGTGTCCACCAGGGCCATGAAGGCCGTCATGTTTTTGTCGCCCTTGGGAAGAAAGGTCACCATTTTGAGTGTGATCTTGTCTTTTCCATAGGCCGGGGAAAAAGCCAGGACCGCTCCCAATACAAGTGCCAGAACCCAACCATACCGTTTCATCGTCTCCCTCCATTGATCTCGGGTGAACAAACGCCATCCGGCCGCTCCGATACTCCGGCGTCCGGTGCCCCAGGTGTGATCCGGGTTCTCACCTCCTTCCCATCAAAGATTGCCGGGGGATCCCGGACTTCCCGGGCCCCCTCCTAGAACCAGACCTCTCCTTCCGGGTATCGGGAGAGCACGGAGCGCATGTCCCGGATGTGCTCGACCATCGCCCTTCGAGCCCCCCGGGGGTCTTTCCGCTCCACCTCCTCCGCGATCCTCCGGTGGTGGAACGTGATGTTTCGCTTGTCCTCCTCGCTCCACCGGATGCGGGAGATGAACTTGAACAGGAGCTCGACCAGGGAGGCCTGGAACACGCTCAACAGAGGGTTGTTCGCGGCGTCCGCCAGGGCCTTGTGAAAGTTCTCGTCACGGCTCTGAAAGGTGCTCCTCGACGCGAAGGACTCCTCGAGCTCCTCGATGCTCTCCCAGACGTTCCGGGTCTGTTCCGGTGTGGGATCCACCGCCGCCAGGTAGGCGATGTGGGGCTCCAGGATGCCCCGCACCTCCAGCACGTCGCGGATGCCGATGTTTTTCCACTTGATGATGTCCCGGAGCAGGTCCGTGATCTCCCCCTCGTCCAGATCCTGCGCGACGAAGGTCCCTCCGCCCGTCCCTTTGCGCACGGTGACGATCCCATTGTTCCGGAGCGTCAAAATGGCGGAGCGGACCGTGACCCGGCTCGTGCGGAAGATGTCGGCAAGCTCCCGTTCCGACGGGAGCCGCTCCCCGGGCTTGAGGCTGCCGCCGAAAATGGCGTCCTTGATCTGGACCACGATCCTCTCGTGGGCCTGTGTTCCATCCGCCACGGCACTGAAGAGTGTGCTGGTCTCCATGGTCCGAAACCCCGTGTA
>CAYVVQ010000122.1:10207-11594 GCA_964454455.1 uncultured Desulfobacterales bacterium | reverse complement strand
GAGATGGGCGTGGGCCGGATCGAGGATCACCTGACCGAGAACCCGCTCCTCTGGGAAAGGCCGGACCGGTCGGCATCCCCGCCCTCCGGCAAGACCGAGGAGGAAATCCTCCTCCAGGGAGAGGACGTGGACCAGGACACCTTCGAGTCGATGAAGGACGGCTCCTCCGCTCCCCCGCCGGACGCCCTGGTCCCGGAAAGCGAGGAGTAAAAAGGCGTTCCCCTTGTCCTCGATCCCTCCGATCTTCAGGTTCGGGTTCCTGGAGAGGCCCGTCGGGTTCCGTAACGGCGCCGGCCGGGGGCGGCCGCCCCCCGGGGGCGTCGAACGCTCCTTCTCCTCATGCGGAGCTGCGCCCGGCCGGGCCCTCCCTCAGCCGGCGGTAGACCCGCAGCGGAACGATCAGGCCGAAGAAGGGGATCATGTACATGGCCGCCAGGGTGGGCTCGATCGGGGAGAAGAACCGGGCCGCGAACACGATCACGAGCACGTTGTTCATGTTCCCGAGGCTCACGGCCGCGGCGAGACGGTCGTCCAGGGGATCGCGCCAGGTGACGAGGAGACCGACGGCCAGGTAGATCGCCGCCAGGATCACGGCCAGGCCCGTGGCCACGGCAATGGTGGCCGGCTTCTGGTGGAAGAACCCGGAGTAGCGGGAGAAGACCGCCAGGTTGATCATGGCGAAGACCGCCAGGGAGATGGGAAACCGCCGGCGGTCGATCCTCTCCAGGAGGCGGGGCACGGTCCGGCGCAGCAGCTCTACGGCCGCGACCGGTACGAAGATCACCAGGGCCAGCATCCGGATCATGGCGGCCAGGGAGAGGGCCATGGCCTGCTCCGAGAGGAGCTTGACCAGCAGCGGCAGGGTGAACGGGACCAGGGGCGAGGTCACCACCACCAGGACCAGGACCCGGGCGCTGTTCGCCCCCACCAGGTTGGAGATGAACGGGGCCACCACGCCCGTGGAGATCCCGGTCAAGAGAAGGGCCCCCAGGGCGTACTCCGGAAAGGCCCAGCGGAACAGGTAGAAGACCGCCACCGGGAGCAGGACGATCTTGACCGCGGCGAGCAGGAAGATCCCCCGCCATCCCGTTCGAACGGCCTCCCAGATGTCCTCCATGCGAATGGGCAGGAGACTGATGAAGAGGAGCAGCATCATGAGGTAGGGGGGAAACGGCTGGAACAGCGCGCCGAAACCGGGGGCCAGGATGCCCGCCATCATGGAGGCGAAGAGCACGAGAAGGAGGATGAGGTCGTTGAGCCTGATCATGCGATCCCGTTATCCCTTTCCGGGCCTTTCGGCCAGGAGGTACGCGTCCGGCTCCAGCCGCGCGAAGATGGCCGCGCCGGGGCAGGGGGCCACCAGCTTCCGGGCGTGCTCCGCCCCGAC
>CAYVVQ010000122.1:0-10107 GCA_964454455.1 uncultured Desulfobacterales bacterium | reverse complement strand
CCGGGGGAACGCGCTCCCGGAAGCCGGGCTCGGACGTCATGGCCTCCATCTCCGCGCGCCCCGCGTACCGCGGCGGGTTGAAATCGGCCCGGGTGATCCTCCCCGCGGCCTCCCCCTCGTACCCCTCGAGGGGAAAGGAGCTGACGATGAGAAAGAGGCCGTTCCGCTCGGAGCTCCGGTACCAGCTCCCCTGCCGGCCGCACGTGTCCGCCCAGACCTCGGGCGCCACGCTCGAGATGCGGTTGATCTCGTCGAGCGGCGTGCAGACCACGCCCTTGGCCGACTTGAGGCGGACGCCCCGGTCCGACAGATCCTCCCTCAAGCGCGCCTCCCGCTCCGGCGTCATCCAGTAGATCCACTTCTCGTACACCGCCCCCGGTTTCAAAGCGGGTCCCCTCCCTTCTTTGACGCATTGACGGGTTCGCAAAAACCCGCTCACCCGCCGCTGGAAACGCTATAATCTATTGAAATCCCTATGGCAGATCTCGAGGTTCAGGGCTTTCTACGACGCCATCTTCTTTCACTCCGCTCGGCGTGAAAACGTCATTGCTTTTTGCCCGCGGTGTTATATCCTGCTTGACACAAAACGGGACCCCGTCCCGCCGGATTGCGAGCGTCCATCAGGGTAGCGGTTGTTGGGCCTTGTGAAAAGGAGGATTTCCAACATTTTGTTCTTTCAGCTGAAAACCGTCGAGGAGATCCTGGAGATCGTCGAAGGGCTCGACGCCCCGGCCGATGAGACGGAGGTCTCCCTGTCCGACGCCCCGGGCCGCGTCCTGGCCCGCGACCTGATCTCCCCGGAAGCCCTCCCCGGGTTCGCGCGATCCTCCATGGACGGGTTCGCCGTCCGGGCCCGGGACACCTTCGGCGCCACGGAGAGCCTGCCCGCCCTCCTGGAGATCGCGGGCGACGTGACCATGAGGACGAAACCGGGGAGCGGGATCGGTCCGGGACAGGCGGCCCGCATCGCCACCGGCGGCATGCTCCCTGAGGGCGGCGACGCCGTGGTCATGGTGGAGTACGCCCAGGTCCTGGACGAGCGGACCGTCGAGCTCTCCCGGACGGTCTCCCCCCTGGAGAACGTCATCGGCCCCGAGGACGACGTTCGCAAAGGCGACCCTGTTCTCCAGGGGGGAACCCGCCTGCGCGCCCGGGAGCTCGGGGTCCTGGCCGGTCTCGGCATGGGGCGGGTTCCGGTGATCCGGGCCCCCGTCGTCGCGGTGATCTCCACGGGCGACGAGATCGTGCCGGTCGACCGCACACCCCGGCCGGGCCAGGTGCGGGACATCAACACCCACACCCTGTGCGCCTTCTGCTCCCGGCTGGGGGCCGAGCCCCTCGGCCTGGGGATCGTGCCGGACCGATTCGACCGTCTGCGGGAACGGCTGGTCGAGGGGCTGGACCGGGCCGACTCCGTCTGGATCTCCGGCGGAAGCTCCGTCGGGACCCGGGACCTCACGGTCCAGGTGCTGGAGTCGATCGACGGCATGGAGATCCTGGCCCACGGGGTCTCCATCAGCCCGGGCAAGCCCACCATCCTGGCGAGGCGGCAGGGCGCCACGGTCTGGGGGCTCCCCGGTCACGCCGCCTCGGCCCTGGTGGTGGCGGAAATCCTCCTGGGACCGTTTCTTCGAAGAATCGCCGGCGAGCGCCCGGGCATTCTTCCGCCCCACGGCTCGGTGGAGGCCGAGCTCGGCCGGAACATCGAGTCGGCCCCGGGCCGGGACGACTTCATCCGCGTCCGGCTGATCGGGAAGGAGGGAGGCCTGGTCGCCGAGCCGCTCTTCGGCAAGTCCGGGCTGATCTCGCCCCTGGCCCGGGCGGACGGTCTCGTGCGGGTGGACCGGTTCACCGAGGGGCTCTACCAGGGGGACCGCGTGACCGTACGCCTGTTCGGCGCGTGACAGGAGGAGAAGCATCCATGAAACGAAACGTCTACCTGGCCATGAAACCCCTCGAGGAGGCCCGAAACCTGTTTCTCGGCCGTTTCGAAGGCCGCACCACCGAGCCCGAGCCGGTCCCCGTGGAGGAGGCCCTGGGCCGGGTCACCGCCGAGCCGATCTTCGCCCGGATGTCCGCGCCCACCGCGCACGCCGCCGCCATGGACGGCATTGCCGTCCGCGCCCGGGAGACCTACGGCACCACGGAGCTCGAGCCGAGGACCCTCGAGCTGGGCCAAGACGCCCTCTGGATCAACACGGGGCAGACCCTGCCCCCGGGCTTCGACGCCGTGATCATGGTGGAGAAGCTCCACCAGCCCGACGACCGTCGGGTGGAGATCCGGGCCCCCGCCCACCCCTGGCAGAACGTGCGCAAGGTGGGCGAGGACATCGTGGCCACCCAGCTCCTCCTGCCCCGGAACCACCGGGTCCGCCCCCCGGACCTGGGCGCCCTCATCTCGGGCGGCGTGTTCGAGGTGGCGGTCCGGAAGCGGCCCGTGGCGGCCGTCCTCCCCACGGGATCCGAGCTCGTCCGCCACGCGGACCTGGGCGACGACCTCCGGGTGGAGCCCGGCCGCATCGTCGAGTACAACTCCGTCATCCTTGCCGGCCTCGTCCGGGAGTGCGGGGCCCTCCCCAGGGTGGAGGACATCGTGCCGGACCGGGAGGACCGGATCCACGAGGCGGTGATGGAGGCCGTCCGCTCCGATGCGGACCTGGTGATCGTCAACGCGGGCTCCTCGGCCGGGAGCAAGGACTACACGGCCCACGTGATCGCCGAGCTCGGGGAGATCCTGGTTCACGGCGTGGCCATGATGCCGGGCAAACCCACCATCCTGGGGGTGGTGGAGGGCAAGCCCGTGGTGGGGAACCCGGGGTACACGGTCTCGGCCGCCCTCTCCTTCGAGCAGTTCGTCCGGCCGCTCCTGCTGGGGCTCCAGGACCTTCCCCGAACCGCACCTCCAACCATCCGGGTGCGCCCTTCGCGGGACATCCCCTCCAGGCCCGGCATCGACGAGTTCGTGCGCGTGAACATCGGGCGCATCGGCGACCGGGCCGTGGCCACCCCCCTCCCCAGGGCCGCCGGCTCCGTCACCACACTCACCCGGGCCGAGGGGATCCTGCGGATCCCCGCCCTCTCCGAGGGTGTGGGGCAGGACCAGGAGGTGGAGGCGGAGCTTCTCGTCCCCGAGGAGGAGCTGGACAGGACCATCGTCATCATCGGCAGCCACGACATCACCGTGGACCTCCTGGCGGACGAAATCCGCCGACAGGGGCGGGACGTCCGCGTCTCCTCCGGACACGTGGGAAGCCTGGGCGGGCTGCTGGCCCTCCGAAAGGGAAACGCCCACCTCTGCGGGACCCACCTCCTGGACCCGGAGACCGGCGACTACAACGTGCCGTACATCCAGCGGTACCTCGCCGGGCTCCCGGTGGCCCTCTTTCACATGGTGGGCCGCGAGCAGGGCCTGATGGTCGCCAGGGGCAACCCCAAAAACATCCGGGGTCTGGAGGACCTGGCCCGGGGGGACGTCTCCTTCGTCAACCGCCAGGCCGGCTCCGGCACGCGGGTGCTCCTCGACCACCAGCTGGGGCGGGCCGGCATCGACCCGGCCTCCATACCCGGCTACGACCACGAGGAGTACACCCACATGACCGTGGCCGTGGACGTGCTGAGCGGCGCGGCCGACTGCGGCATGGGCATCCTCGCCGCGGCCCGGGCGCTGGACCTCGACTTCATCCCCGTGGTGGAGGAGCAGTACGAGCTCGTCATCCCCAGGAGGGAGCTCGAAAAGCCGGGCCTCGCGCTCCTCCTGGAGACGATCCGCTCGCCGGCCTTTCGCGAGCGGGTCGCCGCCCTGGGCGGGTACGACCCCTCCAGGAGCGGGGAGCTTCGCGCCGAGCTGGGATGACCGGGGGCGCCCGGCGGGCTTCGTCGGTACAGCGGAGAAGGACCGATTCGCCCCGGAAGGGCGCCGTGAACCGAGTGGAATCAAGGAACAGGGAGGCAGGCATGGTGGAGCTCAAGCTGAGATCCAGGCAGTGGATCGTGAACGAACGGGGCGAGATGGTCATGGGCGAAGGCAGGAAACGAATCCTCGAGACCATCGAGGAGACCGGGTCCATCAACCAGGCGGCCAAACGGCTGAAGATGTCCTACAAGGGGGTCTGGAGCCGGATCAAGGCCACGGAGAGCCACGTCAACGCGCGGCTGGTGCGCTCGGACGGCAAGCGCGGGTCTTACGTGACCGAGGAGGGAAAGGACCTTCTCCGCAAGTACACCCGGCTCAAAGCCCAGTGCCTGGAAGCGGATGACCGGATCTTTCAGTCCGTTTTCGAGTAGCCCGGCCATGGAACGCGCCCTCCCTCCCATCGTGGCCGTGGTCGGCCTCTCCGACTCCGGAAAGACCTCCCTGGTGGTCGGTCTCATTCCGGAGCTGCGGCGGCTCGGCCTCCGCGTGGGCACCATCAAGCACCACCCCCACGACATCGACGTCGACCTCCCGGGCAAGGACACCTGGAAGCACCGCCGCGCCGGGGCCGACGGCGCCATCCTGTCCACCCCGTCCAGCTTCGCCGTGATCCGCAACGCCGACCACGACCAGTCCCCGGTCGAGCTGGCCGGATTCCTCTCCGACATGGACCTCGTGCTGGCGGAGGGCTACAAGAGCGCCCCTCTCCCCAAGATCGAGGTCCACCGGGCCGACCTCGGCCGGTCTCCCTGCTGCCTGGAGGACCCCTTTCTCCTGGCCCTGGTCGCGGAGACGGACGTTCCCGGATCGGCCGTTCCCCGGTTCCACCCCGGGGACGCCCCCGGCCTGGCCGGATTCCTCCTCCGGCGCCTCGGGCTCCGGCCTTGACGGGAGGGGCTTTCCGGCCCCGCACCTCTCCTTTTCCCGGCCAAATAGTACTTGCATGCGGAACCGTGGGATATTAGAACTAGGGCTCGTCGAGCGAACGCCCGCCTGGACACGGGCGGCCCGTGGTCCATTCCCAAACGCGTGCGAAGGATGCCGAGATGATCCCGATGTCGATTCAACCCCTGGTCCTTCCGGTCGGGGCCCTGGGAACGGGGTTCGGCGGAGACATTCTCCAGATGGTCGTCAACGCCGGCCTGATGGTGAAGTTCGTCATGCTGATCCTGCTCCTGTTCTCCGTGGTCTGCTGGGCGATCATCTTCATGAAGTGGCGCCTTTTCCGGAAGGCCCGGACCGAGTCCGACTACTTTCTCGAGCGGTTCTGGGAGGGAACGGAGTTCGGAAAGCTGTTGAACGAAACGGCCGAGCTGGGCTCCAGTCCCGTCGCACAGCTGTTCCGGGCCGGCTACGCGGAGCTCCGCCGCGTGCGCAAGCTCCACGCCGGGCCTTCCGGGCGCGGGGAAGAGCCCATCCGCCCCATGCTCGACCAGGTGGAGCGGGCCCTCCGCCGCACGGCCACCCAGCAGGCGAGCCGCATGGAGAGGACCATCTCGTTCCTGGCCACCACGGGCAACACCGCCCCCTTCATCGGCCTCTTCGGCACGGTGTGGGGGATCATGCAGTCCTTCCACGGAATCGGCCTCCGCGGCTCGGCCAGCCTGGCCGTGGTCGCACCCGGCATCTCCGAGGCGCTCATCGCCACGGCCGCAGGCCTGGCGGCGGCCATTCCGGCCGTGGTGGCCTACAACTACTTCAGCCGGAGGGTCGCGGTGTTCACCTCGGAGATGGAGACCTTCGCCTCGGACCTCCTGAGCGTCATCGAACGGCAGCACCTGAAGCAGCAGACCTCTACCCGGGAGCGCTGAGGAGCCTCTCCCATGATGACCAACGGCGGAAAGCGGCTCATGTCCGACATCAACGTCACGCCCTTCGTGGACGTGATGCTGGTGCTGCTCATCATCTTCATGGTCACCGCCCCCATGATGATGCAGGGCGTGGAGGTGGACCTTCCCCAGACCACCACAAAGAGCATCAAGACCAAGGAGGAGCCGCTCTTCCTGAGCATCAACAAGGAGCAGGAGATCTTCCTGGAGCAGGACCGGATGAAGCTGGAGGACCTGGAGAGCAAGGTCAAGGCCATCAGCAAGTACCGCCGGGACAAGGGGATCCTGCTGCGAGCGGACCGTGACGTCCCTTACGGGTTCGTCATCCAGGTGATCGCCCGGCTCAAGAGGGCCGGGGTGGAGAACCTGGGCATGGTCACGGAGCCCGAGGACTGAGGGCAAGGTCACAGCGCTGCCAGCGGCGCGTGAGCGGGTTCTTGCGAATGCGTCAAACGTGGGAAAACAGGGAAGCCTTCGACTCGGACGGGATGCGGTGGAGCCCCGTGGTGATCCTGTCCGTTCTGCTCCACGCGGCCCTCTTCTCCCTGATGTTCCTCGTACCGGACTCCCTCTCCATCCGCAGGCCCGACCGGCCCGGGACGGTGTACGAGGTGCGGCTCGTGGAGATGCCCGGGGATCAGGGGGCCGGGAGGAAGGCCGCCGCGACCGAGCCCGAGGCACCCGCCCCGAAGAAGGAGGAGGAGAAGGCCCGGAAGGCCGTCCCCGTGCCGGCCCCGAAGCCGGCCAAGCGCATCGCGGAGATCGAGCGGGAGAAAAAGCCGGTGGTGGTGGCCAAGAAGACGGTCAGGAAGGACACTACACCGGTGAAGAAGCGGGAGGTGGACCCCTCCGAGCTCATCGACCGGGCCATCTCGAAGATCGACCGCAAGGTGAAGTCCGAGAAGACGCCCCCCCCTTCCCCGGCTCCCGAGAAGGAAGAGGGGAGCCACCTGGAGCGCGCCCTGGCCGGCGTCCGCTCGCGGGCGGAGAGGCAGCCGGGCGGCGGGACGGGCCGGGCCGGACCGGGCGGCGTCGTGGGCACCGTCCTGCAAATCTACAAGGCCACCGTCACCCAGTGGATCGCGGGCAACTGGTCCTACCCCGCGGCCCTCAACCCCGAAGGAAACCCGGAGGCCACGATCCTGCTGGAGGTGAAGCGGGACGGCACCATCCTTTCGAGCCGGTTCGTGAAAAGATCCTCCAACGCCGTGTTCGACGAGTCGGTCCTTCGGGCCGTGGAGCGCTCGAACCCCCTCCCTCCCTTTCCGGAGGCGTACAACCAGAGCCGAGATGAAATCGAGATCCGTTTCAACCTGGACGAGCTGCAGCAGGGCTGAGCACGTCCTGCCGGTCCTGATCCTCTGGGCGGCCTTCGTGCTGCTGCCGGGCCCCGCTTCGGCCCGGATCTTCATCGACATCAACGCGCCGGCCGTCCAGCGGCTTCAGATCGCCATTCCCGCCTTCAGCACCCGCGCCACGGGGGCCGCCGAGCCCGGGTTCGGAGAGAAGCTCGCCGGCGTGGTCGCCAACGACCTGGAGCTCAGCGGGTACTTCGTGTCCATCGAGGAGGAGGCGTTCCTGCCCGGGGCGGTCAAGGACGTCGCGAGGGACGCCATCCGGTTCAAGGACTGGTCCATGATCGGGGCCGAGCTGCTCCTCGCCTGCACCTACAACGCCATCGGCCAGAGCCTGGAGCTGGAGGTCCGCCTCTACGACGTGTTTCGCGCGAGGAGGGTCTACACCAAGCGGCTCCTGGGAAAGCGGGACGACTACCGGACCCTGATCCACCGGTTGAGCAACGAGATCATCTTCCTGCTGACCGGTCAGAAGGGCATGTTCCTCTCCCGCCTGGCCTACGTCAACCGGCTCCAGGGACAGGAGGAGGTCTACAAGGAGATATTCACCTGCGACGTGGACGGCCACAACGCGGAGCAGCTCACCTACGACAAGAGCATCTCGCTCCTGCCGCGGTGGGCGCCCGACGGGAAAAAGCTCCTCTACGTCTCCTACAAGGACGGCGGCCCGATGCTCTACCTGAAGGAGCTCGGCACGGGCGTGGACCGCAGGATCTCGGCACGCAAGGGGTTGAACATCGGCGCCGACTGGGCGCCCGGCGGGAAGCAGATCGCGCTCACCCTCAGCCACGGGGACAACCCGGACATCTACACCATGGACCTGAAGGGCAACATCCTGGACCGCCTGACGAGGCACTGGGGCATCGACGTCTCGCCCGTCTACTCGCCTGACGGGCGAAAATTGGCCTTCGTCTCCAACCGCTCGGGCTCACCGCAAATCTACGTCCGGGACCTCGAGAGCGGCGAGGAGAGAAGGCTCACCTTCGAGGGCAAGTACAACACCTCCCCCTCCTGGTCCAGCCTCAACAGGATCGCCTACTCCGGGATGAACGGCGGCCGGTTCGACATTTACACCATCAACGACGACGGGACGGACCTGCAGAACCTGACCCAGGGGCAGGGCAACAACGAGGACCCCTGCTGGTCCCCGGACGGGCGCTACCTCGTCTTCAGCTCGAACCGCGAGGGGGGATACCACCTCTACCTGATGACCGCCGGAGGGCGAAACCAGACGAGAATCACCTTCCAGAAGGGGGAGCAGACCTCTCCCAGCTGGTCGGATGACTGACGCATTGACGGGTCCGCAAAAACCCGCTCACCCGCCGCGGGCAGGTCTCGGGGTTTCGGGCTTTCCGGGACGCCATCATGACTGAGCCCCCCGCGGCCGCCGCCGACAGCCCGGAAGCAAGAGATCCGCCCGGGTCGTTCCAGTCCGCAGGCCCCTGTAAAAAAAGTCAGGCCGCCGCATCTTAAATTCTTGAATCCAACACAGGAAAGTGGTAAGGGTAATGAGATTCGGCTCCGGCATCGATTTCTGGTTTGACATCGCAAACGTGCAAATTACCAACAAATATTTATCAGGAGGGATATAGAGGATGAAGAAGAAAGCACTGTTGGTCTGGATGGTCCTGGTCATTGCTTGTTCCTCGCTCTTGCTGATGACCTCGTGTGCGAAAAAACAGATCGGCGCCAGCCAGGCCGAGGGCATGCAGGAACAGGCCGCTGCAGAGGAAGCGGAAGGAAAAACTCCCTCGGACGAAGGTTACGCGGAGCGGGAGAAGCAGCGGCAGGCCGAGCTGGAGGCCCTCCGTCAGAAGCAGCTCGAAATCGACGCCTTCGAGTCCGTGAACATCTACTTCGACTTCGACAAGTCCGAGATCAAGCCGGAGGCGCAGATCGCGCTCAAGAACAAGGCCGCGTGGCTCGAGAACAACCCGGACTACTCCGTGCGCATCGAGGGGCACTGCGACGAGCGGGGAACCAACGAGTACAACCTCGCGCTGGGCGAACGACGGGCCAACGCCGCGGCGAACTTCCTCACGAGCCTGGGGATCTCCGGCGACCGGATCCGAACCATCAGCTACGGCGAGGAACGGCCGGCCGACCCGCGCCACAACGAGACGGCCTGGGCCCGGAACCGGCGCGACGAGTTCAAGCTGTTCAAGTAGGTTTCGACGCCGCTTGACGCCTGCACGGCTCCCGGGGCTCGACGTCCCCGAACGGCCTGAAGCTCGAAGGCCGCGCCGGGCGCGGACCGACCCGGGACCGGACATCCGAATGCCGACGCGGGGGTGCTGGCCTGTTCTCGAGAGGCCGGCACCCCGTATTTGAACGGCCTTGCAGGAACCCGGAAAACCCGCTCTGCCGCCGGAGTGAACCGTCGGAAGCCCGGGGTCGAGCCGCGCATTGACGGGTTCGCAAAAACACGCTCACCCGCCGCTGGGCAAGCTATAACCTATCGAAATCCCAGGGGCAGATCTCAAGGTTGCGGGTTTTTTGCGACGCCATCAAACATTCGGGCTCTTCGCGGCCCCACCGTCTCAAAGGACCATCACAAGGAACTCGCAACCCATGGCACGACTTCGCATCTGGCTTCTGCCGGCCCTCTCCTGCCTGTTGCTCTCCTCCTGCGTCTACGACCAGGAGATGTCGTACTTCAACAACCAGATCACCTCCCTGAACCGCAGGGTCTCCTCTCTCGAGGAGGCCGCAGGGCCCTCCAAGCTCGACACGCTCCAGGAGAGCCAGGCTCGCCTTCAGCTGGAGATCGATCAGCTCAAGACCGCCGTGAGCGAGCTGTCGGGCCGCACGGAGGACAACGAGCATCTGGTGAGGCGGATCGTGGAGCAGGACCTGAGCGATCTGGACGCCATGAAGGCGCGGCTCGAGGAGCTGACCGAAAAGGTGGACCGCATGGACCGCCTGATCCGCCAGCAGCAGCAGTACCTGGGTCTGGAGCCGCCGCCAGAACCCGCCCCCGCCGAGACCGTCGCTCCGCCGGCGGCCGAAA
>CAYVVQ010000121.1:0-11639 GCA_964454455.1 uncultured Desulfobacterales bacterium | reverse complement strand
CGCCTCCAACATGCCCTACCAGGGGATCGGCGCCATGATGGCCGCCATGCTGGCCCGTCGCAAGCAGGAGGCCGAGGCGGGCGGGAAACAGGGATCGAAACCCGGAAAGGGCGTCCGAAGGGGAAAGCGGCCGCGCGGAAAAAAAGGCGGCGCACCTTGACAAATCGACACGCAGGAGAAAACATGCCCGCATTTCACCGTGAAAGGAGGTCCCGGATGCCCCGGATCGGCCCCAAAGGCCAGAAATGGCTCAAGATCTTCCACGTCCTGTTCGCCTGCATGTGGGTGGGGGGCGGGTGCGCCCTGGTGATCATGACCTGGTGGGTATCCGCGTCCGACGGCATGGAGCTCTACGGCAAGCTGGCGGCCATGAAGCTCCTGGACGACGCCGTCATCATCCCCGGGGCCAACGGCATGCTCCTGACCGGCCTGCTCTACTCCCTGTTCACCCGGTGGGGGTGGTTCAAGCACCGCTGGATCGCGGTCAAGTGGTGCATCAACCTCTACGGCGTGCTCTTCGGGACGTTCTATCTCGGGCCGTGGCTCAACGCGCTCCCCCCCATCGCCCGGGAGAAAGGCATGGACGCCCTGCTGAACCCGGTCTATGCCCACAACCACAAGATGCTTCTCTTCTGGGGGACCTTCCAGGTGTCCACGCTGGTCTTCGCGCTGTTCGTCACGGTCCTCAAGCCGTGGAAGAAGGCCGGGTCGGCGGACCGCGCGGCATCCGCCGCATGAACGAATCCCCGGAAGCCGCGACGGCGCGATCGAGGACCAACAGGCAGGTGATCTTCGCGATCACCCTGGTCCACTTCTCCGGGGACTTCTTCAGCTCCTTCATCATCCCCCTCCTGCCGCTCTTCGCGGACAAGTTCGCCCTCACCCTGGCCCAGGTGGGACTGGTCACCGGGGTGAGCCGCATCCTGGCCTTCATCGTCCAGCCCCTCACCGGCTACCTGGCCGACCGGTACCAGTCCCGGCTCTTCGTCCTGGGCGGGCTTTCCCTGGTGGTCCTCTTCGTCCCCCTCACGGGCGTCGCGCCCGGGTTCCTTCTCCTGCTCCTCTTCGTGGGGCTGGCCTCCGTCGGCTCCTCCATGTTTCACCCCACCTGTGCGGGCATGGTGCCGGACTACGCCGGGCGGAAGCCGGGGCTCTCCATGTCCGTGTTCAACACGGGCGGGACCCTCAGCTTCGGGGTGGGCCCGGTCTTCATCGCCTGGTACGTGGGCGCATACGGCCTGGAGGCCATGCCCTGGCTCATCGCCCTCGGCGCGGCGGTGACGGTCTACCTGCTGGGGGTGCTGCCTCCCCCTAGGGGGGAGGGATTGAGGGAGCTGGGCTTTCTGGGCTCCATGCGGGACGCCTTCGGCGGGGTCTGGCGCCCCATCCTGGCGCTCTGGTTCATCATGGTGCTCCGATCCTACACGGGCCAGTCCTTCTTCACCTTCCTGCCCGTGCTCTTCGTCGGCGAAGGGTACTCCCTGGTGTCGGTGGGGGCCATGGTCTCCCTCTTCACCGTGGGGGGCGCCATCAGCGGGATCCTCGCCGGGCACCTGTCGGACGGGATCGGGTTCCGGAAGATCTTCTACGTGACCCACGGCCTGGCCACGCCCGCCTTCCTGCTCATGCTCCATGCAGGGAGCGGCTGGGTGCACGCGACGGCCTTCCTGTCCGGTTTCCTGGTCCTGGCGACCCTTCCCCTGGGCGTGCTCATGGCCCAGGAAATGGCCCCCCGGGGCAAGTCCATGGTGTCGAGCCTCATGATGGGGCTGGCCTTCGGCACCGGCGGGATGCTGGCGCCCCTGACCGGCAAGCTGGGCGACCTCTTCGGCGTGCGCCCGGTCCTGGCGGTCGTGGGCCTGGTCCCGCTCCTCACCACCGCTCTGGTGCCCATGCTGCCGGAGCGCCGGACGGGCCGGGGACTCGAGAAAAATTTCACCTAGAGCGAAAATTGATGGCGTCGTAAAAAGCCTTGAACCTTGAGATCTGCCCTGGAAATATCAATAGGTTATGGCGTTTCCAGCGGCCGGTGAGCGGGTTTTTGCGAACCCGTCAAAATTATGGACCGAACGAAAACGGTGTGGTAGAAGAGGGGGCGGGTCGGATATCCGACCGGTGAACGTCCCTGGAGGCGAACGTGGTCGAGCCACTGGGAGCGAGGATGCGTTCCATCCGGAAGAAGCGCTCCCTGACGTTGAAGCAGCTGTCTGAGATGGCCGGGCTGTCCGTGGGGTTTCTGAGTGAGATCGAACGGGGACGGGCCGAACCTTCCATGGCCTCCTTGAGGAAGATCCGCCGGGCCCTCGGGGTCAGCCTGATCTCCCTGCGCTCCGAGGAGGGTCCGGTCACCAACGGGGACGAGCCGTTTCCCCTGCCTGCATCCGGCCTGGAGAAGGAGCGCCTCAACATCACCCAGGCGAAACTGGTCCGGGCCGGCGAGCGCAAGAAGCTGGCCTACCCGAAGCAGCCCGGGTTCTACGAGCTCCTGACCCCGGACCTGAACCGGCGTCTGGAGGTATTGTACTTCAAGGTGGACGGGGAGTTCAGCACCGGGCCCGAGCCGCTGGTGGACCCGCCGGGCGAGAAGTGCATGGTGATTCTCAACGGCCACATCCTGTTCCGGGTGGGGGAGGAGATCTTCGACATGAGGGGCGGGGACAGCCTGTCCTACCCGGCCGACAGCCCGGTCTCCTGGACGGTTCCCAGAGGGGAAGGCGCGGAGGGGATTTTGATCGTGACCCCGCCGGGGTTCTAGACCGTGGACCGGCCCGGTTCGGCACGCAGACATAAGGAGGCCAGCATGACGCAACTCATGATCGACCTGTCGGTTCCCATCGAGGCCGGCCTGCCCTGCGACCCGGAGATGATGATCCCCGAGATCGAATACCTGGGTCATGCCGCGGGTGCGGAGCAGATGGAGGCGTTCTTTCCCGGAATGAAGAAGGAGCAGCTCCCCGGGGGCCTCGGCTGGGCCGTGGAGCTCGTGAAGCTGACCACCCACTCCGGCACCCACCTCGATGCGCCCTATCACTACCACCCCACCATGGACGGGGGTCAGGAGGCCCTGACCATCGACCGGGTCCCTCTGGAGTGGTGCTTTCAGGACGGTGTGCTGCTGGACTTCAGCCACAAGGCGGACGGGGAGCGGATCGAGGCGGCGGAGGTCGAGGCGGAGCTGGAGCGTGTCGGCTACGAGATCAAGCCGCTGGACATCGTGCTGGTCCGCACCGGCGCCGACGCAGCCTGGGGCCGTGCCGACTACCTGGTCAAGGGGGCGGGCATGACGCGGGAGTCGACCCTCTACCTGCTGGAGCGGGGCGTGCGTGTCGTGGGGATCGACGCATGGTCCTGGGACCGGCCGCTTCCCTTTCTGGCCAAGGAGTTCCAGGAGACCGGGGACCCCTCCGTAATCTGGGAAGCCCATTTCGCCGGGATCGAAAAGGGGTACTGCCACATGGAGAAGCTGACGAACCTGGACAAGCTTCCCCGGCCCCACGGGTTCAAGGTCTCCTGCTTCCCGGTGAAGATCAAGGATGCCTCGGCCGGCTGGACACGGCCCGTGGCCATTTTCCAGGCGTGATTCCGTGAGGACCCGGGCCGTGAGGGAGACAGGGAAGAACGGTCAGGTCGAAACCACAGCTGCAAGGAGGTCAATCCCGACATGCCCAAGTTCATCCTGAATTGTGCGGTGACCGGGGCCATCCATACCCCGACCATGGCCCCCTACCTTCCATTGAAACCCCTGGACATCGCCGGCCAGGCCCTCGAGGCGCTGGACGCCGGTGCAAGCACCGTCCACGTACATGGGCGAGACCCGGAATCCGGGCTTCCCACCGGCGATCTGGACGTGATGGGCGAGATCGTCTCAACCATTCATGCCAAGAGCGATGGGGTCATCTGCATCACCACGGGCGGCGGGGTGAACATGACCGTGGAGGAACGCATGGCCGCCGTGCCCCGGTTCAAGCCCGAGCTGGCCTCGTGCAACCTGGGCTCCATCAACTTCGCCCTGTTCCCGATACTGGAGAAGATCCAGGAGTGGAAGTACGACTGGGAGCCCGGCTACCTGGAGGGCTCGAAGGACTTTATCTTCAAGAACACCTTCGCCGACCTCGATCGGGCCCTGGAGCTGATGGGGGCCGCGGGGACCAAGCCCGAGTTCGAGGCGTATGACGTAGGTCACCTCCACAACGCCCACCACTACTGGGTGCGAAACAGGGTGACCACCCCGTTCTACGTCCAGTTCGTCATGGGGATCCTGGGCGGCATCGCCGCCACCGTGCCCCACCTGCTGCACATGAAGCAGACGGCTGACGGCCTGTACGGCGGCGACCTGGTCTTCTCCACCATCGCCGCCGGGAGGAACGAGTTCGCCCTGGGTACCGTTTCCATGCTCATGGGCGGCGGGGTCCGGGTGGGCCTGGAGGACAACCTGTGGCTGTCCAAGGGGGAGATGGCCAGGAGCAACGCCGAGCTGGTGGAGAAGATGGTGCGCATCGCGCGGGAGTTCGGCTATGAGCCGGCCACGCCGGACGAGACCCGGGAGATGCTCGGGCTCAAGGGCCGCCACAAGGTGAACTTCTGACAACCATGATTTCTTTGGAGGATGACATGGGTTTCACGAGAAAGGTTGTGCTGTTCGTTCTGTCATTTGCAGCGGCGTTCGCATTCACGGTTGGACCGGTCCAGGCCAAGGAGTACAAGCTGACCGTGGTCGCCGGACATCCGCCCATTTTTCTCTGGGTGTCCATGGCTCGGGACTTCTTCATCCCCGAGGTGGACCGGCGGCTGGCCGAAGCGGGCGGCGAGCACAAGATCACCTGGAACCAGGCGTACGGCGGGACGGTGGCCAAGATCGGCGGCGTGCTCGAGGCCCTGGACGAGGGGATCGCGGACATGGGGTTCGTGGGGACCCTGTTCGAGGCCCCCAAGATGCCGCTGCACAACGTGAGCTACATGACCCCGTTCGGCACCCGAAACATTTTCGACGTGGTGGACACCGTGACCGAGCTCCAAGGGCGGATCCCCGAGTTCGCAGAGGAGTGGGAAAAGCACAATCAGGTCTACCTGGGCGGTGCCGGCCTCGACACCTACGGCGTGCTCACCGACTTTCCGGTCAAGACGGTGGACGACATCGACGGCCACAAGCTCGCCGCCCCGGGCCCGGCCGCCAACTGGATCAAGGGAACCGGGGCCGTGGCCGTGGCGGGCAACCTGAACACCTACTACAACGACATCAAGACCGGGGTGTACGAGGGGACGCTCACATTCATGACGGCGGCCGCGGCGGGCAAGCTGCACGAGGTCGCCCCGTACGTCTGCATGGTCAACTTCGGGGCCCAGTTCGCCGGTGGACTGAGCATCAACAAGGACGTCTTCGACTCTTTTCCGTCCGAGGTTCAGAAGATCTTCAAGGAAGTGGGGGCGGAGTACGCCAGGCGGCTGGCCCAGGCCCAGTCCGACCGGGCCGACAAGGCCATGGAGGCCATGAAGGCCGGAGGCGCCAAGGTGACCGTGCTCTCCGACGAGGAGCGCAGGCGCTGGGCGAACAAGCTGCCCAACGTTCCCATGGAGTGGGCCGAGACCATGGACCAGAAAGGCCTGCCCGGTACGGAGACGGTCGAGGGGTTCCTTGACGGGCTTCGGGCCCGCGGTGCAGACCTGCCCCGGGCATGGGACAAGTAAACATGTCCGGGGATGAGAGGCGCAAAGGGCTGGAGGGTCCTCCGGCCCGGCGTTTCAGCTTCGGCCGGATCACCCGGGTGATGGACAGCATCGGGACGGTCTGGGTGTTCGTCCTGCTGATCATCATCAACCTGGACATCGGGGGACGGGCCCTCTTCGATCACCCCATTCGGGGCGTGCCCGAGATCGTGGCCATGTCCATTGTGGCCCTCGTGTTCATGCAGATCGCGCACACCCTCCGGGTGGGCAGGCTGACCCGTTCCGAGGTCCTGCTGGGATGGCTCATGAGGAACAAGCCGCGGTTCGGTAGCTTCCTTCAGGGCCTGCACCACGTGGCGGGGACGATCCTGTTCGGCATCCTGTTCTGGGCCAGCTGGCCTTACTTCACCAAGGCGTGGCGGATCAACGAGTACGTGGGCGCGGAGGGCGACTTCAAGGCGCCGGTCTGGCCGGTGAAGCTGATCATCCTCATCGGGTGTGTGGCCGCGGGCATCCAGTTCCTGCTGATGGCCGGACAGGACTTCCACGAGGCGTTCAAGAGAAGACGGGACGCGACATGACGGATCTACAGCTCGGCCTCCTGTCCATCGCCGGAATCCTGCTGCTCATCTATGCGGGGATGCACGTCTCCATCGCCCTGGCCGTGCTCTCCTTCCTGGGGGTCTGGGCCATCCGGGACAACTTCGTGGTGGCCTCTAAGCTGCTGGCCCTGGCGGCCGGGGACAGCATCAGCAAGTACGCCTTCGGGGTGGTGCCCCTGTTCGTGCTCATGGGCATGTTCATCTCGGTGTCGGACATCGGGCGGGACACCTTCCTGGTGGCGAACCGGCTCTTCCACCGGATCCGGGGCGGGCTGGGCATCGCCACGGTGTTTGCCAACGCCGTGTTCGCGGCGGTCACCGGCATCTCCATCGCATCGGCCGCGGTGTTCACCAAGGTGGCCGTGCCGGAGATGATGAAGCTCGGCTACAGCCCCCGTTTCGCGGTGGGCGTGGTGACGGGTTCCTCCGTGCTGGGTATGCTCATTCCCCCGAGCCTGCTTCTGATTCTCTTCGGCGTGCTCACCGAGACCTCCATCGGCGATCTGTTCAAGGCGGGCATCCTGCCGGGCATCCTGCTGACGCTGGCGTTCGCGTGCATGATCCTGATCATGGCCTACCGCTGGCCGGACGCCGTCGGGGGATCCGACCGGGCGCGCGAGAGGGAGGCGGCCCGGATGAGCCTGGGATCCGCCGTGTGGAAGCTTTTGCCCGTGGTGATCCTGGTGGGGCTGGTTCTGGGCGGCATCTACGCGGGGTGGTTCACGCCCACGGAGTCGGGGGCGGTGGGCGCGCTGGGGGCCCTTCTCCTGGCGCTGGGCAAAAGGAGGCTGACCTGGTCCAGCCTGTGGCAGGTCCTGGTGGAGACGGGGCACGTCACCGTGGCCGTGCTGTTCCTGATCATCTCGGCCAACATGTACGGCCGCATGCTGGCCTTGAGCGGCGTCACCAACTTCTTCGGGGTCTGGATCGGCGAGTCGGGCCTGAGCCTTTACGCATTCATCGCCATCTACATCGTCGTGGTGCTGCTGATGGGCACCATCCTGGACTCGAGCTCCATCATGATGATCATCGTCCCCCTGGTCTATCCCATCGTGATGAAGATGGGGCTCGACCTGGTCTGGTTCGGCCTGGTCACGGTGATCGCCATCGAGGTGGGGCTGCTGACCCCGCCGCTGGGCATCGCCGCTTACGTGGTCAAGAGCACACTGGAGGACCAGGGGATCACGCTGGGAGACGTTTTTTCGGGCTCCTTACCCTTCGTGGCGGCCATGATCCTGGTGCTGATCCTGGTGGTGCTGTTTCCCCAGCTGAGCCTCTGGCTGCTCTAGCCCGCGTCCAGCATTGACGGATTCGCAAAAACCCGCATTCCCTTTCGCGTCTCCGCGTCGTCGGACATGGACAGTCCGACAATGCGGATGTCCGGCGCTTCCAGATGGATGATCCGCGTTGCCTCCACCCCGTCCGTCACGGGCATGTTGATGTCCATGAGGATCACGTGCGGCCGGAGCCCCCGCTCCATACCTTTCGTTTCGTTAGTGCGGCGGCCGTCCCCGGTATCCGGAAGGCTCAGGAGTCCCGGTTCATGGTCATCAGCAGGCCCCAGGGGGGGCGGCGCCCGTCGCCCGCGGGGAGAGGCTCCGGAGCGGGCTCGGCCTCGGCGTCCACGTGCTCGGCGATGGCCCGAAAGAGCGCGATGGACTCGAGCTCCTTCTGGTCCCCGTCCACGTCGAAGTCGGCGTAGGCCGAGGTCTTGGCGATCACCACGTTGTGTTTGGGGTGGACGTAGACGAACTGGTTGTAGAGGCCGATGCTCACGAAGTCGCCCTCCGGGTTCTCCGGAACCCACCACTGGTAGCCGTAGCCGAGGGGGGAGCTCGAGGCCGGGTTGTCCCCCGGCTGGAGGTGGGGCGCGTCCGGCGTCACCGAGGCGCGGACCCAGTCCGCGGGAATGATCTCCTCGCCGCTCCACTGTCCCTCGTGAAGGTAGAGCAGGCCGAAGCGGGCGTAGTCCCGCAGCACCACGTTCAGCCCGCCGAAGGCCAGCTCCATGCCGCCGCCGTCCACGATCCAGTAGGCATCCGACTCCATGCCCGTCCGCTTCCAGATCTTGTCCTCCAGGTAAGCGGTGAGCGTCTGGCCGGTGGCCTTCCGGAGCACCATGCCCAGGACCTGGCTGTCCATGCTCACGTAGTGGTGGCGGGTACCGGCCTCGTACTCGCTCTCCAGGGAGGCCACAAACTCGTCCAGGGGCTGGTTCAGGGCGATGGCCCGGCCCATGCGGTTGATGTCCGAGAAGAAGGCCGCGTAGTCCTCGTCGAAGCGGATGCCGGAGGACATCTGGAGGAGGTGCTTGATGGACACCCCGTCGTAGCCGGACCCTTTCAGCCGGGGCACGTACTGCGTGACCGGATCCTCGATGCTTTGGACGTGCCCCTCCTCCAGGGCGATCCCCATGAGTGCGGAGACAAAGGACTTCCCCACGGACCAGGAGATGCACCGGGAGGCCTCGGTGTTGCCCAGCCGGTAGTCCTCGTAGACGATCTTGTCGTTGTGGATCACGATGAGCCCGGTGGTCCAGGTGGTTTCGAGAAACTCCGCCACCTGCTTGTCCCGTCCCTCATAGGCGTAGAGCTGGGGCAGCGATCCGGGCGCCCGCTCGAAGACGTGGGGCGTGCCGCCCCGGTGGACCACCCTGTAGTCGAACATCCGATCCATGCTGCGAAAGTTCTCCACCACGACGTCGGGCTCGAACAGGGTGATCACGTTGTAGAGCCTGGCGATCCGCTGGTTGAAGATGCCGGCCCCCAGGAGAAGAACGATCAGCGCCACCAGGCCCCACTTGAGAAGCCTTCCCCCGCGTCCGCGCTTCTTCCCGCTCTCCCTGCTCACGGCTCAACCCCCTTTCCCGCCATCTCCTCCAGGCGGCGGGAGACCTCCCCCACAGACAGGCCGGCCCGCCGGGCGATCAGTCGTTCTTCAGGTCCTTGGGCCCGAAGAGCTCGGGGCCCTCGTCCTCCGGTGTGGGGGCCTCGACGGGCCGGCTCGGTTCGGGGTCCTCGGACGGATCGTCCTTCGTGGATGTGCCCACATGGCGCTTCACGAAATCCCGGGGCAGGGGCTCCCGGGTTCTCAGCAGGGGGCCGGGGACGGAGATCCGGTCCCCGATGCCGATGCGGTCGGGGTCGTTCAGTGGGTTGTGCTCGGCCAGCCGCCGCCAGTTGCCTGCCTTCCCCGTGTACCACTTGGCGATGATGGACAGGCTCTCGCCCTTCCACCGGACCGTGTGCACCAGGTCGGACGGTTCCGCTCGACCCATGGGCTCCTCCGCCGGAGCGCGGCCTTCCTCGCGCGGCGGGGGAGCGGCGGCATCGGGGGGCGGGGTTCGGGTCAGCAGGGCGGACGGCGTGCACCCGACGAGGAGCAGGAGGGCCAGAGAAGCGGACATCAGCCATCTCCTCGAGGTCATGCGTTTCGTCTCCATCAGGGCGATTCTATCTCTTTTCTAAGGCGTTCCAGGTTCTTCCTGGCCAGACGGTTCTCGGGATTGACGGTGATCGCCTGCTCGAGGTTGACCAGGCTTTCCTCCACCTTGCCCGCCTTTTCCTGGACCATGGCGAGGTTGTAGTAGGCCTCGTCCAGGTACATGGGGGCCAGCTCCACCACGCGGCGGTACATCTCCTCCGCCTCGACGTAGTCCCGGGTCATGGCGTGGACATAGCCGAGGTTGAAGTAGATGTCGGCGAACGAGGGCTCCAGCTCGGCGGCCCCTCGAAAGGCCTTTTCGGCCCTGGAGTAGTCCTTCATCCGAACGTAGAGGAGCCCCAGCCGAAAACGACTCTGGATGCCTCGGGGATGGAGCGATACGGCCTTCAGAAGCAGCCTCTCGGCCTCCCTTGGGCTGTCATTCGCAAGGAGTGCCGCCGTTTCCCTCAGGGCGCGGTCATATGGGACCGCCACGCGCTCCCTCAGGGTCGGGTCGGCGTCGAGCGCCGCCTCGAGCAGGACGGTCGCATCCCGGTAGCGTTCCGCCTCCATGGCCGCAAGGCCGGCCTCGAGAACGGCTTCAGGCCCGGTCCCGACCTGGAGCGCGAGCGCCGCCGGCGGGGGAACCGGGGCCGCGGGAGCGGCCTGACCGGCAACGGGCCCGTCCGGTGTCGCGGAAGGCTCCCAGACCGGGAAGAGCGCGATCAGGGCCAGGGCCAGCAGGGCCGCGCCGGCGACGGCGACTCGCTTCCATGGGTGATTTCGGCTGCGGAGAGCCGTTGTCTTCAGGACGGTCGTGCTTTTGGCCTTCTGAGTCGCGGCGCCCGGCTGTGCGGGCTGCCCGCAGCCCCGGAGGCTCGTGACCTCGTGGATGGTCAGCTCCTCGGTCTCGATCTCCTCCTCGTACAGGTCCTTCATGTACAGGGCAAGCGCCTGCGGCGTGGGACGAAGGGCGTGCTTCTGCACGCAGTCCTCCAGCTCCGCGGACATCTCGCCGCAGGTCTGGTATCGCTTCGCGAGGTCCGCGGAGAGGGCCCGCTCCAGGATCCTGTGGCACTCCCCGGGCAGGTTCGGGGCCGCCTCTCGCGGGGGGACGAACCGCGCCTCGCGGACCTGCGAGAGCACCTCCATGGCGTCCCCGCTGAACAGGCGGGTTCCGGTCAGCATCTCGTAGAGGAGAATCCCCGCGGCAAAGATGTCCGAGCGGTGATCGATGGGCTCGCCTCGCGCCTGCTCCGGGGACATGTAGGCCACCTTGCCCTTGATGGTGCCCAGCTGGGTCTTCTCCGATTTGCTGGACGCCTTGGCGATGCCGAAGTCGATGATCTTGACCTCGCCCCCGTAGTTGATGAAGATGTTCTGGGGGCTCACGTCCCGGTGGATGATCTGGAGGGGGTTGCCCTGGAAATCCTTGAGTTTGTGCGCGTAGTCCAGCCCCTCGCACACCTGTCCGGCGATGCAGAGGGCGTTGGCGATCCCGAGGGGCCGGCCCTTCTCCCGGGCCTTTTTCATCATGGCGTGGAGGTCCTTGCCGAACAGGTACTCCATGGCGATGAAGTAGGAGCCCTCCATGTTTCCGAAGTCGTAGATCTGCACGATGTTGCGATGCTGGAGCAGGGCGGCGAGCTTGGCCTCGTCGATGAACGAGCTGACCACGCTCTCCTCGTCGGTCAGATGGGGAAGGAGCCGCTTGACGGCGATGAGCTTTTCGAAACCCCGGTCCCCCGTGATGAGGGCGCGATACAGCTCGGCCATCCCGCCGACCCCGATGCGGTCGAGGAGGGTGTACTTCCCGAATCTCAAGGGTTTCAATTCAGCCATGGAGATGGTTCCGGTCCTCGGTCAGAAGAATCGGGATATCGCCTGCATTTCTGAAATCAAAAGGGAGGCGTTCTTCCTTCGGGATTATGCAGGACCCGATTCATCCCG
>CAYVVQ010000120.1:0-11760 GCA_964454455.1 uncultured Desulfobacterales bacterium | reverse complement strand
ATGCGAGGCGCTCCCCGGAGCCGACTCGATCCGAATTCCCGAAGGTGCAGAGCGTACCCGGACGCCGACGGTCTACGCTCAGGGCGACCCATGAAGACGCCACGGTACGCTCAGAGCGACGGCGAGGGAAGGCACCGGCGACCCCGCGGACGGCGGCCGTTTCATGAAGCTCCGGGGGTGAGGCCTTCCTCCGCTCCGGAAGCCCTCACCCCCTCCGCCGACAACCTCGCAGGCCCTACGGATGCCCTACCGGCGCCAGCCTCCTGAAGAGACCGAAGAGGATACCCCGGTCCGCACCTGGAGCGGGGGCGCCCCCTCGAACCTTACCATGTCGTCCCCCGAAGATCCACCGGACGCTCCGGCGGGAAAGCCCCCCGAGGCCTTGCCAAGGGGGGCTTTCCGTGACCGCGCCGGGGGGGTAGACGGCGGCGCGGATCCTAGATGTCGTAGTACAGGGCGAACTCCCACGGGTGGGGTCTCAGGTCGACGGCCTGGACCTCGTTGGTCATCTTGTAGTCGATCCAGGTCTCGATGACGTCCGACGTGAACACGTCGCCCTTCAGGAGGTAGTCGTTGTCCCGGGCCAGCGCGTTCAGGGCCTCGCGGAGGGATCCCGGCGTGGTGGGCACTTTGGCCAGCTCCTCGGGCGGGAGATCGTAGATATCCTTGTCCAGGGGCTCTCCGGGATCGATCTTGTTCTGGATGCCGTCGAGCCCGGCCATGAGCATGGCCGAGAAGGCCAGGTAGGGGTTGCAGCTCGGGTCCGGGCAGCGGAACTCCAGCCGTTTGGCCTTGGCCGAGGTGGAGTAGAGCGGGATCCGGACCGCCGCGCTCCGGTTCCGCCGGGAGTAGGCCAGGTTCACGGGCGCCTCGAAGCCGGGGACCAGCCGCTTGTAGGAGTTGGTCGTGGGGCTCGTGAAGGCCAGCAGGGACGGCGCGTGCTTGAGGATGCCGCCGATGGCGTACATGGCGGACTCGGAGAGCCCGGCGTAGCCGTCCCCCGCGAACAGGTTCTCCCCGTCCTTCCAGAGGGACATGTGCACGTGCATGCCGGTGCCGTTGTCGTTGAACAGGGGCTTGGGCATGAAGGTGACGGTCTTGCCGTGTTTGCGGGCCGTGTTCTTGATGACGTACTTGTACTTGAGCAGGTTGTCCGCCATCTCCACCAGGGGGGCGAAGCGCATGTCGATCTCCGCCTGCCCGCCCGTGGCCACCTCGTGGTGCTGGCACTCGATGAGCACCCCGATCTTCTCCAGCGTGAGCATCATCTCGGTCCGCAGGTCCTGCATGCTGTCCGCCGGCGGCACCGGGAAGTACCCCTCCTTGTACCTCGGCTTGTACCCGAGGTTGGGCGACTCCTCGCGGCCCGTGTTCCAGCGGCCTTCGACACTGTCGATGTGGTAGTAGCCTTCATGGGCGTTCTGGTCGAAGCGGATGTCGTCGAACACGAAGAACTCGGCCTCGGGCCCGAAGAAGGCGGTGTCCGCCACGCCGCTCCCCTTGAGGTAGCTCGCCGCCTTCCGGGCGATGTTGCGCGGGTCCCGGGAGTAGTCCTCGCCGGTGACCGGATCGCAGATGTTGCAGACCATCACGAGGGTCTTGGCGGCGAAGAACGGATCCACGAAGGCGCTCCCCGGCACCGGCTTGACGAGCATGTCCGACTCGTTGATCACCTGCCAGCCCCGGATGCTCGAACCGTCGAAGCCCAGACCGTCCTCGAACGTGTCCTCCTCCAGCTCCCGCGCGGGGATGGAGAAGTGCTGCCACAGCCCCGGAAAATCCATGAACCGGAGGTCCACCACCTCGATCTCTTCCTTCTTCACGTAGTCCAGCACCTCTTTGGCCGTCGTGAGCTCCCTGGCCTCTTTCATGACCTGCCTCCCTGGTTGTTGGTTGTGTTGGGGTGATCGTTTCCGCGCCCGGTGTTCACGGGGGCGGAGGGTCCGCGGCCGAACCGAACCCGGTTGCGACCGCCTGCCGCAAGCGGGTGGACCGACGTACGCCCGAGAAGAGAGCAATGGGCATGCCATTTCGATCAAATCGCGCGCATTCAACGACTTACCCATCCAAAGCAATCGCCGGCGATTCAAAGCGGGTCGATTTCAAACATTTTTGTATGGCACAAGGAGGCCATGCGACAAAAACGTAGTCGCTTGACCGCCGGGGTGAGATAAGGGCCGTGATCGTGGTCCGTGGTTCGTGGTTCGAAGCGCCGCCCTGCTGAGAAGCCGTCCGACCTGACACGGCCCACGGACACGGAGGTGAGCGGCAATGGCCCCGGCCGTAACCGCCGGACCATGACCAGGCCGGGAGCCGAGGGAGCGGCACTGCGGTCGGCTCGGTATTTGCAAAAATCGCGGGGAAAAAGGCGTTGATCCTGCGGATCGAATCGGGTAGAGGTGTAGGCGCCCCCGGCCGGGTCGAGCCCCCGGCCCGGCAGGAGGCGAAAAGGCCTTGGGACAGGGAATGGACTGGAAAGAGAGAACATACTGCGGGGACCTGGAGGCGGCCCACGCCGGCCGGGAGGTCCTGCTCATGGGCTGGGTGGACGCCGTGCGGGATCACGGGCATCTCCTCTTCGCCCACCTGCGGGACATCCGCGGCATCGTCCAGGTGGTGTTCGACCCGGCCGCGGGAGACGAGATGTTCCGCCGCGCGGATCAGCTCCGAAGCGAGCACGTGGTCCAGGTGCGCGGGACCGTCGCCCTCCGGGAACCGGGCACCGAGAACCCGAACCTGCGAACCGGACGCGTGGAGGTCCGGGCCCGGGAGCTGGTCCGCCTCTCCGAGTCGCGTCCCCTCCCCTTCCCGGTCTCCGAGAAGGCGATCGTGTTCGGCGAGGAGGTCGAGTCCGCCCCGGACCAGGTGGACGAGGACCTGAGGCTCCGCTACCGCTACCTGGACCTGAGGCGCCCCTCCAAGCAGTCGTTCCTCCTGAAGCGCTACGAGATCTACAAGACCATTCGCCGCATCCTGGACGAGCACGGGTTCATCGAGGTGGAGACCCCCTTCCTCACCCGGAGCACGCCCGAGGGGGCCCGGGACTACCTGGTCCCCAGCCGGGTCCACCCCGGCCGGTTCTACGCCCTGCCCCAGTCGCCGCAGCTCTTCAAGCAGCTGCTCATGATGGGCGGCCTGGACCGCTACTTCCAGATCGCGCGCTGCTTCCGGGACGAGGACCTGCGCCCCAACCGCCAGCCCGAGTTCACCCAGCTCGACCTCGAGGCCTCCTTCATCGACGAGTCGTTCATCTACGAGGTGATCGAGGAGCTCACCGTGCGCATGTTCGAGGTGGGCGGCATCACCCTGACCCGTCCCTTTCCGCGCATGACCTACACCGAGGCCGTGGAGCGTTACGGGACCGACCGCCCGGACCTGCGCTTCGGGCTGGCGTTCGAGGAGATCACGGACCTCCTCCGGGACACGGGCTACGCCGTCTTCCGCGGGATCATCGAGCGGGGTGGCGTCATCAAGGGCTTCTGCGTTCCCGGGGCCGCCGGGTCCCTGAGCAAGAACGTCCTCCAGAACGAGTACGCCATGAAGCTGGTCCCCTCCTTCGGGGGCCGGGGCATGACCTGGATGAAGCGGGAGAAGGGGGCGCTCCGAAGCAACATCGCCCAGTTCTTCAGCGGGGAGGAGCTGGAGCGGATCTCCTCCCGCTTTCGGGCCCGGGACGGCGACGTCCTCATGATGGTGGCCGACACGGACCGGGCCCTGGTCAACGAGGTGTTGTGCAGGCTCCGGCTCCACGTGGCCGATCGTCTCGGGCTCGTCCCCCGGGATCTCTACCGGCCCCTGTGGGTCACGGACTTCCCGCTCTTCGAGCTCAAGGACGGGGAGCTGGGCTCGCAGCACCACCCCTTCACCATGCCCGATCGCGTGGACTTCGACCCGGAGGACCGGGACGACCTGCTCTCCCTCCTCTCCCGGGCCTACGATCTGGTGGTGAACGGCGAGGAGCTGGGCGGCGGGAGCATCCGTATCCACCGCATGGACGTGCAGGAGAAGGTCTTCCGCGCGCTGGGGCTCGGCGCGGAGGAGGTGGAGGAGAAGTTCGGGTTCTTCCTCAAGGCGCTCGAGTACGGCGCGCCCCCCCACGGCGGCCTCGCGCTCGGCCTCGACCGCGTGGCGGCCATGATCCTGGGGACGACCTCCATTCGGGACGTCATGGCCTTCCCCAAGAACCGGAGCGCGCTCTGCCCCCTGACCCGGGCCCCGTCCGAGGCCGATCCGGCCCAGCTGGAGGAGCTGCACATCCGGCTGAAAGAGGCGGAGGCCGGCCGTGGACCGGCCGGTTTCGCGGAGGAGGGCGGCCGAGCCCGGGCGCCGGAGACGGTTCGCATCACCCGTGCCGAGGTGGATCACGTGGCGAGGCTGGCCCGCCTTCGCCTCGACGACGAGGAGGCCGAGACCTTCCGCGAGGACCTCAGCTCCGTGCTGGAGTACGTGGCCTCCCTCGGGGAGCTCGACACCCGTGACGTCCCGCCCATGAGCCACGTCCTGGAGGTGAGCAACGTCTGGCGGGAGGACGAGGAGACGCCGTTCCCCGATCCTGCGAAGATCGTGGAGGCCGCCCCGGACCGGGAGGAGGGACAGTTCAAGGTGCCCAAGATCCTGGAGAAGACCCCATGACCCTCTGCGATGAAAGCGCCCTGACCCTGGCCCGGCGGCTCCGGTCGGGTGAGGTCTCCTCGCGCGAGCTGACCGAATCCGTTCTCGAACGGATCGAGGCGCGCGAGCCGGACCTGAACGCCTTCATCACCGTGACGCGGGACGAGGCCCTGGAGGCGGCCGACCGGGCGGACGAACGGTTCCGGGAGGGAAAGGCCGCGCCGCCCCTGAACGGCCTGCCCGTGGCCGTGAAGGACAACCTCTGCACCCGGGGGGTCCCCACCACCTGCGCCGCCCGCATTCTCCAGGGCTGGGTCCCGCCCTACGACGCCACGGTGGTGGAGCGCCTGAAGGGCCAGGGTGCGGTCATCGTGGGCAAGACCAATCTGGATCAGTTCGGCATGGGGTCCTCCACGGAGAACAGCGTGTTCGGCCCCACCCGGAACCCCCACGACCCGGACGTGGTGCCCGGCGGCTCGAGCGGCGGCTCGGCCGCGGCCCTGGCCGCGGGGGAGACCGTCCTGGCGCTGGGCACGGACACCGGCGGGTCCATCCGGCTCCCGGCCGCCTACTGCGGGGTGGTCGGCGTCAAGCCCACCTACGGGCGGGTCAGCCGGTACGGACTCGTCTCCTACGCTTCGAGCCTGGACCAGGTGGGCGCCTTGGGCCGGCGGGTGGAGGACTGCGCCCTGCTCCTGGGCGCCCTCTGCGGCCGGGATCCCCGGGACTCCACCTCGGCCGACGTCCCCGTGCCCGACTTCACCGAGGGCCTGGACCGGGGGGTCCGGGGCCTCCGCATCGGGCTCCCCGGCGAGTATTTCGTGGAGGGCCTGGACGCAGGCATTCGAGCGAGGGTCCGGGAGGCCGTGGCCCTGCTGGAGAGGGAAGGGGCGGAGATCCGGGAGGTCAGCCTTCCCCACACCCCATACGCCATCAGCGCCTACTACCTGATCGCCACGGCCGAGGCGAGCAGCAACCTGGCCCGCTTCGACGGCGTGAAGTACGGCTTTCGCGCGTCTTCCGGGGGCGGGGACCTCCCGGGCATGTACGAGGCCACCCGGAGCGAGGGGTTCAGCCGGGAGGTCAAGCGGCGGATCATCCTGGGAAGCTACGTCCTCTCCGCGGGCTACTACGACGCCTACTACCTCAAGGCCCAGAAGGTGCGCCGACGGGTCAAGGAGGACTTCGACCGCGCCTTCGAGGAGGTGGACTGCCTGGCCGCGCCGGTCTCCCCCTGTCTCCCCTTCCGCCTGGGGGAGAAGATGGACGACCCGCTCCAGATGTACCTGGTGGACGTCTACACCGCCCCGCTCAACATGAGCGGGCTCCCCGGGTTGAGCCTGCCCTGCGGCCGGGTGAAGGGCCTTCCGGTGGGGCTCCAGCTCATCGGCCGGGCCTTCGACGAGGCCGTCCTCCTCCGGACGGCCTACGCCTACCAGGAGGCGGCCGGGAGAGACGGCGGCCGGTGAGGCTCCCCGGCCTGCGGGAATAGAGGACCGGTATGGAACACGAGGTGATCATCTGCTTCGAGGTGCACGCGGAGCTCTCGACGAAGACCAAGCTCTTCTGCGGGTGCCGGAACGATCCGGGCGCGCCGCCGAACACCCACATCTGCCCGGTCTGCACCGGGCAGCCCGGCTCCCTCCCGGTGCTGAACCGCCGGGCCGTGGAGTCCTGCGTCCGCGCGGGGCTCGCCCTCGACTGCGAGATCAACGCCGGGTCGCGCTTCGCCCGAAAGAACTACTTCTACCCGGACCTGCCCAAGGGGTACCAGATCTCGCAGTACGAGCGCCCGTTCTGCGAGAACGGGACCCTGGAGATCGACGGGGACGACGGAAGGCCCTACCCGGTGGGCATCCGCCGGATCCACCTGGAGGAGGACGCGGGCAAGCTCGTTCACGGCGCCGAGTCGTTCGAGGAGGCCGACTTCAGCCTGGTGGACTTCAACCGGGCCAGCGTTCCCCTCATCGAGATCGTGGCCGATCACACACGGAACCCCCTCCGATCCGTCCGTGAGGCGCGGGCCTTCCTGGAGAAGATGCGGCAGCTCCTCCGGTACATCGGCGTGAGCGACTGCAGCATGGAGAAGGGCCAGTTCCGCTGCGACGTCAACGTGTCGGTCCGCCCTCCCGGGGACGCCGGGTACGGCAACCGCGCGGAGATCAAGAACATGGCCTCCTTCCGCTTCGTGACCGAGGCCCTGGAGCACGAGATCGAGCGCCAGTCCGGG
This sequence comes from uncultured Desulfobacterales bacterium, assembly GCA_964454455.1. Lineage (GTDB taxonomy): Bacteria > Desulfobacterota > DSM-4660 > Desulfatiglandales > HGW-15 > JAIPEI01. Next base: position 4,919 of record CAYVVQ010000120.1, on the reverse strand, counting down.
CTCCTGCGCGCGGGACGGCCCGTAATTCAGGAGACCCGGCTCTTCGACGAGGATCGCCGCGTCACCCTGCCCATGCGCAGCAAGGAGGACGCCCCGGACTACCGCTACTTTCCCGACCCGGACCTCGTCGAGGTCCGGCTCGAGCGCGAGACCGTGGAGGCCGTGCGCCGCGCCATGCCGGAGCTTCCGGACCAACGGGTGAGCCGCCTGGTGAGCGACCTCGGCATCCCGCGCGACGAGGCCGTCGTCCTGACCCGGGACCGGGCGGTGTCGGACTTCTTCGACCGGTGCACACCCCTCTGCGAGGACGCGACGCTCCTGTCCCGCTGGATCATCAAGGACCTGTTCCGCCTCCTGAACCAGGCGGACCTGGACGTTTCGGCCTGCCCCGTGGACCCCGGGGCCTTCTCCCGGCTGGTGAACCTGGTGGCCGCGGGAGAGGTGACCGGACAGGCGGCGAGGAGCGTGCTGGACGACATGTTCCGGACCGGGAAGCCCCCGGACGTCCTGGTGGAGGAGAAGGGGCTCCGGTCCATCCGGGACGACGAGACGCTGGAGCGGATGGTGGACGAGGTGCTGGCCGAGCACCCGGAGGTCGCGGCCAAGATCCGGAGCGGCCAGAAAGAGCCCATCAACTTCCTCGTGGGCATGGTGATGCGGAAGAGCTCGGGGCGTGCGGACGCGGCCAGGGTCCGGGAGCTCCTGGAAACGAAACTAACGGGAATGGGGTGGATCGTGTAGTCCGCGACCCTCCCCCGTGCCTTGTCGTACTCGTACTCGTACTCGGGTTTCTTCTCGCAACCAAAAAGCCCTTCTCGTGTACGAGTACGAGTACGAGTACCACCCCTGCGGGGCTGAGTACGAGTTCGAATGAGAATGTGCGGCCGGGACGTGGTCCGATCGTCACGGAGACGGTCCTCCACTTGGAGCCTGCGGCACGATCGACAACCCGTGGGGATCAGGCCTCGCCAAAGCCTTGTGAAAGCGCCAGGAGGCCTGATTCGCGTGGGGGGGGTCGTCCCGCCGGGCGGCAGACAACCGGAAGAAATATAGAAGGAGGGAAGCAGATGAAGGTCCTCGTGCTGTTCTACTCCATGTACGGTCACGTGGAGAAGATGGCCCGTGCCGTGGCCGAAGGCGTTCAGTCCGTGGAGGGCGTGGAGCTCGTCCTTCGACGGGCGGCGGAGTTTCAGGAGGTCCTGGACCAGAAGGGGGAGGACAAGCACTTCCGGGAGGCCCGGGAGCGGCAGGAGGACGTCCCCGACTGCACCCTGGACGACCTCGAGCAGGCCGACGGGATCCTGCTGGGCACGCCGACCCGGTACGGCAACATGACCGCCCAGATGAAACGGCTCCTGGACTCCACGGCCTCGCTCTGGGCCAGGGGGGCGATGGAGGGCAAGCCGGTCGGGGTGTTCACCTCCACCGCCACCACCCACGGCGGGCAGGAGACCACCCTGCTGAGCTCGATGATCCCTCTCCTCCACCTGGGCATGATCATCGTGGGCGTACCCTACTCCACGCCCGGCATGCTCCACACGGAAGGCCGCGGGGGCACGCCCTACGGGGCCTCCACCCTGGCCGGCTCGGACAACGCCCTCCAGCCCACCGATAAGGATCTGGAGATCGCCAGGGCCCAGGGCCGCAGGGTGGCCGAGGTGACCAGGCGGCTTCGGGGCTAGGCCGGAGGCTGCAGCGCCCCCACCAGCTCCGACCGGATCCGGTCGGGGTCCAGCCCGGGGAACACGCCGGCGAGCAGGGCCGCCAGGGGACGGACCAGCTCCTCCGGAGGCGGGCCTGCGAGGGCCGGGGCCCCCTCGGGCAGGCAGGCCGCGAGGCAGGCGGCCAGGTTGGCCGCGGCCGCGGTCAAACGCGCCCCGTCGTCTGCCCCCTCACGGGTCCGGACGGGCACGGTCTCGGCCAGTTGGAGCTGCTCCACGTGCTCCGCGTCCAGCTCGGCCGCGATGAGGGCCTTTCTCAGGGCCTCGGTCCGCTCGGCCGGAAACGCGCCGAAGCCGCCCTTGAGGCGCCACCGCGCCCGCCAGACCGGGCGCACCACCTCCTCCTGCCACCCGGCCACGGCCTCCACGGCGGCGGTCACGCCTTCTCGGCCGAGCGGCCTCCCTCGGCGCACCGCAGCCCAGCAGCAGAACAAGAGCAGGTTCACATCCAGCGCGTACGCGCGCTGAAGCGCCAGGCAGGCCTCGGACACGCCCGGCCTTGCGTGGGTCACGAGGCTGAAGTCCCAGAACGGGTGCTCGGGCAGCTCCATGGCTCTCCTCCCCGGGGTGGAAAACGAATTCTCTCCGAGCCTATCCCTTTCGCGGGAACCGGTCAACCACCACAGGGCCCGACCCTGCCGCCATGGAACCCCTTCTCCCGGCCCTATCGAGGACCCCGCAGGTTGTCGGAGGTCATTGTCAACCCGACCTTGAACCGCCGTTGACATTTCGGGCCGCCGGTGATACGAACCCTGGACCGGATCGCGCCGGCCGGACGAAGGGACGCCCGGATCGCGCACGAGCCCGGCCGGGGGACGGGGCCGTGTCCACAGCAGAGCGCATCCTTCAGCATCTGAAGGCCCGACCGGAGGCGTGGACCTCCGGCGAGCGGCTGAGCCGGGAGCTCGGCGTCTCCCGATCCGCCGTCTGGAAGCACGTTCGGGCCCTGAGGCGGGACGGCTACGGCATCGACTCCTCGCCCCGGAAGGGCTACCGGCTGACGGCCCCCCCGCCCTGGCTTCTGCCGGCGGAGATCCGGGAGGGCCTCCGGACCCGGATCCTCGGACGATCGGAGATGGTCTACCACCGCGAGACGGACTCCACGAACACCCGGGCCAAGATCCTGGCCGCCTCCGGCGCCCCGGAGGGAACCGTGGTGATCGCGGAGTGCCAGACCGGCGGCCGGGGCCGCAAGGGCCGCGCCTGGTTCTCCCCCGCCGGCGAAGGCGTCTATCTCTCGGTGGTCCTGCGACCGCCCATCTCCCCCGTGGAGGCGCCCAAGATCACCCTGATCGCCGGGATTGCCGTGGCCGAGACCCTGCTGGCCCGGTCTCCGGAGCTCGACGTCCACATCAAGTGGCCCAACGACGTCCTCCTGGGCCGGAAAAAGGTGGCCGGCATCCTCACGGAGATCTCCAGCGACATGGATCGGGTGGGCTTCGTGGTGAGCGGCATGGGGCTGAACGCGAACGGCCGCCGCTTTCCGGAGGAGATCGAGCCCATCGCCACCTCCCTTGCGCTGGAGACCGGCGGATCCCCGGACCGGGCCGCCCTGGTGCGGGGCTACCTCGAACGGTACGAGCACTGGTACGACCTCTTTCTCGCCGGGGGCGCCCCCCGGATCCTGGACCGCTGGAAGGCGCTCTCCAGGACCCTCGGGAGCCGGGTGGCCGTGGACGGGCCGAACGGCAGGATCACCGGCGTCGCCAGGGGGATCGACCGGGACGGCAGCCTCCTGGTGGAGGACGAGGGGGGGGCCGTCCACGCCGTCTTCTCCGGAGACGTGGAGGTACCGTGAACCGCGAAAACGAACCTCAGCCCGCCCCCCCCGTGCGCGGCATGGTGTACGCCGCCATGTTCGGCGCGGCCACCGCGGCCGGGGCCTGGCTGATCATCCCTTTGCCGCCGGTTCCGGTCACCCTCCAGACCTTTTTCATGGCCCTGGCGGCGACCCTGCTGGGCGCCCGCCTCGGGGCCATGAGCCAGGGGGTGTATCTCCTCCTGGGCATCATGGGCCTCCCCGTGTTCTCCGGCGGAAAGGCCGGGCTCGGCGTCCTCCTGGGCCCCACCGGGGGGTACCTGGTCGGGTTCGTGGCCGGGGCCTGGCTGATCGGCATGCTGGTTCGAAGCAGAGGGCGGCCGGGCCCCGTCCGCATCGCCCTGGCCGTCACGGCGGGGTACCTGCTGGTCTACGCCCTGGGCGTCTCCGGGCTCTGCCTGGTGGCCCGGCTCTCCCCGATCGAGGCGGTGTCCGTGGGCGTGCTCCCCTTTCTCCCGGGGGACGCCCTCAAGGTGGCGGCCGTGACCGCCGTGACCCTGAAGCTGCGGGACCGTCTCCGGCTCGGCCCGGGCTCGAGAGGCTTGTCGTGATCAAGACCCGAGGCCTCTTCCACCGCTTCGAGGACCGGAACGAGCCGGTGCTCCGGGACCTTCACCTGGAGATCCCCGAAGGCGCCCGCATCGCCGTGGTGGGACCGAACGGCTCGGGCAAGACCACGCTGCTCCGGCACCTCAACGGCCTGCTGCTCCCCTCCGAGGGGGAGGTCCTGGTGGACGGCCTGAGCACGCGTGACCGGCGCGCGCTCCCGGAGATCCGCCGGCGGGTGGGGATGGTGTTCCAGAACCCGGACACCCAGATCGTGGGGATGACCGTGGAGGAGGACGTGGCCTTCGGGCCGGGGAACCTGCGGCTTCCCCCCGAGGAGATCCGCCGGCGGGTGCACGACTCCCTGGAGACCGTCGGCCTGGCCGGCTTCGAGAAACGGGCGCCCCACGAGCTCTCGAGCGGCGAGAAGCAGCTGGTGGCCGTCGCCGGCGCACTCGCCATGGGACCCCGCCACATCCTGCTGGACGAGCCCGCCGCCTACCTGGACCCGTCGGGGCGCAGGCGGGTCATGGGGGTGATCCGCACCCTCCACCGCTCCGGCATGACCGTGGTCCACGTGACCCACGACATGGACGAGATCCACGACGCGGACCGGGTGGTGGTCATGGAAGGGGGCGCCGCGATCCGGCAGGAGCCTCCCGCCGCCCTCTTCCGCGAGCCGGACGAGCTCCGGCGGCTGGGGCTCGATCTCCCGGTGGTGGCCAGGCTCATGGCCTCACTTCGTGACGGGGGGCTCGCGCTCCCGAAGGACGTGTTCACCCTGGACCGGGCCGTGGAGGCGCTGAGAAAGACCTTCATGGAACGGGGATGAG
>CAYVVQ010000119.1:0-11779 GCA_964454455.1 uncultured Desulfobacterales bacterium | reverse complement strand
TGGCCTCCTGCGCCTTCTCCTGCCCCGACTTGATCATCTGCCTTGCCGTTCCCATGAGATTCAGATTCCTCCCGCACCACGCCTTGAGTTCCGCCAGAACCTTGTCGAGCTTGTAAAGGGTCAGTACCCCTATCTCCTTCAGATGGTCGTACCATGGTTGCAATTGATTGCAAATTTTGCCGATGACAGAACACCGCTTCTTCTGCTGGTCAGCACTCGTGTCAACCTTAATCTTGCCCTTTCTTATGTACTCCGCGATCTTCCGCACGATGAAGGGAAGGTTCAGCCCGTAGACCATACGGCGGTCCACAGAGGCCGACATGCGAATCAGGTAGCCTTCCTCCAACAAGGCTTTCAGACACCGCCTTGTCGTAACTTCGTGACCCCCCACCGATGGGATGGCGAGGGTGACCATTCCCTCTTGAATCTCCTTCACGGTGATGTGTTCCACCAGCTTGTTGTAGGGCAGGGTCCGGTGGAGGACATGCTGGAGGACACGACCGGCTGTCCCGGCACTGGTTCCCTTTCCACGAAGCTCCTTACCTACAACTTCGTTCAAAAGGCCGGTATCGTTCAACAGAATCTTAGCATGAAGAAAAAAACCCCGCTTCAATTCTAAAGCATCACTCATTTCCCGTGTTGCATGATACAAGCAAGCCCTTGCGTTCTGCATAATTTTTCCCCCAACTCGTATGATATTTTCTGACAGGTGTTCCTCACCAAATGAAAATCCGTTGTACCACACTTCCAAAAGGCTGTCAAATCAGCCATCGAAAACGAAACTCTCGAAATTCTCGAAATTCTCTCGTAACGGTTTCCTTTGGTCCGGTTTTTCCTTTGGTCTTATCGGCCGCAGGCTCTGCGTTGCGTAGCCAACGCTATGTCTTTTGCTTCTTATTCCCTTCTAAAACCGAAGGTTTAATTTAGCTTCTTATAAGCGATCGTTTTGATAAGGTGATTTCAGCGAAATCTGTGCAATCAGACTATCGGCTTGATAGGGTCCGCCGATGCAACCGATTGCAAATTGGGCCGCATCAGGGTCGCGTTTTTCCGGTTTCGTCATCATCATCGCCATCGGCGCGATTGCCTACATGTTGTCTGGACCCGTCACGTTGCCCGTTTGGACAACACCGATTTTACTGTAAGTTCAATAGAAAGTTTTAGAATGATGGTAACGAGGATGGTAACAGCTTTCGCCTCAGCCATAAAAAAGGCGGCTCGAAAGCCGCCTAAGTAGTTGATATTATGAAGTAATTCAGACTCACTCCATTGAGGATCTCCCATACCCTGCCCTCGCTTTCAAAGCGAGGGCTCGGCTTGTTTTCGAAGCCACCAGGACAACGCTTCCTTCCGTCGAATACAAGGCGATTTTCACTGTAAGTTTGACTGAAAGTTTTGCAATTTCAGGGGCCGACTCAGGGGCCACCGCAAAATAAGAGCATAAAAAAGGCGGCTCGAAAGCCGCCTAAGTAGTTGATATGGCGGAGAGAGAGGGATTCGAACCCTCGGTGAGGCTTTACACCCCACACTCGCTTAGCAGGCGAGCGCCTTCAGCCGACTCGGCCATCTCTCCGCATGGTTGTTGGGAGGTCGTCTGTGTGCGACGGTCCTTCTCGTGGCGGAGGGAGAGAGATTCGAACTCTCGGAGGAGTTTGACCCCCTCAACGGTTTTCAAGACCGCCGCCTTCGACCGCTCGGCCATCCCTCCGGCAATCGAATTCTGAAATATAACACCCGCCTCCGGGTTCGTCAAAATCTTTTCGTCCGGCCCGCGCTCTTCACCGCCTCGCGCATGCGCTGGATGGTCCGGCCGTAGTCCTCGCTCAGGAAGATCGCCGATCCGGCCACGAACACGTCCGCCCCGGCGGCGTAGACCTCGCCGATGTTGTCCGGGTCGATCCCGCCGTCCACCTCGATCTCCACGTCCAGGCCCCGATCGTCGATCATCCGTCGAAGGCGCTCGATCTTGGACAGGACGGCGGGGATGAACTTCTGCCCGCCGAACCCCGGGTTCACGCTCATCAGGAGGACCATCGCCACGTCCTCCAACACGTACTCGAGCACGTCGAGCGGGGTCGCGGGGTTCAGGGAGACCGCGGCCCGGGCCCCGGTCATGCGCACGCGCTGGATGGAGCGGTGGAGGTGATGGACCGCCTCGCAGTGGACCGTGATGCCGTCGGCGCCCGCCTCGGCGAATGCGTCTACGTAGGCGTCGGGGTCCGAGATCATCAGGTGGACGTCCAGGGGAAGGTCGGTCGCCCTTTTCGCGGCCTCCACGATCAGGGGACCGATGGTGATGTTGGGGACGAAGTGTCCGTCCATGACGTCCACGTGGATGAGGTCGGCTCCGGCCTCCTGGACGAGGCGGATCTCCTCCCCCAGGCGGGTGAAGTCCGCGGACAGGATGGATGGGGCGATCTTGGCCATGGGTGGGCCTCCGGAAAAGGGTGTGCGCCGAGCCCTTCGATAGATCGGGGCGGCCATCGTCTCAGGTCCTGACCAGCAGGGCCCCGAAGAACCCGTCCGCGTCGTGGATGTCGGGCAGCGTCCGGAAAAAGCCCGGGGCGTCGACGAACCTCCGGGCCCAGGGCGGGCCCCGTTCGTCCAACCGGGCGAGGGTGAGGTCCGGCCGCTCCTGGAGGACGTCTTCCACCACGCCCTCGTTCTCCTCCCGCGTGACGGTGCAGGTGACGAACAGCAAGCGGCCGCCGGGGCGAAGCCGTTGCGCACCCTGGAGGACGAGCGCCTTCTGGAGCGCGGCGAGCCGCGGAAGATCCGCCTCGGACCGGTTCCACTTTCCGTCCGGGTGCCTTCTCAGGACACCCAGGCCCGAGCAGGGGGCGTCCACCAGGACCGCGTCGAACGTCGTGCGGAACAGCCGATCCAGGCCCCGGGTCCCGTCGGCCTGCACCGGATCGACCCGCCGCAGCCCGAGCCGGTTCGAGGACCCCCGAAGGTCTACCAGCCGCCCGTGATGGATGTCAAGCGACGTCACCCGGGCCCGGTCCCCGGTGAGCTCCGCCAGGTGGGTGGCCTTGCCGCCGTACCCCGAGCAGAGGTCCAGGATCCGCTCCCCGGGTAGGGGGGCCAGGAGGTGCCCTGCGACCTGGGCCCCGCGGTCCTGCACCTGGAAGAGACCCTCCCGGAAGGCTCGGAGACGGTCCACGCGGCCTCTCAAGCCCTCCACGGAAAACGCGCCGGGGACCCCTTCGACGGGGACGGCCTCCACGCCCTCCTCCGCGAGGGCCGACACGAGCGCCTCGGGCGTGGCTTTCATCCGGTTCAACCGGATGTCGAGCGGCGGGATCCGGTTCTGAGCGGCCATGAGCGCCCCGGCCTCCTCGAGAGCGAACCGCTCGAGCCAGCGGGCCGCCAGCCACTCGGGGTAGGCGTGGGTCGCGGCCAGGAAACGGACCGGGTCCGCGTCCGGATCGGGGAAGGCGATCTCCCGGTGGGTCCGGCAGAGGTTTCTCAGGAGGCCGTTCACGAAGCCGGCGGCCCGGCCGAGCCTCCGCGCCTTCACCTGCTGCACCGCCTCGTTGACCGCGGCCGAGTCGGGCACCCGGTCCATGTAGAGCACCTGGTAGAGGGCAAGTCGAAGGATGTTCAGGACGATCGGGGAGAGGGAGGGGAGGGGCCGGTTGGACACCCGGGCGAGCATCCAGTCCAGCCGCCCGCGCCAGCGCCACACGCCGAGCACGAGGTGACTGATGAACGCGCGGTCGAGCGGCGTGAGACCTGGATGACGGCGAAAGGCCTCGTCCAGGGGGTCACCCCAGCGCCCGCTTCCCGCGGCCTCCTGACTCAGAATGGAGAGGGCCAGGTCTCTTGGTCGGGGTTTTGCCATGCTCGAGAAAGGTGCGTACCCCCTCCTCCACCCGCTCCATGTCCACGTCCGTGTCGAAGCAGGGGCCGTTCGGCCGGCGGTTGAGGACGCCGAAGACCGGGATGGGATAGGAATCCTGGATGCCGCTCGTCAGGTCACGCTCGCAGGCCACGCCGATGATCAGGTGGGGCCGCTTGTCCACCACGATCTTCCGGGCCAGGGTCCCGCCCGTGGCCACGGCCATGGAGACGCCGTAGGCCCTTCCCAGGGCCACCAGGTCCTTGATCTTGCACCGGCCGCAGGCCTTGCAGTTCTCCACGTCCCCCGTGATCCGGACCGCACACTCGTGATACTGGAGGCAGTGGGGAAGGAGGATCAGGAGCTTCTCCGGCGGAACCTGGCGGGCCTCCGCCAGCACGAGCTGGTTGTTGATGGCCACGAAGCTCCGCCTCACCTGGTCCTTCCTGATCCCCACGAGCTTCCCCACGGCGACCAGCAGGGGAAACAGCCATCGGATGACCACGCCCCGGATGCGGCGGTTGAAGAACAGGTTCTTCCCGCGAAGGATCGTGAACACCAGGGTGAGCGCGCCGCCCAGGAGAAAGAGCACGGCCCCGGCGAACACCAGGGCCATGATCAGGGGCAGCCTCGGGTGAATGGACGCGAACCCCACGTAGGGCACCCACCAGAGCACCACCGCCAGCGTCACCAGGACCACGCAGGAGAGCAGGAGCAGGAGGATGAACCTCCTCTTTTCCGGTGCGGTGTCGCTTTTCAAGATGAACCCACCTGATCGTGCATCGCGTCAGCCCCGAGGCGGGTCCCGACCTCCAGGGGGAAACCGCGGAGAAAATCGGAAACGGGCATCCGCCTCCGGCCGGGGGCCTGGATCTCGCGCACGGCCACCCGCCCGTCGCCGGTCTCCACAACCAGCCGGTCGCCCGCCTCGACCACCCGGCCCGGCCGTCCGTTCCCGCCGGCTCGGTCCGGGGACGCGCCGAAGAGCTTGAGGGACCGTTCCCCGAGCACGGTCCGGGCGCCGGGCGCCGGGTCCAGGGCCCGAATCTGTGCACTGATCGCGCCTGCCGGCCGTTCCCAGTCGATCCGGGTCATGGCGGGGTCGATCTTCGGCGCATAGGTGGCCCGGTCCTCGTCCTGGGGCGTCCGGGTCCCCGCGCTCCGGGCCAGGGCCTCCAGGCATCGGAGCAGGAAGTCGCCGCTCAGGCCGGCCAGCCTGTCGTGCAGCCGGCCGGCCGTCTCGTCCGGGGCGATCTCCACCACCTCCTGGAACAGGACGGCGCCGGTGTCCAGCCCCTCGTCCATGCACATGAGGGTCAGCCCGGTTCGGGGTTCGTCGTTCAGGACGGCCCACTGGATGGGCGCGGGACCCCGGTGGCGGGGAAGCAGGGAGGCGTGAATGTTCACCGTACCCCAGCGGGGGACGGAGAGGAGCGGCGCTCGAAGGATCCGGCCGAAGGCCACCACCGCCACGAGGTCCGGCTCCAGGCTCCGGAGGTCCTGCACGAAGCCCGGCTCGTTCACGGACTCGGGCTGAAGGAGGTCCAGGCCCCGCTCCTCCGCGGCCCGCTTGACCGGGGAGGAAACCCGTCTCCTCCCCCTCCCCTTCGGCCGGTCCGGCCGGGTCACCACCGCGGGGACCTCGTACCCGGCGTCCACCAGCGCCAGGAGCGACGGGACCGCAAAGTCCGGCGTGCCCATGAAGACGACGCGCGGGGCGGCCGGGAGTTTTTCGGGAGAGCAGTCCATGCTCACTCGGAGGATGCGTCCTTTTTCATGAGCTTTTTCAGTTTCTTCTTGTACAGGGTGCGTTTCAGATTGCTGATGTGATCGATGTAGAGGACCCCGTTCAGGTGATCGATCTCGTGCTGCAGGCAGATGGCCAGGAGGCCCTCGGCCTCCACGTCCACGGGATGGCCGTCCCGGTCGACCCCTCGAACCTTCACGTTCGCGCTGCGGGCCACCTCGGCCGCATAGTCCACGACACTCAGGCAGGACTCCTCATAGGTGGTTCCCCCCTCGGCGAGTACGATCTCCGGGTTGATGAGCACCTGGAGATCCGGTCCGTTTTCCCGCGACGTGAGATCGTAGACGACGATTCGCTTCAGCGCTCCGATCTGGTTGGCGGCCAGGCCGATCCCGGGGGCGGCGTACATGGTCTCGGCCATGCAGTCGATCAGCGCCTGGGTCTCCCCGTCAATGTCGGTCACCGGCTCTGCAAGCCCCCGCAGGACCGGATCCGGGTACGTGTGGATTTTCCTGGAGTTCGATTCGTTCATGACACGTTCTCATGGATTGGTTTTCGAGATAGTAATGATCATGCGAAAATAAATCAAGGCGCGAATGATGATGACGTCGTAGAGAGCCGGAATCCTCGAAATCTGCCCGCGAGATTTCAACAGGTTATATCGTCCCCAGCGGCGCGTGAGCGGGTTTTTGCGAATGCGTCAATCACGCCTCCGACGGCTTTTTCGGTGGTCGATCGACGCTGCGGCTGCGGGAGGATGAGGGAAACGGGTCTTGACTTTTGCGGCGCTTCTCCCTATTCAGGGATCCATGAGAGCCATTGCGAACTTTCTCTTCGAAGTGGGGATGCTGAAAAGAACGCCGAGGAGCGGCTACCAGTTTCTCGGATCCGGTCGCGAGTCCGTGGCCGAGCACTGCTTCCGCACCACCGTGATCGGGTACGTCCTGTCGCTTCAAGAAACCGAGGCGGATCCCCACCGGACCGTCCTCCTCTGCCTCCTGCACGATCTCCACGAGGCGAGAACGGGCGACCTCAACTACGTGAACAAGCGGTACGTCAACGCAGACGAGGACAAGGCCCTGGAGGATCTGGCCGCCGGGCTGCCGTTCGGCGGCGACATCACGGACCTCGTCCGGGAGTTCAACGCGGGGGAGTCCACGGAGGCGACGCTCGCCAGGGATGCGGACCAGCTCGATCTCATTCTCGAGCTCAAGGAACAGCTCGACCTCGGGAACAGGTACGCTTCCGACTGGTTGTCCTACGCCGTACAGCGTCTCCAGTCCCCGTCCGCCAAGGAGATGGCCGAGGACATCCTGGACACCGACAGCACGGAGTGGTGGTTCGAAAAGCGGACCGACCTCTGGGTGAATGCATCTCCGAATCCGCAGCGCAAAGAGTAGTCAAAGGTCCCGAAGGTGCCCTTCACTCCGGGCCGCCGTGGTTCTTTCGGTGGCCGTGCACCTCCTCGCATTCGCCGGGTTCCAGAAGGCCTTCCCGTCCCTGCTCGGTCCGGCCGAGGCCAGGCTGTATCAGCTCGAGCTGATCCGCCCGCCCGTGGAGGACCTGCAGGAGGAGATGGAGCTCGGGGCCGAGGAGGCCCGCCTGCGCGAGGAAGCGTCCCCCGAGCCCGAGACGCCCCTCGAGGACACCATCAGTCTGAACACCAAGGACAGCCGGTACGTGGACTACGCCCGCGTCATCAAGGACCGGCTCCTGGCACACTGGTCCTATCCATCCCAGGCGCGCGTTCGCCTCCTGGAAGGCAGGCTCCTCCTGGTGTTCTCCCTGTCGCCCGGCGGGGAGATGACCTCCATCCGCGTCCTCGACCCTTCCGGCCACGAGATCCTGGACCGCGAGGCGTGCCGCGCGGTGAGGACCGCGTCCCCCTTTCCGCCCTTTCCCGAGCAGGTCCGCGTCCAGCGACTGAACATTCGAGCCGCATTCGACTACAGGCTCACATCCCGTTAACGCTCGAGGGTCGTGAAAACGACCGAAGGAACGCGCCATGCAGATCCTCCACGGCATTCGATACAACCTCAGAGGCTTCATGATGGGCCTTCGAAGCGGCAAGCTCCTCTTCTGGGGGATCCTCCGCTTCCTCATCGTGCTCGCCGTCACCATCCTCACCGCCGGGCTCATCCTGGTCCATCACCAGGACATCATGGCCGCGCTCTGGGCACGCCCGGAGAGCGCGTGGGTGCTCTGGCTGTGGCACCTGCTCGCCTGGCTCATCACCCTGGTGCTCGTGGCCTTTTCGGTTCTCTTTTCCTACCTGCTCTCCCAGATCCTCTTCAACGTCTTCGTCATGGACGTCATGTCCCGCATCACGGAGCGAATGGTCACGGGGCGCGTGGAGGAAGGGGAGCAGATGCCGTTTTTCAAGCTGTTCGTTTTCCTGATCAAGCAGGAGATCCCCAGGGCCATCGCTCCGGTCGGCGTCTCCCTGGTGATCCTGTTCCTGGGGTGGTTCACGCCGCTGGGTCCCATCCTGGTTCCTCTCTCCTCGGCCGGGGCGATCGTCTTCCTGGCCTGGGACAACACGGACCTGACGCCGGCAAGGCGGGCCCGACCGTTCGGCGAGCGATGGGGCCTGTTGAAACGCGCTCTGCCCTTCCACCTCGGGTTCGGCATTCCGTTCCTGGTTCCCGGCCTGAACCTCCTCTTTCTGTCCTTCGCGCCGGTGGGCGCGACCCTGTACTACCTCGATCGGACCGCCGGCTCCGAGACCGGATGAGGTGTCTCTTTTCGCTACGAGCCGTCCGCTCTCCGCCTTGACTTGCCGCAACGGGTGATTATTTTTTCAAATTGAATCCAGCGACTTTTTCCGGATGAGCCATGGCGGACAAAGACTACTACCAGATCCTGGGCATCTCCAGATCGGCCTCCCAAGACGAGGTCAAGAAGGCCTATCGAAAGCTGGCCATGAAGTACCACCCCGACCGGAACCCCGGGGACCAGGCGGCCGAGACCCGGTTCAAGGAGGTCAGCGAGGCCTACGCCGTCCTCAGCGACCTCGAGAAACGCAAGCAGTACGACCTGTTCGGATCCGAGGGATTTCAGAACCGGTACTCCCAGGAGGACATCTTCCGGGATTTCGATTTCGGGAGCATCTTTCGGGAGTTCGGGTTCGGCGGCGGGCGCGGGCAGAACGTCTTCACCCAGTTCTTCGGCGGATCCGGCGCATCCGCGTTCCGGGGCCGGGGGCCCACCCAGCGGCAGGGTCACGCCGGGTTCGGAGATGCGGGCCCGGCCTTCAACAAGGGGCAGGACCTGGTCTACGAGCTGACGGTCACACTGGAGGACGCGGCCCGAGGCACGGAGAAGTCCTTCACCTACCCTTCACGCGGCGGGCAGGAGCGGATCAACGTCAAGGTGCCGGCCGGCGTTGCGACCGGTAAGCGTCTCCGCCTGGCGGGAAAAGGCGAGCCCGGCCCCCGCGGCGGCCCCGCGGGGGATCTCCTCATCCAGATCCGGGTCCCGGATCACCCTGTTTTTCGCAGGCAGGGCGACGACCTCTACGTGACCAAGGAGATCCCTTTCTCCGAGGCCGTGAACGGCGGAGACATCGAGGTGACCACCATCGACGGGAGGACCTTGAGGATGAAGGTGCCCCCCGGCACGAGGCCCAACGCCCGGCTCCGGCTCAAGGGGTGCGGCATGCCCCGAATGAACCGGGAGGGTCGGGGCGACTGCTTTGTCCAGGTCACCATAGCGGTTCCCCGAAAACTCAACCGCAAGCAGAAGGAGGCCGTCCGGAGGCTGTCCGAGGCCGGACTCTGATCCTTCCGGGCTTCGACGGGACCTGAACGCGGCCGTTCGGTTCCCGGAGGAGGGCCGCCCTTCCTGGAGTCGAAGGGGGCAACACCTGTCATGAAGGCTCTCGCCGTGTTCTCCGGAGGGTTGGACAGCCTGCTGGCCGCACAGCTGATCAGGGCCCAGGGCATCGACGTGCTGGCCGTTTTCTTCGAGACCCCGTTCTTCCGGCCCCAAAAGGCCCGCCAGTACGCCTCCGGGATCGACCTCCCGCTCCGCGTCGTCGACATCACCGAACCCCACCTGGCCATGGTCATGAACCCCAAGCACGGCTACGGCGAGAACATGAACCCGTGCATCGACTGCCACGCCCTGATGATCCGCACCGCCGGGGGCCTGCTCGAAGAGGAGGGAGCCCGGTTCATCATCACCGGTGAGGTCCTCGGGCAGCGGCCCATGTCTCAAAACCGGAAGGCATTGACCGTGGTGGAATCGGAGAGCGGATACCCGGGACGGGTGCTGCGCCCGCTCTCCGCCAAAAGGCTGCCGCCCACCGTGCCGGAGGAGGAGGGATGGGTGGAAAGGGAGGCGCTCAAAGGGTTCTCGGGCCGATCCAGAAAGCCCCAGATGGCCCTGGCCCGGGAGCTCGGAATCCGGGACTACCCCTCGCCCGCCGGGGGATGCCTGCTGACGGACCAGACCTTCTCGACGCGGCTCAAGGACCTTCTCGGGACCGATCCCCGTCCCCGGGTGCGGGACATCGAGGCCCTCAAGGTGGGACGGCACTTCAGACTCGGGCCGTCCACCAAGGTGATCGTGGGCAGGAACAAGAGGGAGAACCAGGACCTCCAGGCATTGGCCGACAGGGGGGACACGCTGATTCGTCCCGTGGGCGTGCCCGGTCCCACCGCCCTCGTCCCCGGCGGAGCGGACGGATCGGAGATGGAGACCGCCGCCGCCATCACGGCCGCCTACAGCGATGTAAAAGAGGGGGGAAAAGCGGAGGTCCGGATCGGGGGGAATGATGGAGAGAAGATCCTGGCCGTGTCTCCCCGGCCCAAGGAGACGTTCAGGGACCTGATGGTCTGAACCGGGCCCTCACTGCCGCAGCAATCGCTCGAGGAAGCCCTTTTGCTCCAGGCGCTTCAGGGCCTCCTCCGCCGCCTGGATGCGGATCTCGCGCTCCTTGATCTCGCCCCGCAGGGTCGTGGCCTCCCGCTCCAGCCTTCCCAGCTCCACGCTGAGCTCCAGCTTGCGAAGCTTGTCCGCCCGGCCGCGCCCTTCCCGCTCCAGCTGGCGGATCCTGAGTTCGAGCGGGGCGATCTTCTCCTGCTCCAGCCTGGCGAGGTCCTCCATCAGGACCTGGACCTGCTGCCGGTGGTCCGCGATCTTCCTCTCGAAGTCCGTTTCCCGCTCCATGGTGACGAAAAGGTACCCGGAGGTTACGATCAGGGCGAGAAGAACCACCCCCACGGCCTTGCCGAGGACGCCGAATCCCTCGAGCACCGCATGGACGGCCCGCCGGAACGTCCCGGTCACGGCCTCGGTCCCGCTGTACCGCGTCGGCTCGCCCTCCACCCGGCGCCGGACCTCCTGCACCGCGTCGGAGAGCGACTTCAACTGCTCCTCCAGGGCCGTGCCCAGCTGTCCGGCCGCGCACTCCTTTTGGAGCGCCGGGTCGGCCTCCTTCATCCTGCCCGCCAGGTCCCGCAAGCCGTCGAGGGCCCGGTCCGTGTCGGCCTCCTGGCTGGACTTTCCCGGAAACCGCTCCTTCAGGCCCCGGATGTCCCGGTCCAGCAGGACGAGGGAGCGCTCCACCTCCGACCCGAACCTGGCCAGGAACGGCGGTTCGCAGAGGTAGGCGCTGCCCAGGCCGATCAGGAGGGCCTTGTCCCGGATGGCACGGAAGGATTCGAAGGGAATCGATGCACCGGCGGTCATTCGAGCATCCCCATTCACGGGAAAAGGCGCGCATGGTTGGACGGCAGGGTCAGCGCCTGCCGTGGAACTCCCCGGTGGCCCAGTAGTCGCTTCCGTCGTGGGCGTGCCAGGCCCCGGCCACGCCCTCGGCCTCGGCGCCGAGCACCACCCCGCCCGCGCCGGTCGGCTCGTCCTGCACGATGTGCCCGGACAGGGTTCCCGTGAGGTCGTCCACGTCCAGCTCGCCGTTCGCGTCCACGGTGCCGGAGCCGCTGAGGTGAACGTCGTAGCCACCACCCGAGGCGTCGATCTTGAAGCTCGACACCTGGCGGGATCCGAAGTCGATGTTGCAGGAGAAGCTGCCCGCCAGAGGCTCGGCGGCCGGCGAGGGGGTGGCGCTCTCGTCCACGAACACGCCGTGAGCGCCCCCGGAGTAGGAGAAGACCGCACCCTGCTCCTGGAGGTAGTCGATGTAGTCCGGGTGGGTCCGGTCCCCCTCCACGTGCCAGATTTTT
>CAYVVQ010000118.1:7384-12192 GCA_964454455.1 uncultured Desulfobacterales bacterium | reverse complement strand
GCCTGGATCCAGATGACCGCGTCCTGGGAGAGCTCCTTGCCCTGGTGCTCCTTTGCGGGGCCCACGCCCAGGGCGCAGAAGCCCCACCAGCCGGCCTTGGGAATGCCGAAGGAGAACTCGCCGTTCACGTTGGCCTTGATGGTCATGGTGACAAAGGCGTCCTGGGGCGCTTCCGCCAGGGCCTCTTTGGCAAAGGCGTTCTTGTCCATCAGGGGGGTGTGGTTCAGGTACTCCACCTCGATCTCCGCGTAGGGTACGGGCCGGCCCTCGCTCTTGACGATCCCCCGAAAGACGTTGCCCGTCCAGAGGGCATAGGGCTTGTCCAGGGGGACGATCTCGGCCGCAAGGCCGATCTCGGCGTCCCAGTCCGTGGGAAAGCCGGCCGTGTTCACGATCGCCTTGGTGATCTGCTGAATGTAGACCTCTTCCTCCTTCTCATAGTAGGGAGCGGGCACCAGGCAAAAGACGTTGTCACCCATGCCCCGCAGCTTGTACGAGGTCTCGTAGGCCTTTCCGCTGTTGGTCAGGCTGCTCCAGCGGATGGGCTTCAGGGTGTCGAGCAGGTCCGTTTTCTTGCCTTTCCGGACCACGAAGAACTGCTCCGGCGCTCCCATGTCCATGGTGTGGCCGGCCTCGAACGGGTGGGAGAAGACCAGCTTCAAATCGATGGGCTTTCCGCGGTCCAGGGCCGACTCGGGGGTGTAGATCATCTGGAAATGGGCCGTGGCGGGAACCGCCGCGGCGAGCATGAGCAATACGGTAAACGTTGCCAACATGGATCTCATCGGGTCATTCCTCATTTAAAAGATGTCCTTGCCGTCCACCTCTACGACATGCCCTTCTCCGGCATCGAGCTCCACCGTGTAGTCCCCGGACGGCTTGTCAAAGGTGAACTCGCTGTAGTCGTCCATGGTCCCCTGGACCAGAACCTTTCCGTCCTCGCCCTTCACCCGCATCTCCACGCCGGCGGCCGAGGACCCGTCCGAAAACCCGCCTTCGCAGGTGATGGTGCCGTCCCCGTTGTCGTAGCAGGAGCAGAGCGGCGTGTGGGCGGACGCCTGGGCGGAGAGGAAGATCCCGAGCGCCAGGACGAGGGCCCCCATGATTCGTTTCTTGTGCATGGCTGAAACCTCCTTTCTAGTGTGAAAAGTCATCGTGATTCTTCAGAAAACCCATGAACACCGTCAGGGCCAGGGCCAGGCCGTAGAACGCGGACATGGCTTGAAGCCCGGACAACCCCAGGGCGCTTCCGCCGGAGAAGACCAGCGTGGCCACCCCCAGCCCCAGGACCATGGGATAGGCCATGGAGAAGAGCATCCACTTGAGGGATCCGGACTGGACCTTCACGGCCATGGTGGTCGCCAGGCAGGGGGGGTAGAGCACCATGAAGAGCATGAGGGCCAGGGCGTGGAGTGGGGTGAATCCCTCCTCCTCCCTCGCCATGCGCGTCTCCAGGGTCTCGTTCTCCTCCTCCTGCTGATACAGGGCGCCCAGCGTGGCCACGCTGCTCTCCTTGGCCGCAAAGGCGCTCAGGAGGGCCACGTTGACGCGCCAGTTGAACCCGGCCGCCCCGGTGGCGGGCTCCAGCCACCGGCCGAGCCTTCCCAGAAAGCTGCTGTTGATGCGCTCCTTCCGCATGTCCCTCAGGAGCCCCTTTCGTTCCCGGAAGAGCCCCTTGACCGCCCGGTTCACGGTCTTGGCCCCCCGGTCCCGGCCGGGCTGGACGATGGGAAAGAGATCAGCGTCCCTCGCCTCGAACCGCGCGTTCAAGGCCTCCATGGCCGCCTTGTCGCTGACGCGCATCCGGGCGTTCTTGTAGTCGCTCCAGTAGGTGACCAGGTCCATGAGACGGTCTTCGTCTCGAAGGGGCTCCGCGTACGGGGTGCCGTCGATCTTCCGGTGGAAGGCGGAGATCGCCTTCTCTTTTTCGCCCTCGAAATGGGCGGCACGCTCGTCGCTCGGCCCGGGGAACTGGAGCAGCACGAAGATGACCACGGCCACGGCCGCCACGATGGTGGTGATCTTCTTGATGAAGAGCCAGACCCGCTCCACGGCGCGCTTGAGCACCCCCCGCACGGTGGGGATGTGGTAGGGCGGCATCTCCATGACAAAGGGGGCGGTCTCCTTCTTCCGCAGGACGGTCAGGGTCAGGGCCTTGGAGACGGGAAGGACCATCAGCAGGCTGATGGTGGAGATGAAGAACATGGCCATCCCCTTGTGGTCCGCGAAGTAGATGTTGATCATCAGGATGTACAGGGGGACCTTGGCCAGGCAGTTGAGCATGGGGATGATCAGGATGGTGGCCAGGCGGGAGCGCTCGTCCGGGATCCCCTTGCAGGACATGACGCCCGGCACCGCGCAGCCCCCGACGTAGACCCCCCCCAGAACCATGGGCAGGGTGGACTGCCCGTGCAGGCCGAACCGGCTGAAGAGCCGGTCCATGATGAAGGCCATGCGGGGCATGTAGCCGCTGTCCTCCAGGATGGCGATGAGGCCGAAGAGGATGAAGAAAACGGGGATGTAGTTGAGCAGCGCGTTGATGCTGTCCACGAACCAGAGGGCGAAGGAGCGGATCAGCGGGATCTCGATGAACCCGGGCCCCGGCATGACCGCCTCGGTCAGGCTGCGCAGCTTGGCGAGGAGCGGCCACGTGTAGTTGGTGACGTTATACCCCTGCACGATGGAGAGGTAGTAGAGGAGCCAGATCACGCCCACCAGGATGGCCGGTCCGGCGATCTTGTGGCAGACGAAGCGGTCGATCTTGTCGGACAGGGGGACGTCCCGGTCCGAGGCGGCGGTCACGCAGGACCGGACCATCTCGTCCGCCGCGCCGTAGCGGCGGTGGGCGATGTGGGTCGCCGGGCTGATCTCGTAGCGGATCTCGAACATCTCCCTTTCCGAGGAGACGAATGCGAGAACGTCCTCACCTTCCGGGTGGCGCTCCCGGATCAGCTGCTCGATGCCCTCATCCCCCTCCATGAGCTTGATGGCCAGCCACCGGGCCGGGTACGTCTCGCAGAGCTCGGGGGCCGGGGCCAGCCGGGCCTCGATGTCCCGGAGCACGGGCTCCATGTCCGTGTAGTCGATGAGGGCGGCCCGGGACGGTTTGGGGGCTGCGGCGACCTCGGCGATCGCCCGAACCAGGTCCGGCTTCCCCTTTCCCTTTTTGATGACCGTGGGGACCACCGGAACGGCCAGCCGCTTTCCGAGCTGTTTCGCGTCGATGCGCAGGCCCCGGCCCTCCGCCACATCCATCATGTTGAGGTCCAGGACGAGCGGGGCTCCCATCTCGGCCAGCTGAAAGGTGAGATAGAGGCTCCGCTTCAGGTTGGAGGCGTCCAGGACGTTGACGACCGCCCTGGGGCTCTCCCGGAGGATGAAATCCCGGGAGACGCGCTCCTCCGGGGAGTAGGAGGTCAGGCTGTAGGTCCCAGGCAGGTCCACCACCTCGTAGGCCGTGCCGTTGTTCTTGAAGACGCCCGTCATCTTGTCCACGGTCACGCCGGGGTAGTTGGCCACGTGCTGGCTGGCGCCGGTCAGGGCGTTGAACACGGTGGACTTCCCGCTGTTGGGCTGCCCGGCCAGGGCGATGAGAACGCGTCGGGGTGTCATGAAATGTCCACCTCGATGTACCGCGCCTCGCTGTGGCGCAGGCTGATGAAGTAGCCGTCCAGCTCCACCTCCATGGGGTCCTCCAGGGGGGCGTTTCGGATCACCTTCAGCTCGAGCCCCGGGTAGACGCCCATGTCCAGGAGTCGCTGCCCCAGCTTGTCCCGGGCCGAGAGTCGCTTGATCCGGGCCGTGTTGCCCGGTTTCAGCTGGTCCAGGGTCATGGATGGTTCCTCCTCTCGCACCTCCCTGCGGCCCGACAACGCCGCAGGAAGGCATGGTTGTCAAATCGCCGTTTCATGAGGGCATCAGAACTCGATGGCGAACTGGGTGGTGATCAGGTCTCGCACGTCGTCGTTCTCGAACGTCCCGCGCAGGTACTCGAGGGACAGGGTCGTGCTCTCGAAGATCTCGTAGCTGGCCACGGCGCCGTACTGCTTCTCCGGGAGGAAGTCGTTCATGTCGTCGCTGCCTTCGTACCGCACGCCCAGCTCGAGCCTCTCCACCGGAGCAAAAGCGGCCTCCAGGTTCCAGGCCCGAGGCTCGGCCCGGCGGCCGTTGTCGAAGGAGAGCTCGCCCGCCTCGAAGGGATCCAGGGCCGCGACGTACTCGGCTTCGAAAAACACCCGGTCCATGTAGGCCACGCTCAGGAAGGCCCCGAGGCCTCCCACGTCGTCCTGAAGCACGCCGGGGGTCTCCCCTTCCAGTCCGTCGCTCTCCGCGATGTTGGAGAGGTAGGAGGCGCCCGCCATGAGCCCGAGGTTCGGGACCAGCCCCTCGGGCAGGGTGAAGACGGCGCTTCCCGCGAAACCGTCGATGTGGTCGTCTTCGTCGCCCACCTCGTTCACGTCCCCGTTGTAGACGGCCGCGCAGAGGTCCACCCAGTCGTTGGCGAACCCCGCCTTGACCGCGGTCTCGTTGGTCTCCCCGATCTCCAGGGTCAGGGGGTCGCTCACGAAGTGGCTCTCGTAGTAGCCGAAGGGGACGTACATCTTGCCCGCGTTGAGGTAGAGGGGGAGCACCTCCTCGCCGTCCAGGATGATGAACCCTTCGTCCACGTCCAGGGGTTCGGTGTCGTCCTCCTCCCAGAGCAGGGTGACGTGACCCTGGACGTGCTTGGCCACGTCCACGTCGACCCCCAGCTCCACGGTCGCGAGGGTGATATCGCTCGTGTCCGTGTCATCCATGGCGGGATCCGC
>CAYVVQ010000118.1:1834-7284 GCA_964454455.1 uncultured Desulfobacterales bacterium | reverse complement strand
CATTCGGGATCACGCGACCAATAAGGCCAACTCCATAAAATGAGGCATGCCTAAAAACAGAAGGAGCCGCAAACATACCGGTCAAATTTTTTTTGTCAACCCTTTTTTCGAGCGACCCGGCCCTTCCCGCAGGTGCAGTTCTCGCAGCGGCCGTCGCAGTGGGGCCTCCGGTTCCCGTTCACGACCAGGACCCGGCTTCCCCGGGGCGCCATCCGGAATCCCTTCTCTCCCTTGAAGAAGATCCGGTCCGCGGGAAGCTTCTTCCGGTCGAGCCTCCCCCGAAAGGTGCTGCACCCGAAGGGATGGAGCTCGTCGAGATCGCGGGTCTCGATGAAGACGTGGCCCCGCCCTTCGTACTGCTCGTGGAGAAGGCGGATGAGCTCGCACGCCGAGCTCCCGTCCAGGGTTCCCCTGGGGTGGAGGTGCAGGTTGCCGTTGCTTCTTTTTGACTCAATTCGGAATGACTTGTTCATCGAACGCTCCTCTTCCAGGGGATTCGACGCTCACCCCTGGAGCAGAATCGCAAGGAAAAGCCCCGCCATGGCGGCGAGACTCCCGAGGTAGGACGCCCATGCGAGCGGGCCCGGTCTGTCAATGCTGTGGTGCACCGGCTCCTCCGTTTCCGGCCAGGGCCTGGAAGACGGCGTTCAGGCTGGAGCTGGCCAGGTAGTGGACGGGTTTGTTGTGCCTTTTCGCCATCGTCTTCACGGCGGAGCAGGCCGCGTGGCTGTTGCAGCTCACCGAGCAGAGAACCACGTCGGCCCGCTTGAAGCGGTCCTCCAGCCCTTTGACGCCCCGCTTCACCTTGCCGTCGTGGTACTCGAAGATACCTCCGCTCTCTTCGATGAACCGGCGATACAGCTCCTCCATGCGCGTCAGCCCTCCGACCATGAGGATTCGCTTGCGGCACAAGTCAAACGAGGGACAGGTCTCGTCGCAGCGGCTCATGCCGCGCACCTGCTCCATGATGCCCCGGGCCTCGGTTTGGAATCGTTCAAAGGCCGCACGCTCGCGCTCCAGGGTCTCCGAGAGCTTCTCCTTTTCCGTCTCGAGAACGCGAATGCGGGAGGCGCGCCGTTCCGATCGTTTTCGAAGCCTCTCCGTCTCCGCCTCCAGCTCCGAGACCCTCTGCTCGATCTCCGGCAACCGGTTTCGGTCCCTCAGCTCCCGGCGCTCCGCATCGAGCTCGTCGTTTCGGGCCTCCAGATGAACCTGTTTCCGCTCGAGCTCCGAAAAGGCCGCGCGCAGGCGCTTGTGCTCACGCTTCAGGGTCCTGTACTCGCCGCGGATCTCGAGGTGCCGTTGACGATGCTCTTCTGCGCTCCGCTTGCAAAGGGCCGCCTCCTTGGCTCGCCTTGCCGCTTCGTTCCCGGTCTCGTGCATGGCCATGTGCACCGCCCCGAATATCTCACGGCGGGTTTCGAGGCTCAGGTCGGGGCGGGTCACGGCGGTCCAGAGGGCCCCGTGGAAGTCTCCGGATGCAAAGCTCGCCTCCCACGCCTCCCGGAACGCGACCTCGTCGAGGCCCGCCAGCCCCTCCCGCTCGGCGGAGTACTTCCGGTCGAGCCGGTCGTCCACCTTTTTCGACAGCGGGTTTTGCCTGTCCGAGCAAGCCACGAGCACCTCGTGGATCATGAAAGGGGTCTTCCCCTTCAGGGAGACGCCCGCCTTTTTCAGCAGCTGCCTCTGTTCGGAGAGCGAGAGACACATCCCCACCAGCGGGCATTTGAAATGGGAATCGATCTCCCAGAACCTTCGCCGTTCTCGAGATCCCGAAGACGAGTAGGGGATTGGGGCCTGTGCGGTTTCCCGGCCCTCTGCCGGCCGAATGGGTAGATTCATCGTTTCCTCCTCATCGAGTTGAGACTCCGAAGACCTTGCCTCCGGGGCTTTCCGGTGAACGATAAATGTGTCCTTATTAATTTAGGTGCACCTAAGTTTATTCGGGTATACACACATGCGGGGCCCGAAGTCAAGCGGTTTTTTCGGCACGCGCCATATTCGCGGAGCCGCCCCGAGCGAGGTGGGCTAACTGCTGTGATACAGGTGATTATTTACATAGAAGCATGGCGGGGTGGAAAGTGATGCGGGACAATGTAAACGGAAGGTTGCTCAGGGCCGGAGCCTTGCCCAGGCCTTGTGACAGGTTTTGCGCGGGGATGGTGGCTCGCCTGCGCGGGTCGTTTTGAAAGGGATGGTCATTCGAGACCTGCTTTCAATGCCTCCGCAATGTCCTCGAGGTTGGCGAGATAGTTTTCGGGAAGGGGATTGATCGGTACAACGGCTCCGCCGATTTCCTCGGCGATGGTCTCCGCTTCCTTCTTGGAGTACTGGGGTTGAACGAAGATCACCCTCACGTTTTCCGCTTGCGCCCTCTGAATCAACCCGGCCAGCTGCTTGGGCGTCGGTTCCTTTCCGGCAATCTCCACGGCCACCTGCTCGAGCCCGTATCGGTCGCCGAAATAGCCGAACGCGGGGTGGAACACATAGAACGAAGACCCCTTCAGAGGCGCCAGCGTCTGCGCGATCTCCCGGTCCACCCGATCCAAGGCCTCCTGGTAGGCAGCGAGGTTTCGCTCGAACGTCGGGCGATGTTCCGGGGCAAGATCAATCAGGGCTTCACAGATCGTAGCGGCCTGGATTCGGACGAGATGGGGGTCGAGCCATATGTGAGGATCGGGGACGGCAGCGCCCTTTGTGCGGTCGAAATACCGAAGGGGTACGCCCTTCCGGGTATCCACGATTTCGAGGTGGTCGTGCGTCTTCGCGACCCTTTCGATGAACCCCTTCTCGAAGGGCGTGCCGATTCTGAAAAGGACATCCGCCTGGCTCAGGCGGGCCATCTGTCTGGGGGTCGGTTCGTAGGTGGCGGGTGACTGTCCGGGGCCCACCAGAACGTCCACCTCCACGTGAGGTCCACCCACCTGTTTCACGAACTCCGCCTGGGGGAGGATGCTGACGAAGGCCCGGATCGTTGTCGCCGCGTCCGCCGTTCCGATGAAGAACAAGGCCGTGAAAACGGAAAAGAACACCACGCACGCATTTTTCATGTCACCCTCCTCCGGCCGAAGCCGATCGAATTCTGTTCAATCAGTGGGAACGGTTGCTCAAATGGGTGTTCGTGCAGACCAGAAATCGTTCATCGCACGTAGTGCATCGCTCCACCGAGTGGGTCTCCGCAAAAGATTCCCAGTGACGCTTCTGGGCCGGGGTCAGGGCGCCGGCCCCATTGCACAAGGGGCAAACGGTTCCCAGAGCGGACAGAATGGCCGCCCGAATGAACTGGGATCGATTGGGGATGTGGCGTATGGCCTCGGCCAAGTCCTCATCCACTTTGAAGGTGATGACCTCCGGCTTCTTGGACATGCTGATCCCCCCACCGGATCGTAATATTTGGTATTACGAGAACACGCGGGTGTCGAGGGTGTCAAGGAAAAAACCCCTTGACAATGCTCCGGTGCCGTGAGAACACTCCCCTCCGCGAGTAACGGGTAGGGCAAGAAGCCCGGCGGAACGAAGCCCCTCGCATCCAGTCAATGGAAACGAAGCCACGAAGGCGTCTCTTCCTGCAGGAAGGACACGCTCGTGGCTTTTTTAGTGGTCAACAGTCAATTTTAAGATATGGAGGAGATCAGATGAAAAGGATTGCCATATTCGCGGCGATCGCGGTGATCATGACCCTGGCTCCGGCGGCCTTCGCCTCGGACGCCATGGCTCCACCGATCCAACAAGCCATGGAGGACCTCGGGATCGAGAAGGGCGCCCCTCAGCTCTGCGTCCTGACCAACGCCCCCTACGTCGCCCCGAACGGGAAGAGCTGCCCGGAGGTCGTGGACACCCTTCAGGACCTGACCGGCTGCACGGTGGGCCGAAAGAACCTCCTCTTCTTCCAGCGGCCCGTGAACCACCCCCTCCTGGTGGCCCTTCACCGGGAGGACAACGGCGAGACCGTGGTGATCCGCCATGGCGGAAAATCCGCGAAGACCCTTCGATTCAACATGAAGGGGGACTCGGCCGCTGAGCCCGCGGTTTTCGGCGAGATCAAAAAGAAGCTGAAAGGGGACGCCTTCTCCGTGGTCACCCTGCTGACCGCCCACGCCAAGGGGGCGCCCTACAGCTTCCTCAAGGTCTGCGAGCACCACAACCACTACTGCCCGGGCGTGACCTCGGGGTACTTCATCGCCCACTTCGTCCTGGACCGGTACCCCAAGGCGGCCGGCGAGAAGTACGTCTGGTTCGCGTGCCCGCCCTGGTGCAAGGACGACGCAATCTCAACGATGCTGGATCTCTCCCCCGGCAAGCAGAGCCTCTTCGTCAAGAACATGGCCGAAGGCCGGGCCACGGAAGGACCGGACGGGCGCTACGCCGGGATCATGGTCCGCTGGAATCCCAAGACCAAGACCGGAAAGGCCGCCGTGCTCCAGTTCGACTGGAACGAGGCGTTCAAGCTGGCGAACCTGACGCCCGAGGAATTCAACCCCGAGGGGGGCCCCTCCAACCCGGCGTTCTTCACGGCCCGGGTTCGCAGCGCCTGGGCCCTGATTCCCCACCTGGACGAACCGGAACGCTTCGTCACCCTGTTCAAGGAGGTGGATGTGGATGCATCGGCCCTCAAGCGCATGAAACAGGCGGGAGAAGACCCCTATGCGGTGATCGGGATGGCCAAGTAAACCGGGGAGGACAACGAATGCTGCTGAAGCCCTTTATGCGGGAAGGTCTGTTTCCCCTGCCCGTGACGTTCATCTCGACCGTCAGCCCGGGCGGTGTCCGGAACATCGCGCCTTACTCCTGCATCATGCCCGTGCTGCGACCGCTGGACCTGATCTGCCTGGCGTCCTCTTTCAAGCGGGACACCCTCGCCAACATCCGGGAGACCGGCGAGTTCGTCGTGAACCTGGCCGGGGCGGACCTGGCCGACAAGGTGATTCCCACGGCAAAGCATGTCCCCCCGGACGTCGACGAGTTCGAGCTGGCGGGCTTGTCCGAAAAGCCCTCGGAGGTGATTCGTCCTCCGGGGATCGCGGGTTGCTACGCCTGGATGGAGTGTGAGCGCGTGACCCTGTACGAGGAGGCCTCCTATGTGCTCATCGTGGGAAGGGTGCTCCGTTTGGAGGCCGCGGATGAGGTGATGGGAGAGGACGACGGGCTGGACATCGAAAAGGCCCGCCCCCTTCTCGTGACCGGCAACAAAAGAGGCATGAAGTACTGCACCCTGAAGAGCCTCGACAAGGAGGATCCCTTTTCCGCCATGTTTCCGGACGGCAAAGACCCTGTTGGGGCCTTGTACGAGGAAGAGTAGCGGCTCTCGCCGAAAGAAGGAAAAACCCTTGCGGGCGGAATGCCCCGGGTGATGAACCGCCATGAACGCGGGAAGGGCCACGAAGGCGCTTTCTCCCAGGAGGGAGGAGAGTCGACGTGGCCTTTCTTTTTGAAGAAGGGAACGGGCAATC
>CAYVVQ010000118.1:0-1734 GCA_964454455.1 uncultured Desulfobacterales bacterium | reverse complement strand
ATCTGGCCGACGGGTTGCCCGAGGATGTCTGGTTCATGTGGATGGAAGCGCCGGCGACCACGAGGAGCGGGAGGCCGGCAGAGGAGCGAAGGGCGGTGTGGAGAACGACGCGCGCGATCAAGGACAGACTGATCCGCCGAGGGTTCCTGCCTGAGAGGGCATCGGCGGTGACCCCGATCTGCCGGTTCGACACCATCCAGCCGGCGCCCTGATCGTATGAAAAGGAGGGGAGCATGAACAGGGACGAAGCATTGAGGTCCATTCAAGAGGACCTGCTGGAGTATATCCAGAAGAAGGTGAAAGTGGATTACGACAACCTGAGGCAGAAACCGACCTCCTTTCTGTACCACGGGAAGACACACAGGATCGACGAGACCCTGGGTCGTTTTCGGATGCTGGAATCCCGGTCGGTCGATGCATTTCTGGTGCGTGTGGTCGGGGGGGATGTCTACTGTCTCGTTTTCCAGCCTTGGGATGTGAATCAGCGCGGTGCGATCTGTAAGGGGTTCTGGGTCCTGAGCCTCCGCGTATTGGAGGACGAAGAGATCATGGCCTTCTATCGTGAGGATCGACAAATGGCCGTCGCTGACGCCCTGAAAGGCGTGGTCGAATTCAACGGTCGCCTCTGCCCGGACGTGGTGCTCGGCGCAAAGCTCTGTGAGTATGTGCAGGAGCTCTGCGCCGCAAGTGCTGAGTCGGTAGGGGGACTGTCGATTGTCGCCGAGAACGGCAGCGCGGCCCTGGATGCGATCCAACTGCTGCTCGGCGCCACAATAGGAAATCGGCGCCTTCGGATCGTGGACTGCGGTGAGCACAAGTACACGTTCCTGTCGGAGACGGGCAGGCACGCCTTCAGGTTGTCATTGCGAGACGAACAGAAGAGAGGTGACGCGGAGTACAGGGCGTTACAGGAAAAATGCGAGACTCGGCAGTGCACACTGGACGAGGCCGTTCGGTTCCAGGCGCTTGCCGACGACGAGGTCAAGCGCCTGATGGACATGGCCCCTGAAGAGCTTTTCGGTGTCGAAACACGACGCAACGGCTGTGCAAACAACAGCCTGCATTGAAAGGAGCGTTCATGGACTTTCTGGAAAAGGCCGGAATTCGAATCCAGCACTGGATCCGTCACAATGAAGACCACCTGAAAGAGTACGAGAGCTTTGCCGACGAGCTCGACGCGGCCGGTCAGCACAGTTCGGCCGAGCAGGTTCGAAAGATGGCTGTGCTTTCAGCGGAGGGCAATGAGTGCCTGCACAGGGCCTCGAGGATACTCGGGACGGTCGAACAGGAGGAATCTCATGTGTGAGGCGGACGCATTTCTTTGGAGAGACGGGCGGGAAGAAAAGCTTCTTGAAAGCGTGGATATCGTTCACGTGGAGGCCGGAGAGGTCAAGCTGATCAATATCTTTGGTGAGCAGAAGACGATCCGCGGCATATTCAGAAGCTACGAGAACAGGCCGGGAAAGATCGTGTTCGAGTCGGCTTGATCGGGCCGCGAACGGCACCTTCCCAAAGCCGCCGGGGGCCATGAAGCCCTCATTCTCCGGCAGGAGGCCTCTGAGCTGTCACGGACCGATCCCACCCCCATGGGCCGCCCTGACCAGCCCCTGCCACCATCGACAATATCGCGACCCTTCTGGGGCTCCTGGGCACGGTGCTCGGCATGATCAAGGCCTTCATGGTCATCCAGCAGATGGGAGGGAATGGATGCATTTGGAAGAAACATTTTTTGCG
>CAYVVQ010000117.1:0-12236 GCA_964454455.1 uncultured Desulfobacterales bacterium | reverse complement strand
TCATGGCGGATATGGGGCAGGTCGAGCAGGTCATCATGAACCTGGCGGTCAACGCGGCCGATGCCATGCCCGAGGGGGGGCAGCTGACCATTGAAACATCCAATGTTGACCTGGACGAGGAGTACGCCAAAAGCCATCAAAGCGTAAAGCCGGGCAGGCACGTCATGCTGGCGATCAGCGACTCGGGCCAGGGAATGGATCAGGAAACCCGGGAGCACATTTTCGAGCCGTTTTTCTCCACCAAAGGGGAGCAGGGGACCGGGCTCGGCCTCTCCACGGTGTACGGAATCGTCAAGCAGCACGGCGGCAACATCTGGGTCTACTCGGAGCCGGGAAAAGGGACGACCTTCAAGATCTACCTGCCCGTCGCCGACCCATCGAAAGCGGAAGAGAAAGCGCGCCCGGAGGCCGCCCAGGACCTGAATGGCTTCGAGACCGTTCTGATTGTGGAGGACAACGACCAAGTGCGCCGCCTGGCCAAATCCGTGTTGAGCCGAAAGGGATATCGGGTTCTGGACGCGAAAGACGGTGGGGAGGCGTTAGAGACACTGGGAGGGCACGACGGGCCGATACACCTGTTGCTGAGCGATGTGGTCCTTCCGGGGATGAACGGCAAGAAGCTCTACGAGAAAGCCCTTGCCATGCGACCTTCTCTCAAAGTCCTCTACATGTCCGGCTATACCGGGAACGTGATCGCGCATCGCGGGGTACTCGACGAAGGGGTCCAGTTTATCCAGAAGCCGTTTACCGTTCAGGGCCTGGCCCTCAGGATCCGCGAGCTGCTGGATGAGCCCCAGCGCCGTCAAGATTGAGGGTTGCGGGCGTCAGCCCGCCTTGGGGCTTTTTACGACGCCATCAAAATTGCCGATCAAGGCCTCCACCGGACAAAATGCGGAAATCCTGTCATGCCGCCTGCAGGACGGGGAGAATCACACCCCCGGAAGGGATAATGTGTACCTCGGGGGAAAGGAACACGGCATCGACCCCATCGAACGCCTCGGGCAAGGTAGCGGCCCGCTGAAACCCCACCTGCCTCACCCGCGCCTCCGGAATGCGGTTCGTCACAAGAATCACGTTGAACGCATCCTGGGTGCGAAGGGCCCGCGCCAGGGACATGTTGAGCTCAGGGGGTGCGCCGGGAAGGATGGGCCGGTTTGCGGCAAAACACGAGAGCAGTCCCGCCCCTACGCGATCCCCGTGTTCGTGTCGAAAGGCTTCGCAGGCCTCCGCATAGGCCTCGGGAATGCCTTCTGTGCCGTCGGCGAGGAGCACGATGACCCCTCCTTTCCTGGTGACCAGGGAAGCCGCCGCCAATGATTTCATGATCTGAAGCCCGTCGGAGTACGGAAAAGAGGATATGATGGTGACGTGTGACTTCCTTTGAAACGGCACCGTCAGGATTTGCCTGGACCTCTGAACCCCTAGACGATGGGCCTCCATCAAATCCCCGGCCACGACCTCGTGGAGCCCGTCCCGATGATCCAGCACGCTGTTGATGATGAAATCCAACCCGACCGACCCGGCGATGCCGGTGATCTCCTCGTAGAACGGGTTTCCTTCCAGCCGCCCCAGACGGGAGCCTTCTGCAAGGCCGTGTTTCAAATGGTGCGCGAGAATCGACTCCGAATCCGCCACACCGGGGAACAGGATCTTTCCCCCTCCACCGAAGCCGTTCAACGGATGGGGGAAAATGGATCCGAGTCCGATTCTGAAGTCGGCGTCGTGCACGACGCGGTTGAGCCTCACGGTGGTCCCTGTGCTCAGTCTGGCGACCGGGACCAGGTCGTGAGCCCTGCAGTCATGATTGACCACCCGGTAGCGATGGACGATCTCCGGTCCGAACGCGGCCTCCAGCTCCTCCCGGCTGAGGGGCCGATGGGTCCCCAGGGCCATGACCAGGGTCACCCGCGGCCTCGACACACCGGCACGCTCCAACGCACGGAGCAGGACCTTGAGGATGACGCCCTTGGGAGACGCCCGGGTCAGGTCCTCCACCAGGACGGCGACCGTGTCCGAAGGCTTGACTCGCTGCTCGAGGGGGGCGGAGCCGCAGGGGTCCAGGAGGGCTCTTCGGGTCGGTTTTTCTGCGTCTCGATGGGAGAAGCCCTCCCGGAAATCAGCCAGCGTGATCAGATTCCATGTAGGAGGGATCTCAAAGTGGATGCGCCCACGCCGCGATGCCAAGAATGCTCTTTTCATCGCCTTTCCATGAACCTTGCGATCCGACGGATTCCCTCCCGGCACTGCTCCATGTCCGTAGCATAGGAAATCCGCACAAAGCCGTCCCCTCTTCCTCCGAAAACAGGCCCCGGTACCAGCGCCACCTGCTCCTCTTCGAGAAGCCGGTCTGCAAACGCCCAGGAATCCAGCCCGGGGGTGTGGTGTTTCACAAAGGCGTAAAACGCACCTCCGGGTGCCGTGGGGCAGGTGAGCCCCGGTATTCGCTCGAGCCCTTCCAGCACCACCCGGGAGCGGGCTTCAAAGGCCCTCACCATGTCGGTCACACAGTCCTGGGGGCCGGTCAGGGCGGCCACGGCGCCGGCCTGGGCGAAGGAGCACAGGGAGAGCATCACGTTCTGCTGGACCTTCACGGCGGCGCCCACCAGCTCCTGGGGTCCGGCCAGGTAGCCGATCCGCCACCCGGTCATGGCGTAGGATTTGGACAGGGAGCCCCAGATCACCGAGCGGGATTTCATCCCGGCCAGGGCGGCGGGCGAGAAGAAAGGCTCGCGGCCATAGACCATCCGGTCATAGGCCTCGTCCGAGAAGAGCGCGAGATCGCGCTCCTGGACGAAGCCGCACAGGGCCTCCAGCTGCTCCCTTGTCATGACCGCGCCGGTGGGATTGTGTGGGGAGTTGACCACCATGGCTCGCGTCCTCTCCGTGACCCGGTCTCCTGCGGCCTCCAGATCCGGAGACAGGTTCTGATCCGCAAGCAACGGCACGGGAACCGGGACGCCCCCGGCCAAGCGGACGGAAGAGGCGAACTGGGTGTATCCCGGGTCGGGAATCAAAACCTCGCTTCCCGGCTCAAGGAAGGCCAGCAGCGTCAAGGCCATCGCCTCCTGACCTCCGGCCGTGGCCATCAACTCCGTGTCGGGGCCATAGGAAATGCCTTTGTGTTCACGGATGTGCCCGGCCAGGGCCTCCTTGAGCGCAGGCAGGCCAGCGTTGGGCGTGTAGTGGACCTGCCCGCGGTTCAAGGCCTCTTTGGCCGCGGCCTTGATGTGCTCCGGGGTGTCGAAGTCCGGGCGCCCGATCTCGAAGTGGACGACCTGCTTCCCCAGGCCCTCCAAGCGTCTTGCCTTCTCGAAGATCCTGCGAATGCCGGCAAACGGAATAGACTCCAGACGTTGTGATGCCCAGCGCAGCGTCATGCTTGCGACCCCTTTCTGTTCTTCCGGGATGATCGCCCGGTGGATGAAGGATTTGACGGTTTTCAGGGGATTGCAGGATCACCGCGGCAGGACGTTCCGATTCACCGGCCATTGGGGGAGGCGGCCTTCCCGAATCTCGATGAGCTGATCCACAATGCCGTCGGTCATGCGGATCATGGCCTCCTCGGTGAACCACGCCGTGTGGGAGGAGAGGATCACATTCTCCAGATGCCTGAGCGGGCTCTCCCCGAGCGGCTCCCGGGCGAAGGCATCCAGAGCGGCCCCGCCCAGCTTGTGATCCGAGAGCGCCTCCGCCAAGGCATCCTCATCGATCAGCTCCCCCCGGGCGGTGTTGACGAGAAGCGCCGTCGGCTTCATTCGAGCCAGGGTCCGGCGGTTGACGACCCGGTCGGTCTCCCGGGTCAGGGGGCAATGGAGGCTGAGGATGTCGGAGGCCTGAAAGAGGTCTTCGAGGCCGACCCTTGGCATTCCCAGTTGCTCCGCCTCCTTCGACGGCCAATGCGGGTCGTACCCGATCAGCCGGACCTCGAAGCCCCGGGCCCGTTTCGCCACCGCCCGGCCGATCGCCCCGACGCCGAGCAGGCCCAACGTCTTGCCGTCCAGCTCGAGCCCCTTGTGCTTGGTCCACAGGCCGGCTCGAACATCCCGATCCACCATCGGGATCCTCCGGCCCAGGGCCAGGATGAGTCCCATGGTGTAGTCCGCCACGGCCGACGTGTTGACGCCCGGGGTGTGGCACACCAGGACGCCGCGCTCGGTGGCGGCCGCGAGGTCGATGTTGTCGTACCCCGCCCCCATCTTGCCTATGACCCGCAGCTCCGGCGCCATCTCGAGGAACTCAGCCCCCAAACGGGGTGCGTTGCCTGCGATGAATCCCCACGCCCGTTTCAGGCTGCTGCGCGCGGCATCATTTTCCGGCGACAGAGACGGACGAATGTCGGCCACCGCAAAGCCTGCGGATTCGAGTCGTTCGAACGGCTCCTTCCGGCCCAGGGCAAACGGGGGAGCGGCGACAACGATGAGGGGCTTCGCGGCCATGAAGACCCCCCTCAGAGAGTACCCAGGGGAAGGCGCATCAGGTCGATGACGTTTTTCTGAAAGACCTTCTCCTTCTCCTCCGGTTCCAGCCGCATCCTCTCGACGGACGCGATGGTCTCCCGGACCAGGCGATAGCCGCCCTGGTTGTCAAAAGGCATGTCCGTGCCGAAGACGAGATGATCGATCCCGCAGAAGGCGCGGCCGCATTCGAGAGCGGACGTGTTCCCGTTGACCGCCGTGTCGTAGTAAAAAAGCCGGTAATCATGAAGGGCGTTGTGCTTGAGGAAGATGTCGCGGTGCCCCATGCACATTTCGTTGAAATCGTCCGACCACTCCAGTCTGCCGGCCACAAAGGGGATGACGCCCCCACAGTGGTGGGTCATGAACTTCAGGCCGGGGTGACGCTCCAGGACCCGTCCGTACACCAGGCGGGTCATGGCCATGGCCGTGGCCATGGGCCATCCCAGCTTGGTCCAGATTCGATACTCGGAGATCTCTTCCCCGTCGTAGTCGGGAATGTTCATTTCCTTCTGGGGATGGATGAGAATGGGCAGGTTGTAGGCCTCCATCATCTCGTAGAGCGGCATGAAAGATTCGTGATCCAGGGGTTTCCCCCCGATGTCGGAAAACACCTCCACGCCTCTCAACCGCAGGTCCTCGACCGCCCGCCGGGCCTCTTCAAAGGCGGCGTCCGGGTCATTCAACGGCAGACAGGCGATTCCGGCTGCAAAGCGATGCGGGTGGCGATGCACCAGCTCGGCCAGCTCGTCGTTCGCCAACCGGGCGAGGTCCACGGCTTCACCCGGTTCGGCCACCTTGGTGATGGATGGCGCCGCCACCGTCAGCACCTGCATGTACCCCGGGAACCGGTCCATCAACCGGAACCGCGCCTCCAGATCGGTCAACAGAGGCACGGACTGTGCGTACTTGGACGTGTTCAGGTTGGGGTCCCGCCTGGAGAGGACCTTGTCAAATGCCTTCTGGTATCGAGATGGGAGAATGTGGCAGTAGGCATCGATCATCAACATGGCTGGCCTCCTTGGCCTAGGACACCGTCCCGGCGGGGATCATCACCTGCAGGGGAAAAATGATCGCGATGGCTCCCTCGGGGCACTCCTGCCGGCAGGAGCCGCAATGCCAGCATTCGTCCGGGTAGCGCACAACGGGCTCGTCACCCGCATCATTCATGTACAGGACATCCAACGGGCAGGAATCCTCACAGGTGCCGCAGCCCGTGCAGACTTCCTTGTCAATGACCGGGGGCATCAGCTTCCTCCTTCGCTGCCTGGGTACTGGATGGGGTTGAACTCGCATGCGGGCAGGCCCTGCTCGTCACGGGTCACTCGGATCTGCCCCTGCCACTGCTCGTTGTCCGTGTCCGGAAAATCGATCCGGTGGTGGCACAAACCGAATCGGCTCTCCGTCCGGTGGTTCGCGGCGGCCAGCATGCACCGGGCCGTCGTCATGATGTTGTACAGCTCCTGGAAGCGGCACAGGTCGTGGAAGGTGTCGCACGTAACCGTGTCCACCCAGCCCTCCAGGCGATCCAGGCGTTCGCCCGCCAACTCGAACCCCCACGCGGACCGGGCCGGGCCGAGCGCCTCGGTGACGATGCGCTGAAGGACGTTTTCGAACTCCCGCCACGAAGTTCTTCCCTCGCTCTCCATGGGGGCTCTCAAGCGATGCCGGATATCCTCCACCTGGGACGGAGAGGGCTCCGGACCCGTCTCGTGTTCCAGCGCGAAGCGGGCCGCTTCCCTCCCCGCGTGGATGCCGGAGGTCACGGCCATGTGAAGTGAGCGGTTTTGATCCGAGCAGTTGCCGGCGGCAAACAGGCCCGGCAGCGTCCCGGCGCAACGGGAATCGACACGGATGCCGGAGCCGCACACCTCGTTGGGTCCTCCCTGCATCCCCTCCGAGGGGGCCACCTCGAGGAGGTCATAGCGAAGATCGACGCCCTTCTGGTCCAGGAAATCCCCGAACGTGTCCTTGTCGTAGCTGAGCGTCGTCACCAGGTGGTCGAGCGCATCGTGGTCCAGATGGCGGCAGTCGATGTAGACGGGGCCGCGGTGCGCCTTGAGCTCGGTGAGCACGCCTTCCACCAGCTTGTAGCGGGGCCCGTTCATGCCCAACGGGTCGTAACGCGTCATGAAATCCTCGCCAACGCCGTTGACGAGCTTCGCCCCCATGCCCACCAGGGCGTTCAGGCCCGGTGCTCCGAAGCCGCGCGGCACCACCGTCATTCGGAGGTACTCGACATTGGCCAGGGCCGCCCCCGCCCTGAAGGACATGGCCTCCCCATCCCCGGTGTCCGCCGGACACATCCACGTATTGAAGCTCAGCCCGGTGGGGTTGGAGAAGAGGCGGTTGGTGCCGCCCGTGGCCACAACCACGGCCTTGGCCCGGATCACGCACGTCTCGCCGGTTCTCATGTGAAACCCGACGGCGCCGCAAACCCGGCTGTCCGACCCCACGAGGAGGTCGGCGGTGACCATGCGATCCAGCACGCGGCAGCCGGCCTCGCGCACCGCACGTCCCAGGGAGGGTTTCAGACGCTTTCCGTTGAAGTTGATCCACCACGGGCCCGGCTGCCCATAGGACCGGGTCCTGAAATAGGTCCCGTCCGGCTGCCGCAGGGTGACGCCGATCTTTTCGAAACGCTCCATGGCGGCCGGGAGGTTGTCGCAGTAGACCTGCTCCACCACATCGGGCCGGGTGGCGCCCCGGGAGGACCGAACCGTGTAGTCCAGGTAGGAGCCCCGCGTGTCCCACGCGGGGTCCGTATTCAGAAACGCACAGAAGTGATCGATCCCCCCGGCCGTGTGCCCGCTCCGTTCGATCACCGCCTTGTCCATCACCACCACCGACAGCCCTTGCTCGGCTCCGCTCAGGGCTGCGTTCAGCCCCGCGACCCCTCCGCCGATCACCAGCAGGTCGGTATCCAGCTCTTGTGCCTGCATCGCTCCGCTCCAATCCCGGAAGCGTCCGGTCCCGCGGCCTTGCGCATGGCCGATTCAGCGGGTGCCCGAACCAAACGGGTTCGGGCACCGCTGAGGGTTCATTCGGATCGCCATCCTATCTCGGCTCTGTGGCGGCCTCCTCGATCAGGTTCAGGTCCTTGAGAAGCTTCACCTGCTTCGGCCAGGACTCCTCGAGAAACTGCTTGTACTCCCGGCTACCCATCTTCATGGGGACCAGGCCGAACTGCTCGGCCACCTTGCGGAAGGGCTTCATGTCCACGGCCTGCGCGAAGGCGCTCTCCAGTGTCTTCACCTTCCCGGGGTCCATGCCCGCGGGGCCGTAAAACGCAAACAGCGTGTCGTTGAAGTAGTCGTAGCCCAGCTCCAGGGTGGTGGGGACCTCCGGGAGCTGCTCCATCCGATCCTTGGTGTGCACGCACAGGGTTTTGAGCTGGCCCGAGATGGCCTTGTCCATGTCCCCGGTGGAGACCACGTCCACGTGCCCGCCCAGCAAGGCGGTCTCGGCCGGCGAGGAGCCCTTGAAGGGGATGTGGACCCACTTGATGCCCTCCTTCATGGCGATGACCTCCATCACCAGATGCATGGGGGATCCGGCCCCGGCCGTCCCGTACTTGATCTTGCCCGGGTTCTTTCTGGCATAGTCGATCAGATCCTGCAGGGTGTCGAACTGGGAATCGGGCCGGACCACCGTGGCCGAGGCGACGGCGGCATAGGCGTAGATCGGGGTGAAGTCGGCCAATGGCTTGTACGGGACCTTCCGCCGGAGGGGAATACGAAGGATCCCGGTGCTGGTCGCCGCCGCGATGGTGTACCCGTCCGGTTTGTCTCCGGCGAGCACACTCAGCCCCACGGTTCCTCCGCCGCCGTCCTTGGTCACAATGACCATGGGTTGCCCCAGGATCTTCTCCGCGCCGGCGGCCATTCCGCGGGCGCTGGAGTCCATGGACCCGCCCGGCGCAAAGACCACATACGAGGTGATCTGCTTCTCCGGGTACTCGGCCTGGGCCGGGCCGGCCAGACCGATGGCCAGACACAAGGCAACTGCACAAAAGACCAAACGTTTCCAAGAATTCTTCATCTCCTCTACCTCCCCGTTTCTTCAGGTTTTGACGGGTTCGCAAACCCCCGCTCACCCGCCGCTGGAACTGCCATAACCTATTGATATTTCAAGGGCAGATCTCAAGGTTCAGGGCTTTTTGCGACGCCATCAGGTTTTCGGTTTCGCCCTGTTGAAATGCCCTCGAACGATCCCGATGACCGAGACGACGGTCAGCAGGAAGAAAAAGAGGGCGACGGGGCGTGTGAAAAAGATCAATGGGCTCCCGGAAGACATCAGCAGGGATTGACGTACCGCGGACTCTCCAATGGGGCTCAAAATGAAGGCGATCAAGAGCGGTGCGGTGGCAAACCCGAATCGGATCATATAGTAGCCGAGGATGCCGAATACCACCAGGATGCCGATGTCGAACAGCGAGTGATGAATCGCGTAAGACCCGACCACGCAAAACACGAAAACAATGGGAAACAGCGTTTTTCTGGGCACCTTGCTGAGATAGGCCGCATACTTCATGAACAGGGACCCGATGATGAAGTACACCACGTCACAAATGATGAAACCGATGAAGATGGCGTAGATGATGTCCGCATGCTCCTTGAAGAGCAACGGTCCCGGGATAAACCCCTGGATCAGGAAGGCCCCCATGATCACGGCCGTGATGATGTCTCCCGGAATCCCCAGCGTGAGCAGGGGAATGAAGGTGGCGCCCACCACGGCGCTGTTCCCCGCCTCGGATGCGGCGATCCCCTCCAGGGACCCCTTCCCGAACTGGTCCGGATCCTTGCTGGCCCGCTTGGCCTGGCCGTAGCTCATGAAAGATGCGATGCCCGTGCCGATGCCGGGGATGATCCCGATTCCCGCGCCGATGCCCGTGCCTCGCAGGATGGTCTTCAGGGATGCCTTGAACTCGCTCCAGGAGACCCGGTTGTCCGCGGGATTGGAGGAGTGGACCATGGCAAAGTCGTCCGCCGCGCTCTTGGATCTTCGGCCCAGCTGGAGGAAGACCTCGGACAACGCGAAAAGCCCGATCAAGACCGGGATCAAGGACAGTCCGCTGTCCAGGCTCGGCTGATCGAACACGAATCGCCGCGTGGTGAGGATCGGATCCAGGCCCACGGTCGCGAGGAGCAGCCCCAAGGCACCGGAGATCAGGCCCTTGATGATGGATTTCCCGGCCACACCGGCGATGATGGTCAGCGAGAAGAGAATCAGCATCGCGATCTCGGGCGGACCGAAGCGTAAGGCGATCGAGGCCAGCGGGGCGGCAATGGCGATCAGGATCAGGTCGGAGATCAGATCCGCAAGGCAGGAGGAGTACTTGGCCATCTTGAGGGCCTTCACCCCCTTCCCCTGCTTGGTGAGGGTGTAGCCGTCGAGCACGGTGGCCGCGGATGCCGGTGTGCCCGGGGTGTTCAGGAGGATCGCCGTGATCGACCCCCCGAAGATGCCGCCCTTGTAGGCCCCCACGAGGAGCATGATGGAGGTGACGAAATCCATGTCGAAGGTGAGCGGAAGGATCAGCGCAACGGCCATGGTGGCCGTGAGCCCGGGAATGCTGCCGACGACCAGGCCCAGGAGGGACCCCACCACAATGGCGAGCACGTGCTCCAGGGTCCATATGATCTCCAGCCCGGAGGCCAGGTTCTCTATCATGGGTCGAACACCCCTACTCGAAAATCTCTCCGATGGGAAAGTGAACCCGCATGACGTAATGGAAGAAGGCGTAAATCAGGACCGTTGTCACCAAGGCGACGATCAGGTGGCGCCCGATTCGACTCCGGTCCTGGAGCGTGAACAGGGCG
The DNA here is from genome assembly GCA_964454455.1 of uncultured Desulfobacterales bacterium. Lineage (GTDB taxonomy): Bacteria > Desulfobacterota > DSM-4660 > Desulfatiglandales > HGW-15 > JAIPEI01. The sequence continues at coordinate 1,960 of CAYVVQ010000117.1, read as the reverse complement.
GCCACGCCAGCGGTGTTGACGATCCAGAAACCGAGGTAGCCCAGGGACAGGTAGTATGCGATCGAGATCAGCATGGCCCCGACCACGCGCAGCTCCTCCCGGCCGCTCAGGCTCTCCTCGTCCGCGTGGATGGAAGGCAGTCCCTTCCTGGCGCGATTCGCGTGGGTGATGATCAACACCACGGTCAGCCCCAGGATGATCAGAGCGGCGAGCTCGGGGAAAAAGGCCGGCGACAGGCTGGCCAGGTCATACTGGGCGGCCTGTTCGATCTGGGTGGGAATCAGGATGAACAGGACGACCAGGGTCCCGACCAGGAGACAGCCTGCGACGACCAGCTCTTGAATCATGCTCCGATTCATATCCCCTCCAGTTGCAGCCTAGACCGCTCCGCCCGTTTCCCGGATCGGCTCCGCCAACGACTCCAGCCGCCGCTGGGAGCTCCTCAGATGCGTGTCCATGAGCTCTCCGGCCCGCTCCACTTGCGCGTCGCGGATCGCGTCCAGCAGACGGCGATGTTCCTGCAGCTCGTTTCGGGTGGCCTCGGGCGTCGGAGCGATCTTGCGCAGCACCTGCCGCATCAGGTCCATGATCGAGGTGAGGGCCACATAGAGCAAGGGGTTTCCGGCCGCCTTGGCCAACAACAGGTGAAACTCGAGCCCGAGCTCGGCCACGGACTCACCGCGGGCGGCCTGATCGACCGCACGGTCCAGGAGATCTCCCAGTGCATCCATGTCTTCCTTCGAGGCCCGTTGTGCGGCAAGCTCGGCCGTGCCCCGCTCGATGAACCGGCGCGCCTCGGCCAGGGTCGGTAAGTCCACGTGGTGCCACCGCATGAGATCGCTGATGGTCTGGCTGGTCAGCGACTCGGACGGTTCGACGATGAAGGCCCCGCCCTCGTTTCCTTTTCGCACCTGGACCACCCCCAGGAGCTCCAGGGTGCGATAGGCCTCTCTCACGGAAGGCCGCCCCACGCCGAGGTTCTCGGCCAGTGTCCGTTCGGGGGGCAAACGGTCCCCGGGGGACAGGTCCCCGGAGAGGATCTTTTCCTTGAGCAGATCGACGATCAGCTCGAAGGTGCGTTTGACCTTGAGCTGGGGAAACTCTGGAAAGGGGGTGGTGGGCATGCGGCCTGCTTGTTCTATGTTGTCAATGGTAATACCTTACGGGTGCCACCCCTCCCGGTCAAGGAAAATCTCGAGATCCCGCCCATCCGGGCTCCCGTCGTCCTCGGAGGCAAACGACAGGGAACGCTCGCCTCAGGGCGGGTTTCCGGTCTCCTCGCTCCAGCCCACCCTGCGATAGTACGCCTCGAGCATCGACAGAAAGCGGCCGTGATCCACGACCTCGTCCCGGCTCGCCCCTCGAGTCGATCCCTCTTCGAACAGCCGGGCCGGCAACGTATCGTTCTCCCGTCCGAAGCCTTCCCGGCCGTTGATCCGCCGGATCAGGTCCCTGGTGGTTCGAGCCAGCGACCGCAGGCCCTCGACCGTGATCTTGTGCCCCGTCAGGGCCGAGGCGGCCTCGGCGCCGTCTTCGGCGCGGATCACGACACCGGCGAACAGACAGACCGGCAGGGTGTTGAACACGATCTTGTCGAGCTGCAGGCTGTCGATGAGCTCCGCCTTTCCTTCGTACCCTTTTCGATCGTGCCCCGGCGGATGCCCCATGAGCTCAGGGCCCAGGGTCGAGGAGCGGAGGTGGCAGCCGCCCCGGTCGGCGAGGGCATAGGTCAGCGACTGGCCCTTCATGCCCCTCGGGTCGTATCCGGGAAGCTCCAGACCCTTCACGGTCATGGCCAGACCGGCGGCCCCTGGAATCTCCTCTGCCGCACGCTGCGCGCCGCGGGCCAGAAGATCGCCCAGGCCGCGCCTGTAGGCGATGCGCTCGATGGCTTCGAGCGTCGCAGCCCCGTCGCCGAAGGTGAGATCGACCCCTTCGATCCCGCTTTCCGGGAGCAGCC
>CAYVVQ010000116.1:0-12331 GCA_964454455.1 uncultured Desulfobacterales bacterium | reverse complement strand
TCGTGCCTCTTGCCTCTCGGGTTTACAGCTCGAGCATCATGGCCGTCTCGTCGCAATCCGGGAACTTGGCGCATTTCAGACAGTCCGCCCACACCTTGTGGGGAAGCACGGACTTTTCCACCACCTCGAAGCCGAGTTTTCCGAAGAATGCGTCCACGTAGGTCAGGGCGAACACCTGATGGATGCCCAGGTCGCCGGCCTCCTGGAGGCACGTCTCGACCAGCAGACGGCCGTACCCCACGCCCTGGCAGTCCTCCGCCACGGCCAGGGAGCGGATCTCGGCCAAATCCTCCCAGCAGACGCCCAGGGCGCAGGCCCCCACCACCCAGTCCCCGCGGTCGGGATCTTCCAGCACGTAGAAGTCCCGGAGATGGTCGTACAGCTCGCTCAGGGACCTCGCGAGGAGCAGCCCCCGATCCGCATTCTGGTACAGCAGCCGGTGAATGGGCTTCACGTCCCGAATCGCCGCCTTTCTGAGAATCGGCTCAGTCGAGCTTGGAGACAAATCCGTTGACCCCTTCCTTCTTCCTCAGCAGCCCGGCGTACTGCTCGGCTTCCGTTCGGCTCAGGAACCGCCCGCATCGAACGCGGTAGTAGGTGGTTCCATTGACCTCGACATCGTAATAGTAGGCCGGATGCCCCTTGCGTTTCAACCGCTGAATCATCGCCTCCGCGGCGCTGCGGGTGGTCGTCGCGGCCACCTGGACCGTAAACCGGGCTTTGACCAGCAGCCCGTCCCGCTCCGCCACGGGGGGCGGCACCCGCGTCTCCTCTGCCCGGGCCGACGGCTTCTCCGGCGGGGACCGCGTCTTCTCCACGCTTTCGGGCGTCGGTTCCGGCTCCGGCTCCCTGGCCGGCCGCTCCGGAGGCGCGGCCCGTACCCGCTTTTTCACGGCAGGCTCGGATCTCGTCGTCCGACGCTCCAGGGCCTCGTCCTTCTTCGTGGCCAGCTTCTCGTAGAAGGCGAGCTTGGGGCTCTCCGCCGGCTCTTCCTCGGGTTCGCTCTGCCGGGCCCGGTCCCGACGGACGATCTCCTGGAGCTTCCCGATCTGCTCCTTCAGCTCCCCCACGGCCTTGTCCGCAGGCAGCGAACCCCTCCCGACCAGGATGCCGAGCGCAAAGATCCACACCAGCAGGAACAGGAGCCCGCCTCCCCAGAGGAACAGGCTCCCGGCGCGCATCTCGACCTGAAACGTCCGTCCCTTCTTCTTTTCACTGGATCGTTTTCGGGCCATGGGCTTGCGGGGCTCTCGTCACGACGTTCGCAGCCGGCGCGGGCTCACATCCGCTCCGGGGCGTGAACGCCCAGCAGAGAAAGCCCGTTCTGCAGAACGGTCCGGATGCCCGCCGCGAGACAGAGCCGCGCCTGCGTCCGCGGGACATCCTGCGTGACGATCCTGTGCTCGGGGATCTTCGTTCCGAGATTGAAGTACTTGTGAAAGGCCGAAGCGAGCTCCGTGAGATAGTAAGGCACACGGTGAGGCTCGCCGCTCCTGCAAATGTCCACGAGGAGGGAGGGGAACCTGGCCAGAAACCGCACGAGGGCCCGCTCCTCCTCGAGCTCCAGCCGGCCCAGCAGTTCCAGCGGCTCATCGGGGAAGGGCACCCCCTCCTCCGCGGCCTTGCGAAACACGCTGCAGATCCGTGCGTGCGCGTACTGGACGTAGTAGACGGGGTTGTCGCTGTCCTGCTTCCTGGCCAGGTCCAGGTCGAAGTCCAGGGGGGAGTCGTGGTTTTTGACGAGGAACAGGAACCGGGTCGCGTCCACCCCCACCTCGTCGACGAGCTCCCGGAGGGTCACGTAGGAACCCGCCCGCTTGGACATCCGGATCTCGGCCCCGCCCTCCCACAGCTTCACGAGCTGGATGAGGATCACGGACAGCCAGTCCTCCTCCAGTCCGTTCGCCATGAGGGCCGCCTTGACCCGCTGCACGTACCCGTGGTGATCCGCGCCCCAGATGTTCACGGCCCGGGCGAAGCCCCGCTTCCACTTGTCCAGGTGATAGGCGATGTCCGTGGCGAAGTAGGTGAACCGGCCGTCGTTCTTTCGAATCACCCGGTCCTTGTCGTCCCCGAAGAGCGTGGTCTTGATCCACCACGCCCCGTCCTGCTCGTAGAGGTCCCCCCGGGCCCGGGTCCGCTCCAGGACCTCGTCCAGGAGACCCGACGCGACCAGCTCCTTTTCCGAGACCCAGACGTCGAAGGTCGTTCTGAACGCCTCCAGGTCGGAGCGGATCTCCTCGAGCATGCGCCCCCGGCCGAACTCGGCACAACGCTCCACGGCCTCGTCCGCGCCCAAGGCGTCCAGGTCCTCGATCCCGTCGATCTCGGAGGCCAGGGTCTCGATGTAGTCCCCCCTGTACCCTCCTTCGGGGAACGGGGCGCCGGGATCGCGCCGCTGCCGCCAGCGGCTGTAGATGGACTCCCCGAGGAGACGGATCTGGAGGCCGGCGTCGTTGATGTAGAACTCGCGGGCCACCTCGAAACCGCAGAAGGAGAGAATCCTGCACAGGCTGTCCCCCAGGGCGGCTCCCCGGCCGTGCCCGAGATGGAGCGGGCCGGTCGGGTTGGCGCTCACGAACTCCACCAGGACCCGCTCCCCCCCGCCCAGGTCGCTCCGGCCGTAGTCGGGCCCCTGCGCGATGATCTCCGCAAGGACGCGGTGCCACTCCTCCGGACGGATGGTGAAGTTCAAAAAACCGGGGCCGGCGATCTCCACCTTCTCCACCAGGGGATGCCTTCCGTGCAGCGCCTCCACGATCACCGCGGCGATCTCCCGCGGGGCCCGTTTCTGGGACGAGGCCAGGGTCATGGGAAGATTGGTGGCGAACTGCCCGTGCGCGGGGTTGTTCGGGATCTCGACGACGAACTCCGGAATCGATGTCCGGACGAGATCGCCCCCCTCGAAGCAGGACTCCAGGCACTCTCTCAGGATCTGCTCGATCTTCGCTTTCATGGAATCGTTGTTTTCTCTCCGCACCGCCCCACGGTGCAGTAAATTTCGTAGGAGATCGTGCCACAGGCCCCGGCCACCTCGTCGCCGGTGAGGACCCCATCGCCCTGGCGACCCAGGAAAACGGCCTCGTCCCCCGGCCTGACCTCGGGCAGGCGGCTCACGTCGGCCATGGTCAGGTTCATGCAGATCCGCCCTCGAATCGGCGCCCGCTCCCCCCGGATGAGCACCTGCCCGCGGTTGGACAGGGACCTGGGGAGACCGTCGCTGTACCCTGCCGAGATCACGGCTATTTTCTCCGGATCCGCGGTGGTGTACGTCCGCCCGTAGCTGATCGGCGCCCCTCCCGGGAAATCGCGGACCTGGAGCACCGTGGCCTTCAGGGTCATGGCCGGCTCCAGGGCAATGGACGGAAGAAGCTCGGGCGAGGGCGACCCGCCGTAGAGCAGGATCCCGGGCCGGATCATGCCGAAATGGGCCTCCGGGTAGCCGAGCGTGCCGGCGCTGTTGGCCAGGCTGCTCGCTCGGGTGTCCATGCCCCTTTCCCGGGCCGCTTCCAGGGCGTCCTCGAACGCGCGGATCTGGGCCTCCGTAAACCCCCGGTCCGGCTCGTCGGCCGAGGAGAGGTGGCTCATGAGCCCTTCCGCGTTCAGACCGTCCAGCTTCAGGACCTCGTCGACAAACGCGCCGGCCCCGGCGGCGGGGACCCCCAGCCGGCCCATCCCCGTGTCGATCTTCAGCTGGACGCGACTCCGTTGCCCCCTTCGCCGGCCTTCATCGCTCAGGACCCCGGCGGGGCCCGGCTCCGGGAGGACCGGGATGAAATCGTGGTCCAGGACGGCGCCGGCCTCGTCCCGGTTGCGGATGCCGCACAGGACGACCACGGGGCGGCGCACGCCCGCCTTTCTCAACCGCACGCCCTCGGCGAGGTGGGCCACGGCCAACCGCTCCGCACCGGCCGCCTCGAGCGTCCTTGCCGCTTCGACCATGCCGTGACCGTACGCGTCGGCCTTGACCACGGCGGTGATCCCGGTCCCGGAGGGGATCAACGAGCGGACCTGCATCAGGTTGTGCCGCAGGGCCGCGTGGTCGATCTCCACCCGGTTGGGGAAACGGTCCATGGCTCGAAGATCCCTCTCTGGATTCCCGGGCGCCGGGAAGCGCCGATCCACAAAAAAAAGATCGTTGCGGTCGGAGGCCGTCCGCAGCGAAACCCCTTTTCCCCATCCCGTCCCAGAGGAGACGAGGATCGCGCAAGCCTTGGTGATCGGTTCAGGGGAACGCTACCCGATGTAGCGCCAGAGATCAAGCAATATGATGGCGTCGCAAAGAGCCCGAAGCCTTGAGATCTGCCCAAGGAGTATCAACAGGTTATGGCGCTTCCAGCGGCGGGTGAGCGGGTTTTGCGAACCTGTCGAATATGTAGGTCTGGCAGCCGGATGGGGGAGCCGGTTGACACCCCGAATCAGCCCGGCTAAGATGCGCACCACGCGCGCTGGAGAGAGTGGCCTGCCCGAAGCCCGGCCTTTTACGAACCTCCATCAAGGCCCGATCGATTGCGATGAAGCTCCTTTTCTGCCTCTTGGGTCTCATTCTCGTCGTGGAAGGGATTCCCTACTTCGCCTTTCCCCACAAGATGAAGCGCTGGATGCTCCAGCTCCAGGAGATACCGGACGCCCATCTGCGGGTGATGGGGTTCCTCGCCATGTGCGTCGGTCTGCTGCTGGCCTACCTGTTCCGCTGACAAAATCAATTGACTTTCCAGGCCGTTTTCAATATATGGTACGGCTTTTGAGCCCGCTGAGCGGATGTTCGATATCGAGGACTACAAATACGATCTGCCGGAAGAGCTGATCGCGCAGGAGCCCGCCGGAGAGCGGGAGGAGAGCCGGCTCTTTTTCGTGGATCGAGAGAAAGACGTTTTTTCGGACCACCGTTTCTTCGACCTGCCCGACCTCCTGAGGGCGGGGGATCTCCTGGTCGTCAACGACACCCGCGTCGTGCCGGCCCGTCTTTACGGACGCAAGGCCACCGGGGGGCGGGTGGAGCTGCTCGTCCTGGACCACCCGGAGGGGGGGCGGCCTCAGCCATCGCGGCGCTGCCTGATCAAGGCGTCCAAGCGGGCGAAGGTCGGGGATCGCATCGATCTCGACGGAAACGTGAGCGGAACCGTCGAGGCGGTGGGGACGGACGGGCTGGTCCGGGTGCTCTTTTGCGACCCCCACGGCCTGGACGCCCTCATGGGGGAACGGGGGGCGATGCCCCTCCCCCCGTACATCAAGCGAGGGCCCGGGGATCCCAGGGCCGGGCTGGATCGGGACCGCTACCAGACGGTCTACGCCGGACGTCCGGGGGCCGTGGCCGCACCCACGGCCGGGCTCCACTTCTCCGAACGGCTGCTGGGCCGGTTGTCCGAAGCCGGCGTCTCGGTGGCCGGCCTGACCCTCCACGTGGGGCACGGCACCTTTCGGCCCGTGAGGAGCAAGGACATCCGGGAGCACGTCCTGGGGGATGAGGCCTTTCGGATCGAGCCGGAAACGGCGGACCGCGTGAACCGTGCCCGGGCCGAGGGGCGCCGCGTGATCGCGGTGGGGACCACCGTGGTCCGCACCCTCGAGACAGCGTCGGACGACGCCGGCCGGATCGCCCCGGGGCGGGGAGAGACCGGGCTGATGATCACGCCGGGGTACCGGTTTCGAGCCGTGGACGGGCTCGTCACGAACTTTCACCTGCCCGCGAGCTCCCTGCTCTTTCTCGTGTCGGCGTTCGCGGGCTACGAACGGATCCGGGAGGCCTATCGGCGGGCCGTCCGCGGGCGTTATCGGTTCTTCAGCTACGGCGACGCCATGCTGATCCTGTAGGGGCCGCCGTTCGAAGCGGCCGGGCCATCGCGGGTTCTCATGTTCGAGGAGCTCCACAGGTGCGCCGGATCCGGCGCGAGAACCGGCCGGGTGACGACGCCCCACGGGACGTTCGACACGCCCGTGTTCATGCCGGTCGGCACCGCGGGCTCGGTCAAGGCGGTCGATCCGGAGGACCTGCAGGGTGTCGGGGCGGAGATCATTCTCGCCAACACGTACCACCTGTTCCTCCGGCCCGGGCACGAGACCATACGGGAGCTGGGGGGATTGCACCGGTTCATGGCGTGGCCCGGGGCCATCCTGACCGACAGCGGCGGGTTCCAGGTGTACAGCCTGGCCACCCTCCGGACGATCACCGAGGAAGGGGTGGTGTTCCGTTCCCACCTCGACGGCTCGGAGCACGCCCTGGGACCGGAAAAGGCCATGGAGATCCAGGAGGCCCTGGGCTCGGACATCGTGATGGCCTTTGACGAGTGTGCGCCTTTCCCGGCCGATTACGAGGACGTGAAGCAGTCGGTCCGCCGGACGACGGGCTGGGCGCGGCGCTGCCGCGAGCGCGGGGTGGGCGACGGTCAGGCCCTGTTCGGCATCGTTCAGGGCGGCATGTTTCGAGACCTCCGGTTGAGAAGCGCCGAGGCGCTGATGGAGCTCGACTTCGACGGCTACGCGCTCGGCGGGCTCTCCGTGGGCGAGGACCGGGAAACCCGCGAGCGGGTCATCGCGGAGACCGTGCCCGGTCTGCCGGACGATCGCCCCGTCTACCTGATGGGCGTGGGCACGCCCGAGGACATCGTCGAGGCGGTCCGCCTCGGCGTGGACATGTTCGACTGCGTGATGCCGACCCGGAACGCCCGGAACGGGACGCTCTTCACGGCGGAGGGGCGGATCACCATCAAGAACGCGCAGTACGCGCGGGACGAGAGGCCGGTGGAGGAAGGATGCGGGTGTGCCACCTGCAGGCGGTTCTCCAGGGCCTACCTGAGGCATTTGTTTCTCGCGAAAGAAATTCTGGCGTATCGATTGAACACGATCCACAACCTGTACTACTATGCGCGGTTGATGGAGGATATTCGGAAGGCGATACGAGACGACCGGATGGAAGCGTTCCGCGGCGGCTTCTACGAGTCGCGTGGAGTGACACCCGTAAATTCTTAACCGTTTCCAACACGGGAACAGGCCGTTTTTCCATTGAAGGCGCAGCAGACCCGAACCCGAGCCGTTCTCGCAGGCCCGGGGTGCGGGCCACCCGGATGTGGAGCTGTTTTCGAAGGGAAACCAAGATGGAGTCGTAAAACGCCCGGACCATCGAGATCTGCCCCTGGGATTCCAAGAGGTCACAGCGTACCCAGCGGCGGGTGAGCGGGTTTTTGCGAATCCGTCAAACCATGGAGGCTCAGCATGAATTTTCTGGCATACGCAATGGGTCAGGGCGGTACCGGGGCCGAGGGCGGTCAGGGGGGAGCGTTCGGCGCGTTCATCCCGCTGCTTCTCATGTTCGCCATCTTCTACTTTCTGCTCATCCGCCCCCAGCAGAAGAAGGCCAAAGAGCACAAGAACATGGTGGCATCGCTCAAGAAAGGCGATCGCGTGGTCAGCTCGGGCGGCCTGCACGGCACGGTAACCGGCCTGACGGACGACACCGTCACCATGGAGATCGCACCGAAGGTCCGGGTCAAGGTGAGCCGGGGCTCCGTTGCGGGCGTGGCCGGCGGGCGGGAGGTCCAGGAGAAGCCGAGCAAGTAACGGGATGAAGATCGTTGTTTTCGTAGGGCGGGGTTTTACACCTCGCCGTGCAAGTTGCGAACCTTGCGGCGGCATATGACATGCCGCCTTACGCCCGGCCCATCGAGGGGCGTTTTCTCGGTAAAGGAGTGAAGCGTGCTCAAGAACCTAGGCTGGCGTGCCGGAATCGCCTCCTTCATCGTACTCCTGGCGCTCGTCTACCTGACGCCCTCCCTCACCCGGGACCTGCCTCCGTGGTGGTCCTCGGTGCTCCCCCAGGAACGCATTCACCTCGGGCTGGACCTGCAGGGCGGCATGCACCTCGTCCTCGAGGTGGAGGCGGCCAAGGCCGTGGAGAGCAACCTGGAGCGGGTCGTCGAGGAGATCAAGCACGACCTTCGAAAGGAGGGGATCCGCTACCGCGAGATGGAGCGGCGGGGAACCTCGGGCGTGAACCTGACCCTCATGCGTGAGGCCGACGTCGACGCGTTCCGCGAGCTGGCCGGGGAGGACTACCGGAACTTCGAGGTGGAAGCGTTGCCGGCGGAGGGAGAGCAGCGTTTTCCCGTCCGGATGACCCTGGCTCCCGAGGCCCGCGAGCAGATCATGAAGCTCGCCTCGGACCAGGCCCTGCAGACCATCCGCAACCGCGTGGACCAGTTCGGGGTCAGCGAACCGGACATCCGGCCCCAGCAGGGACAGCGGATCCTCATTCAGCTCCCGGGCATCAAGGACCCCGAACGGGCCCTGGACCTGATCGGCAAGACCGCCCTCCTGGAGTTCAAGCTCGTGGACGAGGACCACAGCGTGGAAGCGGCCGTTCGAGGAGAGGTCCCGCCGGGAAGCGAGATCCTCTACAAGACCGACGCGGACCCGGACTCGGGGAAGACCGGCAAGATCCCCTTCCTGCTCAAGAAGCGCACCCTCATGACGGGTGAGTACGTCACCGACGCCCGGGTGCAGATCGACTCGCAGTACGGCGAACCGTACGTGTCCCTCTCCTTCGACGCCCGGGGTGCCAGGCTCTTCGAGCGGATCACCGAGGCCAACGTGGGCAAGAGGCTCGCCATCGTGCTGGACAACAACGTCTACTCCGCGCCCGTGATCCAGGAGGTGATCTCCGGGGGGAAGGCCCAGATCACCGGCCGGTTCACCACGGAGGAAGCCAGGGACCTGGCCATCGTGCTCCGCGCGGGCGCCCTTCCCGCCCCGGTGAAGATCCTCGAGGAGCGGACCGTGGGTCCCTCGCTCGGAAAGGACTCCATCAACAAGGGGTTCAAGTCCATGATCATCGGAGGCGTCGTCGTGCTGATCTTCATGATCGTTTACTACGGGCTCGCCGGGGCCGTTGCGGACATGGCACTCCTCCTGAACATCCTGTTCATCATGTCGGGCCTGGCCCTCTTCGGGGCGACCCTGACCCTGCCCGGGATCGCGGGCATGATTCTCACCATCGGTATGGCCGTGGACGCGAACGTCCTCGTCTTCGAGCGGATACGAGAGGAGCTGCGGCTCGGGAAACCCCCGAGAGCCGCCATCGAGGGAGGCTACGGCAAGGCGATCGTGACCATCCTGGACGCCAACGTGACGACCTTCATCGCCGCGCTCGTGCTCTTCCAGTTCGGAACCGGCCCGGTCCGGGGGTTTGCCGTGACCCTCAGCATCGGCATCGTGGCGAGCTTCGTCACCGCGGTCTTCATGACCCGAATCGTCTTCGACTACCTCTACGTCCAGAAGAGGCGAAGCCGCATCAGCATCTGAGGAATCAGACACAGCTCTGGGAGACCACCCATGGAATTCATCAAGCCGGGCATCAACATCGACTTCATCGGGAGGCGCAAGATCGCCTTCGTCCTCTCGATCACCCTGATCGCACTGACCGCGGCCCTGCTCCTCTGGCGCGGCGGCCCCAACTACGGCGTGGACTTCAGCGGGGGCATCCTCATCCAGGTCAAGCTGGACCAGCCGCACCCGCCCTCCGAGATCCGCGACGCCTTCACCTCGCCCGTGCTCAGGGACAGCATCATCCAGGAGTTCGGGGAGGACGAGGGAGACGAGTACCTGGTCCGGGTGCGGCAGACGGAATTGGAGCTGGCCGGGCTGAGCGAAGCCATCCGCAGCGAGCTGAGCCAGAGGTTCGGGGAGAACGCGGAGATCCGGCGGGTGGAGATGGTGGGACCCAAGGTCGGTGAGGACCTGCGCCAGAAAGCCCTGTTCGCCATCTTCTATGCCATCCTTTTCATCGCCATCTACATCTCGGGGCGCTTCGAGCTCAAGTGGGCCATGAGCATCGTCATGGCCCTGTCGCTCGCCCTGGTGGTGTACGTGGCCTCCATCGTCGGCGTCAGCGTCACGTGGCTCATCCTGCTCGCCCTGATCGTCACCCTCGGGCTCTGCTGGTTCCTCCGGCTCAAGTACGCCATGGGGGCCATCCTCGCGCTGATCCACGACGTGGGCATCGTCGTCGGGGCGTTCGCCCTGACCGACCGGGAGATCTCCCTGAGCATCATCGCGGCCTTCCTGACCATCGTGGGCTACTCCCTGAACGACACGATCGTGGTGTTCGACCGGATCCGGGAGAACACGAGGCGGTTCCGGAGGAGGAGCTTCGAGGAGGTGATGAACGCCAGCATCAACGAGACCCTGAGCCGCACCATCCTGACCTCCCTCACCACGCTGATCGTGGTGGTCGCCCTGTTCGTGCTGGGAGGCGGCGTGATTCACGACTTCGCATTCGCCATCCTGATCGGCATTTTCGTGGGCTCCTACTCCTCCGTGTTCGTGGCAAGCCCGATTCTGCTGGTGTGGCAGGACCGCTTCGCGGACAGGAAATAGAGCGGAGGGAAAAGAGATCCATTCGGGGAGAGGGGGTGCGGCTTGGCTCGACTGAGCGGACGACCGAGACGTCGACGATCCCTCGCATGGATCCTGGTCCTGCTGGCCCTCGCGGTCGGAGCTATCTGGGTGTGGAGGTCCACACACCCCGCCCACCCCCGGTTCCACGCCATGCTGGTGACCCGAAACGGGGACCCCATCCGACTCCTGAACGGCGAGTCCCTGCCCGTCCGCCCCGGGGACCGCATGCACATCGCGGAGATCGCCACCAACATCGCCTTCGACCACGGGCTCCGCATCTTCTGCACCGGCCTGGACGCCAATGCCCTCCTCTACGAGGAGATGGCCATCCGCAGTCTCCTCCCCGAGGGAACCGCCTTCGACCGGAACAGCTACCGCATCGAGGTCAAGCAGGGAGGAACGCTCCTGGGTCACGTGACCCTGGAGGTGGCGCCCAGCGTCGAGGACTGGCTGGCCCGGGCCGATCGCATCATCGACCCGGAAAAGCGCCTCGAGATCCTGAACCGCGCGCTGGAGCTCCACCCGGAAGACGAGCGGATCCGGGAACGGATCATCGAGGAGAGCCTCGCCCTCGAGCGCTGGGACCGGGCCGCGGAGCTGCTCGAGGCCGGGGCCGAACGAACGCCGGGGGACGAGCGGCTGCTCCAGAGGCTGCTCACGGCCTACGAAGCCGCCGGGGATTCCCGGGGCGTGCTCTCCACGCTGAAGCGGCTGGCGGTTCTGAACCCGGAGGACCCGGTGCTCGGATACCGCCTGGCGCAGAAGCTCGAGGAGGCGGACCGGACCGCGGAGGCCCTGGAGGAGTACGAGCGGGTCCTGGGGCTTCTGGAGGAGGATCAGGACCGTGCCGTTCTGCTCGAGACCCTGGGCTACCTCTACTCCCAGGCCGGCAACACCCGGATGGCCATCGAGCGCTACACGGAGGCCCTGGCGTTCGACCGCGACGACGTGAACCTCTACTACAACCTGGCCAGCCTCCACGATCGGGCGGGAAATTCGGAAAAAGCCGACCAGTACCTGAAGCAGGCCGTTTCCATGGAGTCCGGCGACACGGACGCCCGGCTGCGCCTGGCGCAGAACGCCATCGAGCGCGGGAACCTCCGGGAGGCCGAGACCTACCTGAAGGAGGTGCTGGCCCGGGAGCCCGAGTCCCTGGAGGCCATGCTCCTGATGGCCGACGTGCTCGACCGGCTCGGGGACAGGAAACGGCTCAAGGAGCTGTACCGCAAGATCCTCCCCCACACCCCGGAAAACGAAACCCTGGTCCACAACCTCGCCGTGCTCGAGTACGAGTCCGGGGAGTACGCGGCGGCCGCAAAGCACCTCGAGGACTATCTTCGATCCGAGCCCGGCGACGTGACCGCCCGGGAGCTGCTTCTCGACGCCTACGTCAAGCAGGAGCAGTGGGAAAAGGCCTACCGGACCGCCCTGGCCCTGCTGGACCGTGCGCCCAGGAACATGGACTACTACCGGCTCATCTTCGACGTCCTCAGCCGGCAGGAGCGCTGGGACGAGCTGGTCCCCCTCCTGAAAAAGGGGCTCCGGGCCGACCCGGGAAACCCGGTCCTGACGGACTACCTGATCCTCGTCTATCTCGAAACCGACCGGGAGTCCCTGGCCATGGACCTGATGGAGCGGGCCCTGGAGTCCCGACCCGAGGACGTCGACCTCATGCTCCGGCTGGCCGAGCTGGCGGATCGACAGGGCGAGACGGAGCGGGCCCTCCGCACCTACCGCCGGGTGCTGGAGGTCCGCCCCGAGCACCCCGAGGCCCGGAAGGCCGCGGTTCGCCTCCTGCTCCAGCGGGCGCGCGGCCAGGAGACCGCGGGCGACCTGAAGGCCGCCATGGGCACCTACAAGGAGATCATGGAGATCGCGCCCGGCACCGAGGAGGCCGAGGAGGCCTATCTGAGGCTGCGGCTGGAGACGGTGGGGGATT
>CAYVVQ010000115.1:4762-12332 GCA_964454455.1 uncultured Desulfobacterales bacterium | reverse complement strand
TAGGTTATAACGTTTCCAGCGGCGGGTGAGCGGGTTTTTGCGAACCCGTCAAGGGCCGCATCGGATGCGGCCCGAGCATCGAACAACGGGATGATGTTGGGGTGGCGCCGCCTGGATCACCACTCGGTTGTGACCGGGACGGCCGAAAAGCCTTTGCACGCATTCGACTCATTCGTCGGACGGATGCGCATTCCGCGAGAGCAGCGGAGCTTTCGGTCGTACGACCCGTGAACCAGGTTCTTCGGTAACCCGAAGGGCCTTTTTTTTGGCCGGAGCATCCGGCGGCGGGGCGGCTTTCACACAGGGAAGGAGGAAGGTTCAATGGCTCGAAAGAAGGTGACGCTCGCGGAGCTGCAGGCAAAGAAGGAGGCCGGGGAGAAGATCACCATGATGACCGCGTACGACTACCCCGGGGCGCGGCTCGTGGACCAGGCCGGGATCGACACCGTCCTGGTGGGCGACTCCCTGGGCATGGTGGTGCTGGGATACGACTCCACGGTCCCCGTGACCGTGGACGAGATGATCCACCACTGCAAGGCCGTTCGCCGGGGTACGGAGAGCGCCCTCATCATCGGCGATCTGCCCTTCATGTCCTACCACGTGAGCGTGGAGCAGGCCGTGGAGAACGCCGGCCGCTTCGTCAAGGAGGCCGGGTGCGACGCGGTCAAGCTCGAGGGGGGCTCGGAGATGGCCCCGGTGGTCGAGGCCGTGGTCCGGGTCGGCATCCCGGTCTGCGCCCATATCGGCCTCACGCCCCAGACCGCCACCATGCTGGGCGGGTTCCGCGTGCAGGGAAAGGATGCGGAGAGCGGCCGGGCCATGGTGCAATCCGCAAAGGACCTGGAGGGGGCGGGCGCGTTCATGGTCGTCATGGAGTGCATCCCCGATCTCCTGGCGGCTCGGATCACCCGTGAGCTCCGCATCCCCACCATCGGGATCGGCGCCGGCATCGACTGCGACGGGCAGGTCCTGGTCTACCACGACCTGGTGGGGCTCTTCGAGCGGTTCACCCCCAAGTTCGTCAAGCAGTACACCAACCTGGCCCCGCTGATCCGGGACGCGCTCGTGCAGTACAAGACCGAGGTGGAGCAGGGTGCGTTTCCCGGGCCCGAGCACACCTTCGCCATGGAGCCCGAGGAGGCGGAGAAGATCTGACGGGGGGATGACGCATATGGATTTCCTGGTGGTGGGGCCCGGCGCCATGGGCTGCCTGTTCGCGGCCAATCTGGAACGGGCCGGGTTGGCCGTGCAGTTGCTGGATCACCGGCCGGATCGGGCCGCCGAGATCGACCGCCGCGGCATCCGGGTCGAGGCGGAGGGCGGCGGGTACGAGGTCCGGGTCCCGGCAACCGTGGGCCCGCTCGAGAGCGAGCCGGCGTTCGTGCTCGTCTGCGTG
This sequence comes from uncultured Desulfobacterales bacterium, assembly GCA_964454455.1. Taxonomy (GTDB): domain Bacteria; phylum Desulfobacterota; class DSM-4660; order Desulfatiglandales; family HGW-15; genus JAIPEI01. Next base: position 10,936 of record CAYVVQ010000115.1, on the reverse strand, counting down.
AAGTCGCCCCAGACCGCCGAGGCGGGCCGGACCGTGAAGGGCCTCCTGGGGAGCTCCCCCACGGTGCTGACCCTCCAGAACGGCCTCGGGCACGTGGAGACCCTCGAGAAGATTTTCGGGGCAGGACGGGTGCTGGGGGGTGTGACCTCCGAGGGGGCCACGCTCCTGGAGACCGGCCGGATTCGCCACGCCGGCCGCGGGGAGACCGTGCTGGGACCCCGCGGGGAGCCCGGCGGCCCGGCGGATCGACTGGTGGGGGCGTTCAACCGGGCGGGGTTCGAGAGCCGTTCCGTGGAGCAGGTCCGGGACCTCATCTGGGGCAAGCTCCTCGTCAACGTGGGGATCAATGCGCTCACCGCCCTCGTCCGCCTCCACAACGGCCGCCTGCCCGACCTCCCCGGCACGCGGCGGGTCATGGAGAGGGCCGTGGCCGAGGCCGAGGCCGTGGCCGAGGCCGGGGGGGTCCGCCTGCCCTATCCGGACCCCCTGGACCGGGTGATGCAGGTCTGCCGGGCCACGGCCGGGAACGTCTCCTCCATGCTCCAGGACGTGCTCCGGGAGCGGAGCACCGAGGTGGACTACATCAACGGGGCCATCGCACGGGAGGGTGCAAACTTGGGGGTCCCCACCCCGGTCAACGAGACCCTCACCTCCCTGGTCGGGGCGGTCCAGGACAGCTACAGGGACAGGGTGACCTGAAAAGGCTCACCCCTCGAAGCAGACCTCGATGGTGAACCCCCCGTCGTTCGTGTCGAAGGGAATGGCGATGATGGGGTGACTCGTGATGTGGCTGATCTGGTGGCCCTTGCCCATGATCACGGAGGGAATGGCCGCCTGGAGGGAGCGCCCCATCTCCTCCAGCGCCTGTCGGGCCTGGCCGGAGATCATGTTGGCGATCTCCCCCACCGCATCGCCGATCTCGTCGTTCATGGCGGTCATGGTTTCCCCGAACATCCGGCCCACGATGGCCAGAATGCATCTCTCGGGGAAGGTGACCGATATGGTTCCGCTCACCTCGCCCGTGAGGCCGATGAGTCCTGACACGTCGCCCCGGGCGAGCTTCTCTTTCTTGAGAAAGGGTTTGCCGGCCTTGACCTCGGTGTGGGCCATGGTCTTCAGGACGTGAAGCGTGGCGGTGACGAACGGGTTGATGTACTGGACGTCCATGGATTCCCTCGAAAAGCCGGTTCGATCCTGTTCAGGGATCGACAAAAGGTTGCGGGTTTCACGTCTTCAGGGGAGTGAGCCGGAGCTTCCACTCCTTGCCGTCCCCAGGTTCGTTGTAATGGGTTTCCCTGATCTGAACGGACTCGTGGGCCTCGGGCAGGATCAGGGAGGTGTGCATGCCCTTGATGATGGTGTAGGGGAAAATGGATCCGAACACCTTCACGACCGGGATGGCCGCTTCTGACCTCGACCATTCGTTGAGATCCTCGATCTCTCCGGCCAGGGCCTCGGCCTGGCTTTCCAGCGTCTCCAGCTCCTGTTTTTTCGCCGCGATCTCTTCGTTGACGGCGTCTTCCCGGGCGAAGAACGACTCCAGGGTCCCATCCCGCTCCCGCATCTCGCGGTCCAGGGTGGCGATCGCCTGCTGGATCTTCTTCAGGAGGGCCTCGTCCCCGCTCCTTCGGGCCCCGTCGATCTTCTCCTCGATCTTTCGCTTCTTCACGTTGGCGGCGTCCTGCTGCTGAGCCGCCTCCCCCAGATCGAGGGCGATCTGCTGTTTCTGCCTTTCCAGGCCGTCCAGGGTCTCCTGAACGCCGTTCCGAGCCTCCTTGAGCCGGTCGATCCGGTCCTGCAGCCCCTGAATCTCGCTCTTGACCCGGTCGTCCGTGCCCACCACCAGGAGACAGGGGTTGGAGGTCCTGGAGCCCACCTGGGCCGCTTCCACACCTTTCTTGGCGACCACCTTCGACGAGAACACGGAGCCGTTCTTGACGATGATCGTACCGCTGGTCTCCACGTTCGCGTCGATGGCCTCCTTCTCCAGGACCACGTCGCCGAAGGCCCGAATGGAGCTCTTGTGGACGTAGCGGGCCCTCAGGTTCCCCCCCACGCGGATGGACGCGCCGATGACGCCGCCGGTGACCACCACGTCCCCGCGGATGTCGATCTCCGCGCCCATGATCTCGTTGGCCGTGAGGCTCCCACCGCGAACGTGGAATCCCTTCTGGATCGTCCCGGCCACCTGGATGTCCCCCTCGAACTCCACGTGCCCGCTCTTGAGATCCACGTCTCCCTGGACCTGGTGCTCGGGAAAGACGAACACCTTTCCGTCGGCGCTGATCTCCGGGCGGCCGGGAAGCTCCGCGAAAAGCCGGAGGCCGTCCTCTGAAAAGACCGTTCCCCGCCCCTTTTTGAGCTTGGGGCCTCTCGGCTTGGGCGGGGCCAGGGGGCGGCCGCTGACGTCCGTGCCGGGCACGCCCTCTTCCGGTGGAATGCGCTCGGCCAGGAGGTCCCCTGCGGCGACCTGGGGGATGTTCCCCCGGTCCTTGAAGTCGATCCTCCCTCCCTCCTTGATGGTCCCGACCTTCAACGGGTCGGTGTCGAAGTGATACCGGATCTCGGCGTTGCGTCCGGGTTGGGGGGGCGTTCCCCGGGCCACCACGAAGGCCTGTCCGGTGTCGGCCCCCTCGCGAAGGAAAGCCTCGAGCTCCGGGTCCGTCAGCAGCCCGTACACGACCTCCCTGGCTTGGAGGAAGGACTTGAGGTTCGTCGTGGAGACATGGTCAGGGACAGGGCGGTTCGGCGTGATCGAGGCGGAGAGACCATCCGGAGAGAAGGCGACCTGGAAGAGCTCCTCGCAGGGATTGGTTTCCCCGACGGCGACGCCGGGCTCCGGGTGGGCCGGGCCGGCCTCGGGCTCGGGGGGGGCGGGAGCCGGTTCCGCATCGCAAGAAGCCATGCGCTTCTGCCGCTCGAGCACTGCGTCCCGTCGCCCCGGGTCCATTTTGCCTCGATCGACCAGGATCTCTCCGATAAGCCGGACGCTGCGATCTTCCTTGAAGAGACGTTCCTGCTCTTTGAGGGCGGCTTCCACGTCCTCCCTTTCGGCGAACCCGTTCCGGACGCTGATCTCCCCGAACTGACGGTCCAGCCTGCGCGTCTCCATGATCAGCTGGACGGAGAGCAGAAAGTCCAGCTGCTTCTGGGTGATCAAGCCCCGGCGTACGAGGAGGGAACCGAGCATGGTCTGCCTGCCCTGGTCCTTCTCTTCCCGCTGGAGCGCAACGGCCTCCTTGAGCCGGTCCTCCGTCAGGAAACGGTGCTTCACGGCCAGCCGGCCCAGCACGAGGCCGGCATCGTCCGCGGCCACGGTCTCGGGTGGATCCGCTGGCGGCGCGGACCCGGCCGTATCCGGCCCGGATTGTGGCGCGGGATGGACGCGGAGGGTGTTGCCGCACCCCTTGCAGGCGATCTGCTTTCCCCGGCAGCTCTCGGGGAGGCGATGGGTGTGCCCGCAGTCGGGGCAGGCCTCGTTGAAGGTGCTCTTCTCGTCCGAGTGCTTCATGTTCCATTCCGGTGGCTCGTCCGGAGCCGGTTTGTTGCGGGACGGTTTCGTGGCGCGGGGGCAATTCGCTGACGGTGGCCTCGTGGCCGGCCTGCTCCTGATCGGACTGGTTCGGCAGGGCGCGAGCCGGATATCCCGCAATATCCAAGGGTTCGAGACAGAGAGCAGCGAGCCGGCTCGACTCGGACCGCGCTCGGTTCCCGCCATGCCGACGAGATATTTTGCAAGAAGCATACCTATCAAAAGGTTTTCATTCCAAACGTTCATGGCCGGCGCCCGGCTCTCGGTCACCCCCGCCGCAAACCCTTGTGAATCATTTCTTTTGACAGCTCCGGCCGGCGTGTGTTACACGATGATGTCCCGTCAATACCTACACTTGGAGGTCCCTCATGTTTGAAATACTGAAGCGCCAGGAAATGGCCGACGGCACGGTCGTCTTGAACGACATCGCGGCGCCGAACATCGCCGCCAAGGCGAAGCCCGGCCAGTTCGTCATCCTGAAGGTCAACGAGACCGGCGAGCGCATCCCGTTGACCATGGCGGACACGGATCCGAAGAAAGGAACCATCACCATCATCTACCAGGTCGTGGGAAAGTCCACCGCGCTGTTCAAGTCCCTGGCGGTCGGGGAGAAGTTCCAGGACATCATCGGCCCGCTCGGACAGGCCACCCACCTCGAGAAGCTCGGCAAGGTGGTCTGCGTGGGCGGCGGGACCGGTGTCGCCGTGGTGCACCCGATCACCCGGGGCCTCAAGGAGCTGGGGAACCACGTCTACGCCATCATCGGGGCGCGGACCAAGGACCTCCTGATCCTGGAGGACAAGATGAAGGCCGCGAGCCACGATCTCCGGGTCTGCACGGACGACGGCTCCTACGGTCACCACGGCTTTGTCACCGACGTCCTCCGGGAGATTCTGGAGAAGGAGGACATCAAGCTCGTGGTGGGGATCGGGCCGGTTCCCATGATGAAGTTCCTCTGCAAGCTCACGGGGGAGTACGGGGTCAAGACTTTGGTCAGCCTCAATGCCATCATGGTGGACGGGACGGGCATGTGCGGGTGCTGCCGGGTCACGGTGGGCGATGAGACCCGGTTCGCCTGCGTGGACGGTCCCGAGTTCGACGGGCACAAGGTCGACTTCGAAGAGCTGGCGCAGCGTCTCGATGCCTACAAGGAGCAGGAGCAGCAAGCCTACGAGCGATACCTGGAGGAGTGCAAGGCGGCGGGCTAGAACGCCCCGGAAAACGAGGTGACGGAGGACATCATGGCGGAAAAGACCAAGAAGGAAAAGATTCCCAGGCAGAAGATGCCTGAACAGAAACCGGAAGTCCGGAGGCGGAACTTCGAGGAGGTCCCCCTCGGCTTCGACGAGGAGACGGCCCTTCGAGAGGCGGAGCGGTGCCTCCAGTGCAAGAAGCCCACCTGCATAGACGGCTGCCCGGTCGCCGTGGACATCCCGGCGTTCATCCAGCTGATCAAGGAGGGCGAGTTCACCAAGTCCATCCGCAGCGTCTGGGAGCGAAACAGCCTCCCGGCCGTCTGTGGCCGCGTCTGCCCCCAGGAGAGCCAGTGCGAGGGCGTGTGCATCCTCGGCAAGAAGGACGATCCCGTGGCCATCGGGGCCCTGGAGCGCTACGTGGCCGACCGGGAGCGGAACCAGGGCTCCGGGGCGCTGCCCCCCAAGGCCGCCCCCACGGGCAAACGCGTCGCCGTGGTGGGTTGCGGGCCGTCCGGGCTCACCGTGGCCGGCGACCTCATCCTCAAGGGGCATGACGTGACCATCTTCGAGGCCTTTCACAAGCCCGGCGGGGTGCTGGTCTACGGCATTCCCGAGTTCCGGCTTCCCAAGGAGATCGTCTACTCCGAGGTGAACTTCCTGGAGCGGCTGGGCGTCAAGGTGGAGTGCAACGTGGTGGTGGGCCGGACGGTCAGCGTGGACGAGCTCATGGAGAAGGAAGGCTTCGACGCCGTCTACGTGGGCGTCGGCGCGGGTCTTCCCCGGTTCCTGAACATCCCGGGCGAGAACCTCATCAACGTCTACTCGGCCAACGAGTACCTGACGCGGGCCAACCTCATGAAGGCCTACCTCTTCCCCGAGTACGACACCCCCATCGCGGTGGGCAAGAACGTGGCGGTCTTCGGCGCGGGAAACGTGGCCATGGACGCGGCGCGCACCGCCATGCGGCTGGGCGCGGACAACGTGCGGATCATCTACCGGCGCTCGCGGGAGGAGATGCCCGCCCGGGCCGAGGAGATCCACCACGCGGAGGAGGAGGGGATCGAGTTCCACCTCCTCACCGCCCCCACCCGCTTCCTGGGCGACAACCGGGGCTGGATCAACGGGATCGAGTGCCTCGAGATGGAGCTGGGCGAGCCCGACGACTCCGGGCGGAGGCGCCCGGTGCCCAAGGAGGGCTCCAAGTTCCAGCTCGAATGCGACCTGGCCGTGATCGCCGTGGGCGCCGCGGCCAACCCCCTGCTCACCCAGTCCACCGAGGCGCTGCAGCTCAACAAGTGGGGCTACATCATTGCGGACCCCGACACCGGCAAGACCACCAAGCCGGGCGTCTGGGCGGGGGGGGACATCGTGACCGGACAGGCCACGGTCATCCTGGCCATGGGCGCGGGCCGCATGGCCTCGGACTCCATCCACAACTACCTGACC
>CAYVVQ010000115.1:0-4662 GCA_964454455.1 uncultured Desulfobacterales bacterium | reverse complement strand
ACCTGACCCCATTCTCCTCTCAGCTTCGGAAGACCTTCTCCCGGTAGTAGGCCAGCTCCTGAATGGACTCGCGGATGTCGCTCATGGCGAGGTGGGCCTTGCTCTTGGGGTAGCCGGGCAGCTCCGGGTACCAGCGCTGGACAAGCTCCTTGACGCTGCTCACGTCGATGTTGCGGTAGTGCAGGAACCCCTCGAGCTCCGGCATGTGCTTGATCAGGAACCGCCGGTCCTGCCAGACGGAGTTGCCGCAGAGCGGCGATGACCCGGGCTCGCAGAGGGGGTGTAGGAACGCGAGGCTCTCCCGCTCGGCCGAGCGGGTGTCGTGGGGTGAGGCCAGGACCCGGTCCAGGAGCCCGGAGGCCTGGTGGTGGGTTCGGCTCCAGGCCTCCATGGCCTCCATGACGGCCGGGGGCTGGTGGATGGCCAGGTTGGGGCCTTCGGCCAGGATGCGAAGTCCGCTGTCCGTGACCAGGGTGGCGATCTCCAGGATGCCCCCCTTCTCCGGGTCCAGGCCCGTCATCTCCAGATCGATCCAGATCAGCCGTTCGCTCACCTTCGTCTTCCGTTCCCTTTCTTTTCCCCCGGTGGCGCCCGGCTGCGTCGCGGCGGTCCCGGGGGGCGACGCTCCAGTCACCGGGATCGAACCTCGATGACCATGCCTTTCGGGGTTTCTCGAACCGTAGCGGCCGGGGCCGACTCCCCCTCCCGCAGGTCCAGGACCAACCGCAGCTTTCCCGGATGATACCCGATTCGAACCCGTTCCACCAAGGCGCCCTCGATACGCCGGGCGTGGAACCGGGGCCGCCGCCAGCGGCCCGGGATGTCAATGACCAACCGGGGCGGGCCGCCCATGTAGAACTGGGCGTGCCGGGTGATGGGACCGTCCGCGACGACCTCCAGCCGGAGGCCGTCCGCATCGGTTTCAGCCTCGACGGCCTCGAGGGCACGAAGGGGCTCCTCTTCGTCGTCGGGAGCCGGGGTCGTCTCATCGCGGGCTGGCTTTTCGGCGGCCGGCCGGGCGGAGGTTGCGGCCTCCTTCCCGGCCGGAAGCCAGACCCGGTAGCTCAGGACCCCCTCGGGCGCGTGAAAGGCCAGGGTGCGGATCTCGCCCCGCAGGAGGCCTTCGGCCGTCTCGTCGATGTACCGGGCGTCGCCGTCCATGGGAACGCCGCCCGGGCCGAAGAAGTCGATGCAGACCTTGAAGCAGGGCCTGCTCCTCCGGTGCTCCGACGTGTGAAGAGGACCGGTGGTTCGCCTCGCCTGCACCGTCACGGTGACGCGGCGTCCGTAGCGGTCCTCCTCCTCCTGGACGGCCAGGATGCGCAGGCAGCGGTTGCGTCCCAGGCCCGGCTCCCCGCCCCGGCCGGCCCCCGCCCCGAGCTTCTCCCGGACCGCGCGTCGAAGTCCGTCCGGATCGACGCGGATCTCCACTGTCTCGCAGACGGCCTCCTCGCTTTCTTCGTGGGCCAGAACCCGAACCGCCTCGAGGTGGCCGGAGCGAAGCATCTGGAGGATATCTCCTGCAAGCCCCGGGGGAGCCTGGGCAGGGAGTTCGTCCAGGACGCCGGTGGCCTGGATCGCGTGCCGGGTGGCGGCGGTCTGCGCCAGGAGCCGGGCCGCCTGGAGATCGTTCTCCTCCAGGGAGATGCAGGCGCGACCCTGAAAGGGGAGCTCGGCCGCGGAAAGCCCCGGCGGGAAGAGCAGCAGGAGAAGCGCAATGCCCAGCGTTCGGCCCATGAAGGGTCCCCCGTGTGTGTTACCTGTGGCCGCGATTGGGTGCGGGCGTCGATCCCCACGGAGGATCAGCATCCCCCAAAGCCCCCTCCTTCGTCAAGTGCCTTTCTCCCTCGCCAACTGTCGGGCTCCTTTGCCTGTTTGTGGGATTATGGTTTGATTTCTGTTCGAGAACGGTGATAACATTCGACCTCTGTCTTCCATCAGCCCAAGTATCCGATACCTCTCAAGGACAGCCGGAAAGCCATGACGCGGAACAAGAAGATTCGAATTGCGATCGTCGGGGTCGGAAACTGTGCCACATCACTCCTCCAAGGGATCGACTACTACAGCGAGTACAAGGATCGGGACGGGCACCTCGGGCTGATGCACTATGACCTGGGGGGATATCTCCCGGAGGACATCGAGGTGGCGGCCGCCTTCGACGTGGACGAACGTAAGGTGGGAAAGCGGGTGGACCTGGCCGTCAACGCCCCTCCGAACTGCGCCTATCCCATCCGCAAGCGCATCGCCCGGAGCGGGGTCGTCGTGCAGATGGGGCCCGTCCTGGACGGCGTCGCCGATCACATGAGGTCCTACCCCCGGGAGCGCACCTTCGTGCCGGCCCGAAAGGAGCCCGTGGACGTCGTCCAGGCCCTGCGGGACGCCGGGGTGCAGATCCTGCTGAACTACCTGCCGGTGGGCTCCGAGCAGGCGACGCGCTTCTACGCCGACTGCTGCCTGGAGGCGGGCGTCGCCATGATCAACTGCATGCCGGTCTTCATCGTGTCGGACCCCGAATGGGCCCGTCGTTTCGAGGAGCGGGGCCTGCCCTGCGTCGGGGACGACGTCAAGAGCCAGATCGGGGCCACCATCGTGCACCGCATCCTCACCCGGCTCTTCACCGAGCGTGGGATCCGCCTGGAGCGGACCTACCAGCTCAACACGGGCGGCAACACGGACTTTCTGAACATGCTGAGCCGGGACCGCTTGGAGTCCAAGCGGATCTCCAAGACCGACGCGGTCCAGAGCCAGCTGGACCATCCCCTGCCGGACGAGAACATCCACATCGGACCCTCCGACTACGTCCCCTGGCAGAAGGACAACAAGGTCTGTTTCCTGCGGATGGAGGGCCGGGGGTTTGCCGGCGTCCCCATGGATCTCGAGCTGAGGCTGTCGGTGCAGGACTCGCCCAACTCGGGGGGCGTGACCATCGACGCCATCCGCTGCTGCCGCCTGGCCCTGGACCGGGGCACGGCCGGGCCGCTCAAGAGCATCTCCTCCTACACCATGAAGCACCCGCCCGTTCAGTACACGGACGCCAAGGCGTGGGACCTGGTGGAGAGGTTCATCCAGGGCAAGGTCAAACGCTGATCCCAAGGAACCCACAGGGGACGTTCTTGCATCATTCGATAACTCCCGTGCGCCTGCTTGACTCCTGCAATCAACGGCGGACTTGAACCGGTGTACACGGGAAGATCCCTGTCCATTCGAGTTATCGAATTATGCAAGAACGTCCCCCAAGGCGGTCGCCTATGATGCGCCGGTACATCGGGAAGCCCGTCGAGTCCGCACTTCGGGCGCTGGCCGAGGCCCTGGACCGACGGGGGGTCTCGCCCAACGCGCTCACCCTCGCCGGGCTCGCGGTCAACGCGGGAGCGGCCTGGGCCTACTATGCGGGGTTCTGGTTCGCCGCGGGCGTCGTGGTCCTCTTTGCCGGGCTCTTCGACATGCTCGACGGGGCCGTGGCCCGCGCCGGGGGGCGGGCTTCCCCCCTCGGGGCGTTCACCGACTCGGTGGCGGACCGGTACTCGGACTTTCTGGTCTTTGCCGGCCTCCTGGCCCACTTCGCCTCGAACGGGGACCTCGGGCGCACCCTCCTCGTCCTGGCCGTGATCCTGGGCGCGTTCATGGTGAGCTACGTCCGGGCCCGCGCGGAGCTGGTGATCCCCAAGTGCGACGTGGGCCTCATGGAGCGACCGGAGCGGATCGTCCTCCTGGCGGCGGGCTCCCTCTTCGGGTTTCTGGAGATTGCGCTCTGGGCCCTGGCCGTGCTGACCCACCTGACCGCCTTCCACCGGATCCACCACACGGTGAAGACCGACCGCTCCGCCCCTTCTCACCCGACCGACTGATCCGCCGGCAGCAGCGGCCGCCCCGGGATTCGTTTGAACCGGGGCGGATATTTGCGTATCATGAAATGCGGACCGCGCCCCCTGTGGTGCGGCTCGGTTGCATTCGCCGGCTTCGTGGTTTTCTTCTTCTATGACGAGCATTGCCGGTGAAGGAACCATGACGGCGTCGCAAAAGGCCCCAAGCTTTGAGATCTGCCCATGGAATATCAGCAGGTTACAGCACTTCCCTCGGTGCGTGAGCGGGTCTTTGCGAATGCGTCAACCATGCATCACTCGAACCACGGAGGTGAACCATGGCGCTGAACGGAAAGAAGATGGCGATTTTGACAGAGGAGATGGTGAACGATCTCGAGTTCTGGATCCCCTACTACCGCCTTAAGGAGGCGGGGGTCGAGGTGACCGTGGTCGGTCCCGAGGAGGGCAGGACCTACACGGGCAAGGGAGGCCTTCCAACCCGGTCGGACGCGGCCGCGGACGAGGTGAGCCCGGACGGCTTCGACGGCGTCGTGATCCCGGGAGGGTACGCACCGGATCACATGCGACGGAACCCGGCCATGGTGCGTTTCGTCCGGGGCCTGTTCGATCAGGGGAAGGTGGTGGCGGCGATCTGCCACGCCGGGTGGATGCTCGCCTCGGCGGAGGTGCTCTCGGGCCGGAAGGTGACCTCGTTCTTCGCCATCAAGGACGACCTGGTCCACGCGGGGGCGGACTGGGTGGACCAGGAGGTGGTGGTGGACGGAAACCTCATCACCAGCCGCATGCCGGACGACCTGCCCGCCTTCATGAAGGCGATCCTGGCGGGACTCGAGGAGTC
>CAYVVQ010000114.1:0-12421 GCA_964454455.1 uncultured Desulfobacterales bacterium | reverse complement strand
CGATCCCGATCCCGATTTCGATTTCGATTTGGATGATTCCAACCCTTGGATATCCGCCATAACCCGAAGCGCAGCTCGGGTCATGGACGTTCAGGGTGATTCGAGCAGCGCCAGAGCCTCCCGGCACACCTCGCCGGGCGGGATGCGCTCCAGACAGTCGCGCCGCCCCCTCAGACAGCTCCGCCTCAGGCCGCACGGCGCGCAGGGCAGGCCGGTGAACAGGTTCACGTTCTCCGCGTACCCGGTCAGCTCCGGGCTCACGTACCCGCCGAAGACGATCACCGAGCGGGTCCCCACCGCGTTGGCCAGATGCATGAGCCCCCCTTCCGGGGCCACCAGCAGGTCGGCGTGGTGAAGCACCGCGGCCGTCTCCCGAATGCCCGGGAGCCCGGTGGCGTCCTTCACGCCCTCCAGGAGGGGCTTCCCCCCTTCGCCCACCTGCACCAGGGTCAGCCCCGCCGCCCTCAAACCGTCCGCCGCCTCCTGCCACCGGGAAAAGCCGTACTGCTTGTTCACCGTGAAGCTGTCCTTGGTGTGAGGCTCGATGGCCACGTAGGGACCCAGCTCATCCAGAAGGCGCCGGCCCGACACGAGCTCCGGGCCGGTGAGGTGCAGCTCGCAGCGGATCTCCGGGCGGGACACCCCGTAGGCGGCACAGGCCATCTCGATGGCGTGCCCTCCGGGCTTGTACAGGATCCGGTCCCGGGTGATGCGCGTCCAGTAGTTGGCCTGCCGGTTGTCCAGCCGCAGCTCGACCACCGGCCCCGCCGCTTCCTTCGGGTCGGTCACGACCGCCGGATGGTGCCGGAACACCTCGTCGTCCAGCACCTTTCGCGGCCAGGGGAGGCGGCCGAACACCCGGTTCGTGAGCACCACCTTGCGCCCGGTCTTGCGGTGCACCTCACGGGCCACGGCGGTCCAGAGGATGTATCCCCCCAGGCCCACGGCTCAGGCCGACCCCTCGAGGTCCTCCAGACGAATGCGCTCGTCCGCCTCCAGGTCCCGGTTCACCCGCCGGCCCACCACCCGATTCAGCATGTCTGCCCCCAGGCCGCCGCCCGGCCGCTTCAGCCCGAGCATGGCGCGCTCCAGGACCTGACCCCGCCGAACGGGGATCTCCGCCACGATGCTCCGCCTGGCGCTGGACCAGGCCGGCGTCTCGGACTCGGCCACGCCCAGGGCGCCGTCCCCCCGCACGGTTTCGGCCAGCCGGATGTTCTCCACCATGCGGCGGAGGTCCGGAGGGTCCACGGCGAAGTAATGCCCCGAGCCCGTCCAGGAACGGTCCAGGGTGTAGTGCTTCTCGATGATCCGGGCCCCCATGGCCACGGCGACCGCGGGGATCACCATGTTCGGGTCCGGCTCCGTGTGGTCCGACAGGCCCACGATCATGCCGGGGTACCGCTCCTTGAGGGTCTGAATCCGCTGGAGGTTCGCGTGGGCCGGCGCCGTGGGGTAGCTCAGGGTGCAGGCCAGAAGCATCACCTGGTGGTTGCCCTCCTGAAACAGGGTCAGCAGGGCCCGGTCGATCTCCTCCTCGGTGGAGGCCCCGGTGGAGAGCACAACGGGCCGCCCGATGCGGGCCACGTGCCGCAGATGCTCGAGGTTGGGGATGTCGCAGGAGGCGATCTTGAAGAGCGGCATGCCCAGATCCGCCAGCATGTCCGTGCTCTCCTCGTCGAAGGGCGAGGAGAACACCGTGATACCCCTCTCGCGGCCGTGTGCGAACAGGGCATCGTAGGCCGCCCGGTCGAACCGGTCCAGGCGGCGGTAGTAGTCCAGCTGGGAGACCTGCTGCCCGCCCCAGAAGGAGACGGCGCTTCCGGTGACGAGCTTCTCCGCCTGGTAGGTCTGGAACTTCACCGCGTCCGCCCCGGCCTCGGCGGCCCGGTCGATCATCTCCCGGGCCGTGTCCAGGTCGCACATGTGGTTGCAGGCGGCCTCCGCAATGATCCAGGCGGGATGGTCCCCGCCGACGGCGCGTCCCTCCACCTTCAGCGTGCCGGCAAAGGGCGAGAGGCTCCTTCGGGCGATCTCCAGGTCGAAGGGCGTGTGGATGTTGGTGCAGTCGTCCAGCCGGGAGGAGGCGTAGGGGAAGGGCGAGGCCTCCAGGGCCTTTCGGCTCAGCACCACCAGGGCGCCGTTCCTCCGTCCCTGGCGATCCACGGTGAACAGGTCGTCGATCCCCTTCTCGAGCACATAATCCAGGACCTCGCCGAGATCGCTCCGCCGGTCCGGGTGATCGGGCTGCACCCCGACCACGTGGGTCACGCCGCCGTCGTCCACGGCCTGAAACGCGTGACGGTACACGTCGATGAGGGGCGTCTCGCCCCCCAGATCCTCCCCCCTTCGAATCACCTCCACGCCGAGACCCCGGGCGTGCCCGGCGATCTCGTCGGAGTCCGTGGAGACCACCACCGCGTCGATCCGGTCCGATGCCCGGGCATAGGACACGGCGTGCTCGATCAGGGTCTTTCCTTGAACCGGTTGCAGGTTCTTGTCGGGAAGCCTGCCCGACTCCCCCTTGGCCGGTATCACCGCTAGAATCATCGAAACCTCCTGTTCAATCAGCCCCTCTCACGAGTCCGTTCAGGCCTGCGCCTTTTCCGGCTTTCTTCTCAAGGCCTGCACCGCCTCCCTCAGAGGGCGGGTGAGTTCCCGCAGGACCTCGTCGTCCAGCACGCCCAGCGCGCGGAGCAGGCCGAGGTGGAGGCCCAGCACCCCCAGCCCGAGCGCCGCCACGACCGCCCGGCTCTCCACCAGGTGCTCCAGCCCGAGGGCGAGCGCACCCAAGGCCAGAAACACCGAAGCCAAGGTTCCCATGCGATAGAGAAACAGGCTGTTGAATGCCTTCTGGACCGTGTAGAGCACGGCCACCCCGCGCGGGGCGATCCAGACCGCGCTGATGGCCAGGGGCTTGGCCGCCCCCCCCAGAACCATTCCCGCCAGCTGCATGGGAACCAGGAGGTAGGTCGCCAGGATGCGGACCCCCTGGCTGGGCAATGTCAACCACAGGAACAGCCGGTGCCTTTCGGTAGCGTAGATCAGGCTGTGGTACGGCCGGAAGAAGAGCTTCACCAGGATCTCCAGGCTGAAGACCCGCAGGATGAAGGCGGCCGTCTCGAGACCGGGGCCGTACATGATCCGGATCAGCACGTCGGCGTAGGCCAGGACGGCCAGCGCGAGAAAGGTGCCCAGCACGTTGCTCATCCGCACGATCTTCTCCATCTGCCCCTCGAACACCCGGCGCTTCAAGTTGGCGAGCCGGTAGGAGATCTCCGGGAGCAGCTGCTGGCTCACCGCCTTGACGATCATCAGAAAGCCCCCGTACACCCGCTCGGCCACGGTGAGGTACCCCACGTGGGCGTCCGTGAGGAGGTGCCCCACGAAGACCTTGTCCACGTTGGCGATGGACAGGGAGATGCCCTCGGAGAGAGAAATGGGCAGGGCGAACCGGATGTACCGCCTGCAGAGGCGCCACTGGGGGCGGACCCATGCGAGGCCCAGGCGCCGGCGCCCGTAAGGCGCCGCCAGAACGATCAGGCAGAAGAACTCGATGGATGGGAGCACGGCCACCAGGTACCAGCTTCGAAGGACGGTGCAGAAGAGGACCGCGAAGCCGAGCATCACCACCCGGGCAATGTTCTTGATGACCGCCAGAGAGGCGAAGTCCCGCCGGGCCACCAGCACGTTGCTGAACAGATCGGAGAGCGAGATCCAGAAGAGGTTCGCCGTCACCAGGAAATAGAGAAGCGGATCGTCCGGCCGGAACACGAGCTCGAAGAACAGGGCGGACAGGGCGAGGAACGCGGTCAGGAGCACGCTCTTGATCGCGAGATAGGCGGCGAACTCCGGCGCGAACCCCCCTTCCCGCTCGGCGATGAACTTCTGGCCGGCCCGATCGATCCCCAGGTCCACCACGAACCGGAGCAGCCCCACCAGGCCCATCATGTAGGCGATCCGGCCGATGACCTCGATGCCGTAGACGCGGACCACCAGGATGGAGGCGGCGAAGCCCACCGCCGCGCCGAAGACGCTCGAGACCATGTTGATGTAGGTGTGGCGGACGAGCACCGGCGCTTACTCCCGGACGAAGGTGGCTTCCAGCTCCAGGTAGTTCCTTCGAATGACCGCCTCGTCCTGGAAGTAGGTCTGCTTCAGCCGTCTCATCCCGTCGGCCAGATCGGCCTCCATCAGCGCGTCCAGGGCCCGGAAGAGGCGCGCCCGGTCCGCATCCAGGGGGAGATCCGTCACCGGGGCCTCCTCGTAGATCTCGTCCATGCCCCGGTACCCGCGCTTGACGTGGATGTTGAGCACCTTCCTCTCCAGCATGACGATCTCCTGGATCCCCGTGCTGTCGAAGTTGACCACCGCGTCCGAGACGGACATGAGCTCCAGGCTCGTGGGGGGATCGTAGCTCTCGTCGTAGAACGTCCGACATCCCCGCAGCAGCCAGCGAAGGTGGGGGGTCACCGGGTTCTTCTTGCGGGTCTTGTAGAGAAGCAGGCAGCCGCGCTCCCGGGCGTACTCGCCCAGCCACCGGATGAACCGTTTCGTTTCCCGGTAGAACTTCTTCTGGGGCCCGAACACGAACAGGAAACGCCCGCCCCCGGGGAGATCGTACTTCTCCAGAATGGTTCTCCGGTCCAGCTCGGGAAGGGCCAGGTACTGGGAGTAACCCGTGTAGCGGAACTTCCCCTCCCGGTCCCGTTCGGCGTGCTCCCCGGCCATGTAGGCCGAGTGGAAGAGGATGAACCGGACCTTGTCGTAGTACCAGTCCAGGGTCCGGTTGAAGTCGGTCATGTGGGTGATCACGTAGACGTTGAGCCCGTGGTCCGGGTAGGGTTCCTCCCCCAGGGGCATGGCCTCGAGCGTGATCAGGTTGACGATCCCCTCCTTCCGGCACTGCTCCGCCAGGTCCGCCGCGCTCCGGAACCAGAACCGGGTGTACGGCTCGAGACGCGCCAGGTGACGGCGGTTCCGGATGGGGCTCGTGGCCTTCTCGTCCTCCTGGAACACGAAGAAGACGATCGGGTACCGCCCTTCCCACAGGCGGACGAGGGGCATGAAGGCCTTGAGGTAGGTGATCTCCTTGAGCACGAAGGCGAGCCGGATCCGGCCCTCCGCCTTCGCCGGCGCCCGCTCCCGGTCCCGGGCCGCCAGGCGGGCGGCGGCCCGCCGGTAGTAGACCCGCCGGACGCCCTCGGCCGCCCGCTTGATCCGGCCCAGGACGGGCCGGCCCTTGTCCATGTAGGCGGGCCTGGGCTCTTTCAAGACGACCCCGTGCTGCTCATGGCCAGGTCTCCCTGGAGAAACCGGATCTCCTGGACCCCGCCGCTCCTCGAGAACCGGAGCCGGCCCAGAGGCTCGAAGGCCCGGTCCAGGACGACCACCTCCCCGTCCGTCCGTCCCCGCTGCTCGCGCTCCGTGATCTGGGAGCCGCCCACCAGGACGTGGGCCCGGTTCACGGCGAGACCGCGGGTGAAAAGCCCCGGCTCCTGAAACACGGGCTCCCGGCCCACCACCAGGCGGCCTCCCCGCGAGTCGCAGTGCCAGAGCACGCCGTCGATCTCGGCCACGTTGTGGGCGCTCCCGCTCTCGGTGGGGATCACCCGCTGCGGTTGCCAGCCTCGGTCCAGGACGAAGATCTCGCTGTCCCTGCCCGTCTTGGCGCTCTGGTTGTGCGCCACCACGTAGACGGCGTCCGGGGCGGCGAACAGGGAGTTGAAGTGGCGGTAGTTGGCCGAAGAACGGCCCTTGGTCACCGGGCCGGAGGGGTAGACGCTCTGAAGGCGCTTTCCACGCTCAGAGTAGTGCACGATGCCGTTGCCGTAAGTGTCCATCACGACCAGGCTGCCGTCCACCACGTCCAGCTGGTGCACCCCGGTGCTCAGGAACCCGGCCAGGCTCCGTGCGGTCCCCTCCTCCAGGTCCACCTCCAGGAGCCGCCCGAAGCTTCGTGGAATTCTCTGAAAGACATACCACCGTCGGGGATCCCCGTTCGAGGCGATGCCGTAGACGCTCCCGCCGTGGAGACGCCAGGCCCGTCCCTCCTCCACGTAGAGGAGCCCGCTCTGGGTGCCCGCCAGAAAAGGGGCCAGCCCGCGGACCGGGCCCTCGGCCCGGACCTCGACCCGGGGATCGCAGGGCGGCGCCACCCGCAGGGCCTTTGCGAGCCCCAGGGCGTACCGGGCGTCCCGGCGGATCCGGCCGAGGGCGCCGCGCAGGCGCTCGAGGCGCTGGGAACGCCTGTTGGGAAAGGGACTCACAGGGCTTTTACCACATCGGCAGCGGCAGCAGCTCGCCCGCGCTCCGGAGCACGCTGATCCGGCAGGGTCCTCCCACCCGCTCCCGGGCGAGCGCAAGGCCCTGCTCCAGATCCGCGGCGTAAGCAAAGCCCATGCCCTCGGCGGCGGCCCGGTCGATGTGGGGGCTCACCAGGACGCCCGAGGCCCGTTCGCAGACGATCCGCCCGATGGCCACCAGGGTGTAGGCGAGGAGCTTGTTCGAAAAGCGCCCCGCCTCCACGTCCTCGTACAGAATTCCGGGATCTCGAAACCCCCGCTCCTCGAAGTCCGGGAACTGGGGGGAGACGCCTTCCGGGCAGTCGGCCCCCAGCACGATCACGCCGCCGTCCCGCACCACGATATCGGCGGCACAGACCGCCTTGATGGCCTGGCGGAGGTCGATGTCCGTGGGAAAGGCCTCGGCCACGACCACGTCGGCCGGCTCCTCCACCGAGACGCCGTAGAGCGCCCGGCTCGCCCGAACGCCCAGGTGGTGGGCAGGCTCCGGGTCGCCCGCCACCAGCTCGGCCACGGTCTCCCCCACCATGACCGCGTCCACGATGGCGGTGAGGCCCACGCTCCTGCAGACCGCGCGAACCGCCGCGCGCACCGGGTTCTCCTCGACCCCCAGGATCTCGCGCATGGGGTAGCCGAGGGCGGTCCAGTGGGTGTCCGCGATGGTGGCCTCGCCGCAGATGCCGGGCATGATCGCCTTGCCGCCCCCGGAAAAGCCGGCCGTGGCGTGGGGGATGATGTTTCCCACGGCCACGACGCCCTCCGCCTCCAGGGCCATCCGGTTGATCACCACCCCCAGGCCGCTCTCGAGCGCCCCCAGGGAGGTCAGGGCCTCCGGCGCGTTCCAGGCGTGGTTGTGGATGGGATACCGCCCCGCAAGGTCCGGGCCGAACTTGGCCCGGATCTCCTCCGGGGCCATGGGCCGGTGGGTTCCGAGGCCGACCAGGAAGCGGATGCCCTCCTCCGGCACGCCGGCCGCCTCCAGCTCCCGGAGCAACGGGGGCAGGATGCGGCGGAGCGGGGTCGGCCGCGTGTTGTCGTCCGTGACCACGAGCACCCGCTTCATGCCCCGCAGGCGGTCTCGAAGCCTCGGCCCGCAGCAGGGCGCGGCGATGCGCTCCGCGATCTCCCGGTCGGAGAGCCCGGCGGGCGGCTCCGACGGGGCGAAGACCCCGATGAGCTCACGATCGGAGACCCGGAAGGTCCCCAGGGAAGGACGGGTGAAGCGGAAGGACCGGCTCACGACGCGTCCCGATAGAGCGGGCGCCACTCCTGGAGGATCTTCTCGGCCTCCCAGAAGGTAAACCGGGAGATGATCCGGATGCTCTCCTCGGGCAGCATGGTGATGTGCCCGATGCGCCGTCCCAGGATCTCGTCGGCTTGGACGTGCCGGGTCCGGGTCAGGAGGACCGCCCCGTTCTCCTTGTACAGGGCGTCGCGCTCCAGCCTGAGCTTGCGCGTCTTCTGGATCGGCACCAGCCCGTTCCGCTCGTGCTGGTAGCAGTAGGCCAGCTCCTCGCAGACCGACACCACGCTGTCCAGGTCGAAGATGGCGATGGTGTCGATGGCCTTCTCGATGTGCCGCTTCCGGCGAAGGGGGGCGTTGACGTAGAGCAGCATCACCGCGTCCGGCCGATAGCCTTCCCCGGAGGCCAGATGCTCCAGCAGGTGCAGCAGGACGGGACCCATCCGGGTGTGGGGCCGGGAGATCTCCGCGGGCCGGGACAGGGCGTCCACGCCCGGGAACGCCCGGCTCACGTAGTCGATCACGGCCGGTTCGTCCGTGGTCACCACCACCCGGTCCAGCATGCTCGTGCGAGCCGCCTGGGAGAGGGTGTGCCAGATCAGGGGCTGTCCGGCGATCTCCTTGAGGGCGATCTCCTGAAACACGTTGGAGTGCCGAATGGCCGGGATCACCGCGAGCACCCTGGGGATCTCGCCGTTTCGCCGGCGCTCCACGAAGCTCCGCTTGATCTGCCTCCGGGTCTGCAGGATCCGCTCGTCGTCCCGGGTGAGGCTCTCCGGATGGCGGCGGTAGTAGAAGAGCGGCACGTTGACGTTGTAGGGCCTGTACTGCTCGAGAAACCGGATCCACAGGTCGTAGCCGTCCTGGCACTGGAACTGTTCGTCGTACCCCCCCAGGGAGAGCAGGCAGTCCCTGCGGATCATGGTGCAGGCCCCGTGGGCCGGCAGGTCCAGCAGGTCCACCTCCTCGCCGATCTTCTTCCTCCGCACGAGCTCCAGCACCTCGCCCTGCTCGTCCACCAGGTAGTAGTCCGGGTAGACCAGTCCCACGTCCTCGTGGGCGTCCAGGGTGCTGGAGAGGACCAGGAGGGCGTTCTCGTCCAGGTAGTCGTCCGCATCCAGCCGCATGATGTAGACGCCGTTGGCCAGGCGGAGGGCGATGTTGTTGGAGACCGTGAGCCCCTGGTTCTCCTGATGAACGATCCGGACGTTCTCCCGGCCCTCGTAGGAGGCGAGCACCTCCCGGGTCTCGTCCGTGGAGCCGTCGTTGACGATCAGGAGCTCCCAGTCCCGAAAGGTCTGCTTCAGCACCGAGTCCACGGCCCGTTGGATGTACCGGCCGTAGTTGAAGGCGGTGATGTAGACCGTGACCTTGGGGGGACGGCCGCTCCGGTGAAGATCAGGTCGGTCCATGGGATGGTCTACGTCCACGGCCGGCGCCCGAATCGGATGCCCCTGCAACCTCGTCCGCGGTCCTTCGGCGTCCGGTCGGGTCCCGAGCGGGGCATCAGAACAGGGCGTAGATGAACGGGGCCACGGCGCTTCCCTCGGTGAACACGATCAGCCCCCCCAGCAGGGAGAGCATGATCACGATGGGAAGCAGCCAGTAGCGCTTCCTCATCCGCAGAAACTCCCAGAACTCCCCGATCAGTGTTTGCTTGGCCATGATCCCTTCTCCATCAGAATCGCTTGTGATACCGCTCCCTGGGCTGCACCGGCTCGTCCCGCGTCACCCAGTAGGTCGATGCGTCGGGGTCGGGCTTCCCGGGAATCGGTCTTCCGCCGAACAGCCGCTTGAGCCAGGCCGAAGGCGTGATCACGAGGTAGTAGGCCAGGGTCAGGATGATCGTGGTGATCGTCCTCCCGATGGCGTGGGCCACCTTGAGCCACCCCGCGTGCACCGGCCGCATGGGACCCGGAATCGTGAGGAACAGAAGCCCCAGAAACCCCAGCAGCCCGAAGATCGCCATGGGGACGGTCTTGTCCCGCCAGACCGCCAGGGCGAAGAGGGCCCCGAAGAAGAGAAGCGCGATCAGGCCGAACTTCCGGATCTCTTTCCGTTCAGTCGAGGATGAGCTCATCTCTCCACTCTTTCCCTTCCTCCCAGGCGGGCTGCTCCTCCTTGAAGAGGATGCAGTCCTCGATCACCAGGACGTCCATCTCCGTCCTCATGAAGCAGCGGTAGGCGTCCTCGGGCGTGCAGATGATGGGTTCGCCCCGGACGTTGAAGCTCGTGTTCACGATCACCGGACAGCCCGTGATCTCCTCGAAGGACCGGATGACGTCGTAGTAGTCCGGCTTGGTGTCCCGGTTGACGCTCTGGATCCGGGCGGAGTAGTCCAGGTGGGTCACGGCGGGGATGTCGCTCCGCTTGGTCTTGAGCCGCTCCATCATGGAGATCTGATCCCCCTCCGGCTGGGGCAGGCGCCGCTCCTCCCGCACGCCCGCCACCAGGAGCATGTAGGGGCTGGGCCGGTCGATCTCGAAGTAGTCCGAGATCCGGTCCTCCAGGACCGTCGGGGCGAAGGGCCGGAAGGACTCCCGGTACTTGATCTTGAGGTTCATGACGCTCTGGGTGTCCACGCTCCGCGGATCGCCCAGGATGCTCCGGGCGCCCAGGGCCCTCGGCCCGAACTCCATGCGACCGGACATGTACCCGACGATCTTCCCCTGGGCGATCTGCTCCGCAATGATCCGGTTTCGCTCCTCCCCGTTCAGCCGGTGAAAGGGGTAGTCCTCCCCGTCCAGGAACGCGCCCACCTTGTCCGGCGAGAACGACGGACCGAGGTAGGACCCGGCCTGGCTGTCGCACCCGGGAGAGACGCAACGCTCGTTCCCCAGGTAGCGGTGCCAGACCGACAGGACCGCCCCCAGGGCCCCTCCGGCGTCTCCGGCCGCGGGCTGGATCCAGATGTCCTCGAACGGGCCCTCCCGCAGGATGCGTCCGTTGGCCACGCAGTTCAGGGCCACGCCCCCGGCCAGGCAGAGATGCCTCATGCCCGTCTCCCGGTGCACGTGGCGCATCATGCGGAGGACCGCCTCCTCGGTCACCGACTGGACGCTGGCTGCGATGTCCATCTCCCGCTGGGTGATCTCGGTCTCGGGCTTCCTCGGCGGTCCGTCGAACAGCCGGTCGAACCGCTTGTTCGTCATGCGGAGCCCCCCCAGGAAGTCGAAGTAGTCCAGGTTCAACCGGAGGGAGCCGTCCTCCTTCAAATCGATGAGATCGTTCAGGATGCGGTCCCGGTAGACAGGCCTCCCGTAGGGCGCCAGGCCCATGAGCTTGTACTCCCCGCTGTTCACCTTGAAGCCGGTGAAGTAGGTGAAGGCGGAGTAGAGCAGGCCCAGGGAGTCCGGGAAGTGGAGCTCCTCGAGGAGGGCGATCTCGTTCCCTCTTCCGGTCCCGTAGCTGGCCGTGGCCCACTCCCCCACGCCGTCGATGGTCAGGATCGCCGCCTCCTCGTAGGGCGAAGGGTAGAAGGCCGATGCGGCATGGGCCTCGTGATGCTCGGTGAAGAGGACATCGCCCTCGAACCCGATCTCCCGCTCGATCAGCTTGGGGACGTGGAGCTTCTTTCCGAGCCAGAGCGGCATGGCCTCCAGCCAGGACCGGAGCCCCCGGGGCGCCACCGTGATGTAGCTCAACAGGAGGCGCTCGAAGGTCTGAAGCGGCTTGTCGTAGAAGACCACGTAGTCGAGCCGGTCGGCCGCGGTGCCGCCCTCCTCCAGGCAGTATTCGATGGCGTGGCAGGGGAACCGCGGGTCGTGCTTCCTGCGCGTGAACCGCTCCTCTTGGGCCGCCGCCACGATGCGGCCGTCCCGCAGCAGGGCGGCTGCGGCGTCGTGGTAGAAGCATGATATCCCGAGAATGTCCATGTCACTCTTCTCCAGTGATCGTTTCGGCCTCTCCGGGACGGACCCAGGCCGGCCCGGATGTCCGACTGACGGGAGCACCATGCCACATTGCGCACGAGCAGTTCAAGGGAGGAATCCCCGGCGGGGTGAGCGGATCCGCCGCCCTTCCCGAACGACCTCCCCCTCCGTGGAGAGCGAGGAGAACCCTTTCAGGGCCCCGGTCCGCCGCTCGCCCCTCAGCCGCTCCAGCTCATCGTCCAGGACGTCCCGGTCCCGGTTCTTCCGGACCGGATGATCCAGGTGATACTGAAGGGCCATGCACCAGAGGTTCCGGCAGCGCACATCCCGGTGAAACAGCCGGTAGCAGATGTCCGAGTCCTCCCGCCCCCAGGCCGCGTCGAAGGTCTCGTCGTACCCGTCCACCCGCAGGAAGTCCTCCCGGGACATGGACAGGTTGCAGCCCCGCAGGGTGGTCTGAAAGCGCCTGGGCCGTGCCAGCAGACGACCGATCGCCGGGCAGCGAACGGCGTTCTTCCGGTTCCCCAGCCCGGAGAGCATCGGACCCGGAGGATGAAACCCCCTCCCGTTCAGGACCTGCTCCGTGAAGCGCTTCGGCAGGAAGGACCGCTTTCCCTGGAGAAAGCTCCCCTGCCCGGCCATCCGCAGATGGTCCTCCACGAACCTCGGGTGAAGGGCCACGTCGTGGTCGACGAAGATCAGGTAGTCCCCCTCGGTGTACCCCACCGCCAGGTTCTTGATCCGGGCCTGCCGGATGCCCCGGTCCTCGTGGCGCACGTGACGCCAGTTCACGCGGGATCCCAACACCTCGGAAACGATGCTTTCGGTATCCGCTCCGGACCCGTCGTCCGCCACCACCAGCTCGTCCGGCAGCCGGGTCTGGCGCACCGCCGACGCCAGTACCACGGCCAGGGCCTCGGGCCAGTTGTAGGTTGTCACAATCAGTGCGACGTGCAAAGAGCTAGGTCCAAGGGTCAAGGTGAAAGGGTCAAGGTGAAAGG
>CAYVVQ010000113.1:3142-12508 GCA_964454455.1 uncultured Desulfobacterales bacterium | reverse complement strand
CAGCACGCTGAAGTCGCCCAGGTCGGCGTGATACTCGTAGGTGCCGTCAGCGGCGTCGTGCTTGGTGTCGCTTGTGCTGTCCTCAATGCCCACAAAGTGCAGGTTGCCGTAGTCGAACGCGGCCGCGGCAGGTCCGGCGATGCCGAAGACCAGCAGACCGGCCAGCGCGATTCCCAAAAGCTTTTTCATGGTTCATCCCTCCAGAGAAAAATGAGTGTTTGGTTTCTTCTTCTCTCCCTCAGGCGGCCCGGCCGTCCGATCCATCGGACCCGCTGGCTTTCCGTCCCCCGGTTGCCCGGGGTTTGGCTTTTTCTGGAGGGGATGATCTCAAAGCTACAATTCAATCATCACAACCGTCATCCTTTGGCCGATCACCTCCTTTCTCCCTATCGAGCCGCCGCCTGAGCGCAAAAAGCCCAAACCAAGCGCACGCGGCGTGCTCTTGACTCGGGCTTTCTGGGGCCTGGCCGGGCCAGGTCAGCGAAGGACCCCGGTTGTCGGTTTTCAGAGCGTCTTCGAAAAACGCTACTGCTTCCTGAGAATCTCCTCGAACTTCTCCACCCGGCCGATGCTGCCCTGGGTGAAGTTGATCTTGACGTACCCGGTGAACCCGTCCTGCTTCAAGGTCTGGAGGACGTCGGAGAGCCGGTTGAGCTTGTCCGGCTTGCCGGCGATCCGCTTGATGTTGTCTCCTGCTTTCATGGTCACTCGATCTCGTTTGAGGTGGCGTTCGTCGGGTCGGTTTGAAACGTTTGCCGCTGTTTTTCTCTCACGTTGCCTCCGGGTTGTACCCCCTCAATGTTTCGTGCGTATTCGGTGCAAGTGAAAAGTCGGTAAAAATTCCGCCGGGCCCCTCAGGGTAGGCCGGCGAGACGCTGCTCGTAATAGGCCAGCGTTTCCTTGTCGTGGGTGACGTACTTCTCGCCCTTGATGGAGGCCCACTTCTCGTAGTCCCGGTCCGACCGGCCGCTCGCGATGCGCTCCTCGAGATGGTTGACGATGAGCTGGATTTGATCCTTGTTGGTCCAGTCGATGTCCCCGGATGAAATCCCGGGCGGGGGGGGCGTGGGCTTTGCAAGAGCGGGGGTCGGTGTCGTGGTCTCGCCGGCGCCGGTCGGGGTGGATGGGGCTGAAGCGGCTCCGCCCCCGGATCCCGATGCTGTCTGCGTGGAAGATGCGCGTTGAGGGGAGCCGTCCGTTCCGGAGGAGGCCATGTTGAAACCGTAGGCGCTCACGCCGGGTGAGCTCGCCTCGGACCGCTCAGACCCCTCGGAAGGGCTTGTCACGGCCGCCTTCCGGGCCGGTTGGGAAGATGAGGCCCTGGAAGGAGCAGGGAGGATTCTCACGGTGCGCGCCCGGTCTGGGTCGAGGGTTCTGCCGGCCGGGTCGCGCTGAGCGTCTTTTTCCCCGGGTGCCGATGCGGGGGTGATCTCTCCATCCACTTCGCCGCCGGGCGCCAGGTGCGCTTTTCCGGGTTGCGCGGGGTTGACCATCCGGGGAGGGGATGGCCCGCCGCTTCGAGCGGCACCGCTCGGGTGATACAGAACGGCATGGCTGCGACCCTTGAGGACCTGGCCGAGGAACTGGTCCAGGGGCAGCTCCTCGATCCCGGCCCGAATCCGTTCTCCGCGAAGCGGTTCAAAGAGAAAGATGTGGATGCCCGCCTGCTCCGAAAGGGTCTCCAGGAGGGGCATGATGGGGATGTTCCCGTCCCGGACGGTCACGAGGCCTTTGTCGTAGACCACGGCTTCCTTCCGGGGCGCCGTCATACCGATGGTGGTTCCGGCATGCGATGCCATCAGGAGGAGGATCGGCAGTGCGAAAAGCGGAAGACGTTTCATGGCGCCCAGTGCCTGCAATTCGATGGTTTGGGAGAATGGGTCCCGCCTCGTGACGCGAACG
The DNA here is from genome assembly GCA_964454455.1 of uncultured Desulfobacterales bacterium. Lineage (GTDB taxonomy): Bacteria > Desulfobacterota > DSM-4660 > Desulfatiglandales > HGW-15 > JAIPEI01. The sequence continues at coordinate 10,606 of CAYVVQ010000113.1, read as the reverse complement.
AGCATCAGTCAACAGGCGGAATGTTAGGCCCATATCAAAGCCGTGTGATTTTTTCGTTGAAAGGCTGAGAGCCCGAATTTATTAGTGGAAACAGGTAGATGTCTGGTGGCGTTATCCCTGCGGCACACTATGGGGTTCGTGCCCGCTCCAGGTCCGCTCGGGCTTTTTGGGCCTCCCCGTTTTCCTGATACGCCAGTCCCCGGTATCGATAGGCCGCATTCAGTTGGGGGTTGATGGCGATGGCGCGGGTGTAGTCCTCGATGGCCTTTTCAAGCTCCCCTTTGAGGTGCCTGGCCCGCCCCCGGCTGTACAGGGCTGCGGCGGAACGCGGGGCCTGGTCCAACACCCGGGTGTAATCTTGGATCGCTTCTTCGTAGGATCCCCGCATGGTTCGAACGAGGCCCCGGTGCAGATAGGCTGCGCCAAACTCCGGATTGGCTTCCACCGCCTGGGTGAGGTCGGCCAGGGCGCGCTCCAGATCCCCCTGCTCGCGAAAGGCGATCCCTCTCTGGAGGTAGGCTTCGGCCAAATCCGGATCGGCCTCGAGCGCCCGGTCGAAATCCTGAATGGCCCAGTGCGGGTACCCTTTCTCGTTCCACGCCAGGCCCCTGTGGTAATGGGCCTCGGCCCGGTCCGGCTCGATCTCGATCGCCCGATCAAAGTCGGCAATGGCCTTGTCGAAGGCCCCCATCCTCCCCCTTGCCAGGCCCCGGTTGTAGTAGAGCCCGGCGTCTTCCGGGCTCTGCTGGATCGACCGGTCGAACACGGCGATCGCCTCGCCGGCTTTTCCCTGCCTCAGCAAGAGGCCGCCCAGGTTGACGGCCGCGCGGGTGTAGCTCGAATCGGCTTGGAGGGCAGACTTGTAATCAGCGACCGCGCGTTCCGGGTTCCCTTTCATCTCGTAGACCAGGCCCCGGTTGAAAAAGGCCGGGGCAAAGCCCGGGTCCTTTTCGATCGCCTGGTTCAACGCGGACACCGCCTGGTCGAGCTGCCCCTGTTTGGCCATGGCCGTGGCCTCTCGCACGAGGGGGGCGGCTGCCGAGGAGCCGGCCGCCGGGGCATGGTCCGTGCTTTTTTCCGCCTTCGCGGGCTTTGACGGAGGCGGGGTGTCTTCCCGGGCGGAAAAGGAACCGAGTCCCGGCACACACCCGGTCAGGCAGAGGGAGGCCGTCATGAGGAAGCCGACGATCCGGGTCCGCATGGATGCCCCTGGGTTGGGCCGATGGGTTGCGCGGAACAGGGCGTTTGCGCCTCTCGCTTGGTTTGCGGCCATAGGGGTGGACTTCCTCACATGAAGTGTCGGATGGGAATACGGACCTTCGTTACAGGGCTGAAGGGTAGGCCCGGCTTGTTAGGGGCGGGTTTTTGAACTGTGGATTTTTGGTGAGCGAGAAATCGGAGATGCTTCTCGAATTCGGGGCGTTTTCCCGTTTGCATGGACGGCGGAAGTGTTCGCGTTCCATCAATGCGGCGTGAGAATTCCGTTAGGAACTGGTGGAAAACGCTATTCAAATTGACAATTGCCCGGAGTCTGCTTAGGGTGACGCCAAGTGCGGACCGGCCGGATATGCGGGCTGTGCAGTCCGGTCCCCCCTGCGGTTCGTGCAAGGAAGATGCGCCCATCCCAATCCTGAAGAAAAAGGTGGATCCCATGAAAACGCGAACAGCGGTCGCGGCCCTGACGGCCGTGCTATTTCTCATCGCAGGCCTTGCCGGGCCTGCCATGTCGGCCATTCCGCAGGGGGATGCTTCGGACGGCTTGAACCTGGTGGAAGACCGGATCGACGAGCTCCTTTCCGAACTTGGAACGGAATCCGGTTTCGACCCGGAAGGGTTCAAGGTGTCCTCGGGGCTTTCTGCGCTTCTGGACGAGTTGAAGGATCCGGAGGGGGCCTATCGGGAGACCCCCCTGGGGGAGATGGCGGCCCTGGTGGGGAGCCTCTTCGCTGAGCCGAGGAGTTCCGAAAGCCCCCAGGACCCGGAGGATGCCCTGAACCGGTTGATCGTGATGCTCCTTCAGGAGCGCTTGGAGGGCGGCACCCTCGATCCGGAGACCGAGCAGACGGTGCAAGAGCTGCTCGCCTCGATTCCCGGCAGCCTGGAGGCCTATGAAGCGGCGGGTGGCGGTCCGGGATTCGGGCACGGGCAGGGCGGCGGCCCGGACGATCGGGACCGGCGGATTCGCGAGGTTCGGTTTCTCGAGAATGAAGAGCCTGCGGCGGCACCTCCCGCATCCACACCCCCGACTGAGACACCCCCTCAGGGATTTCAGCCGCCTCCGGGGCACCTGAACTACACGCCCGACCCCCCGGGAGATCCCGTGGATCCAGCCGATTGGGACGACGGCTCAAGTGGAAACGATCCCCGCAACGGGTTCAATGATCCACCGCCTGCAGCCGGTTTCTCTTTTCCGTTCTATGGCAAGAGCTACGACACCTTCCTGGTCGGGACCCACGGCAACATCGTCCTGTCCGACGGCGTGACTGAGGGCGATACCTCCTGGTGGCCGGCCGATCCGGCCAATCCTTCGGCCGATCCGGAGCGCAACCTGCAATCCGTCCCCCGGGTGGCGCCGCTTTGGACCGATGTGTCCCCGGCTTTTCGTGGGGAGGTGAAGATTGACGCAACCGACACATATTACAGGGCGTCATGGGATGGTGTGGGCTACAACCCTCCGTTTGACACGGCCTCGTTCTCGGCGACGCTCTACGAGAATGGTTGGATCGCTTTCAGCTATGGAGATGTGGGGCCGGTAGGGAACCACCCGAACTCGAACCTGTTCTACGGGGAGACCGGGTACCACGCGCTCGTGGGACTATCTCCCGGCGATGGAAGCGCCGCGGATCATCCCGGACCCGGTCAAGCTCGCGAATGGACGCTTGTGGACCTTTCCGAGACCGGTGGATCCTATGACTATGTGAACTATGAGGGCATCTACGAGTGGTGGCAAACCCTGGACGCGTCGGACGGAAACCCGTTCGATCTGGCCAACAGCTACCTCATCTTCACCCCCGGAAGCCCCAAATACGCGCCTACGGCCGGCACCCGGGACATGTTCGTGGACATCGCCACGGTGGACCAGGCCCTCGAGAGCACCCTGGCGGATGGGGACCTGCTCGCTGCGGTGGACGGTGGGGATTTCAAGCCGGGGGCTTTTGCGATCGAAGGGTACACGGACGGGTTTGCCGGTTCCTGGTCGGGGTATCGCCATGGGCTTCAGACCGTGGGGCAGGACGCCCAGGGCAATCCCAGGGTGTACACGAATGCGGCGACGCTGGAAGGGATCAACCAGAGCGGGTTCATGGCCTACGCGGTGCAGGTGGAAGAGGACCGGCTGAACCGGGAGATCCTGGAGATGCACCGGGAGCGGCTCAAGGGGGACCTGCGTCATCAGGTGGACCAGACCCTGGAGTACGGGGACATTCGCGCGCGGGACGACTGGCTCACCCAGAAGGCGGACGCCCAGGCGGGCCGGGTGCTCAAGGACCGGAACGGCCGCTGGGTGCGGGTGCAGCAGTACATCCTGCGGCCGGACGATCAGACGGTCCAGGTCATGAACGTCAGCCTGCGGGAAGGGGACGGGGAGCTCGCCGGGGTCTCCTCCATGGACTGGCAGACCCGGTTCACGGAGTCCGTGGAGGGGGTGAACCTCAAGACCCTGCCCTGGAGCCGGTGGCTGGACACGCAGGAGAACGAGACGGGGCGCTATGTGCGCACCACGGCCGGGGCCCCTGAGCTGGGGGACATGTCCGTGGCCTTCACCAACCCGGCCGAGGAGTCGCTCAAAGAGGCCCGGTGGTTCGAGGGGAAGACCACGATGGACGCGGCCCCTGTGCAGGCCATCTCCCAGGAGCGGCTCACCCTGGTCTCGAGCGGCCTGAACGGTTCGTTTGCATATGCCTCGGGCGATGCGCCGCTCATGGACGGCCGGTACCGGGTGGTGGCGGATGAGGCGGGGAAGGCCGGCAACCCGCGCGGGTTTCACTACGCCCTTCGGACAGGCGGGTCCGATCGGAGCGTGAACGTGGCCTTCTTCGTGGTGGGCGACGGGGACCGGGCCGACAACCAGGGGCCGGCCTCGGGCGATGACAGCGAGGTGGCGTTCAAGGACATCTGGGACGCCCTGCGGGTGAACGAGCCCGGAGCCCCCCAGATCGCGGAGAACAACCTGGAGATCGCCATGGACGCGGAAAAGCAGGTGTTCAGCCGGCCCGTGGACGTCGTCTACATCCCCATGTCCCGCATGCTCTGGAAGTAGGAAAGGCCGGGGGTGGGTTGAGTCGAGCGGGAGGGGTTCGTTGATCGGAAACGACATGCCCATTGGAGGGAAGGCCGGTTGAAGGAAGTCAGGGGGTGCGGACGCGGCAGGGTGGTTCTGAACACGATTTTCCTATCCATGACCCTGGTGCTGGTCCCGGTTGTCGGGGTTTGCGAGGAGGAGCCGAAAGAGCGGGTCGACCGCATGGATCGGCTTCCGAAGCGCCCCGATGCCGGTTCCTCGGATCGGATCGCCGGCGATGACCGATTTCTCTTGATCGCGGACATCGACCTCCTGGGCACGCTCTCCGATTTGGAAGGCTCGGACAGTCTCTGGGGAGGCACGGCCCGCGGCGTGATCACGCCCGTCTACCGCGTGGCGGACCGCACCTACCTCCTGACGACCTACGACGGGCTCTACTACAAGAAGCGGGACTTCTACTCGGACGACGTGGGCCCCAGGGAGCGGTCCGAGTTTCAGTCCCACACCCTCACACCGGCCGTGCGGTTCGACTTCGGGAGACGCGCCCGCTACTCCCTGACGCCTTCCTTGTTTCACACCCGCACCTACAACAAGGACCTCGAGGCCGACGACTGGGACGAGGGCCTCTACAACTACCGCGACACGGGCGGGGGCGTGGACTTCGACGTGCGGGGGGCGGGCTTTGGCAAGGGGGAAGGGGCCTTTCATCTGGGGGTCCAGTACTACGACCGCCGCTACCCCAACTACGACTCCCTGCTGGACCTGGCCATCGGGCTGGATACGGAAAGGGACGAGAAGGACTACGAAGGGTGGATCGTCCGCTTGGGGTACGACTGGATCCAGGAGAGGGGGTTTTCCTGGCAGGCCGAGTACTCGCTCCTGTACAAGCGCTCGAAAGACAAGCGCGTGGTGGATGAAAACGGGGTGCTCCTGGGCGACAAGCAGCGGGACGACTGGCACACCCTGGAGGTCAACGGGTGGTACCGGTTCACCCGCGGGTTGTCCGTGGGCATCGCCCTCAGGGGCGGACTCTACCGGAGCAACCAGAACTATTACGACGGCCTGGGCACGTTGACCCTGACCGACGACGTGTTCACACCCGACTTCTACGATGACACCTCGTACCGGGTGGAACCCTATGTGTCGTACACCCTTCCCTGGTTTCCCCTCACCGCGACCCTGTCGTATGCCTACGAGAGCGTGGACTACGACGAGCGCACGGCCAAGTTCCCGGACGGGACGTACAAGAACGACGAGCAGTGGGAGCACCGCCACGAGATCGAGGCCGGGCTCCGGTACTGGCTGGGAAAGTCCTGGAGCGTCGTGGCCCTGTGGAGCCACGTCAAGGCCTCGTCCAACAACGACGACGAGCGCACCTACCGCTACGACTACGAGACGGACAGTTACTCCCTCGGGGTCTCCTTTTCCTACTGATTCAACGCGCTCCTTTGGATGAGAGCCGCTCCACGCGATCCCGCAGGGTGGCGGCTCGGCCTTCGTCGCCGAGCTCCGTCAAAAGGGCCAGGGCCCGCTGGTAGGCGGCCAGGGCCTTGTCGGGCGCTTCGAGGTGGACCTCGTAGAGTTGTCCCAGGTTGGTGAGGGTGATGGCCCGGCCCAGGCGATTGCCCGTGGCCTCATCCCATGCCAGCAGCTCCTCGTACAGATCCACCGCAGCGGGGAAGTCCCGTTCCAGGACGTGGCTCATGGCCCGGTTGTTGAGGGACTTGGACACCTCCGCCTCCATGCCGAGATCGCGGTAGATGGCCTCGGCCTCCACGAAGCAGGTGCGGGCCTTGTCAAAGGCTTGCCTCTGGATGTGAAGGATCCCGATCTCGTTGAGGTTGTGGGCCACGCCCTTCCGATCCCCCGTTTCCCGGCTGCGGGCGAGGGACGCCCGGAACCGCTCCCTTGCAGCCTTGGGCTTTCCCTGGGAGAGGAGGGCCTGTCCTTCCTGGTAGAGGGCCTGGGCGGGGGAGGGTTTCGGGGGGGTGTGGGTGCAGGCCGCCGTCACGAAGGAGAAGAAGGTAAAGACCAGCAGAAGCGTTGAGGTCCGTGTCATCGCGGAGAAAAAAGCAGGGCCATCAAGATCGTTTTCGTCTTCCGAAACCCACCAGGCCGGCAAGACCCGAGGTGAGAAGGAGAACGGCCGGCGGCAGCGGGACCGGAACAGCGTCGGTCACGTGGAGTTCCATACCATCAAGATCGACATTGGCGGCCACGACATAAATCGTGTAATAATCGAACGGATCAGCCGTCGTCAGGGTTTGTTCCCAGGTTGCCCAGTTCGTATCCGAGGAGATGGGAGGATCGATCGGATCAAATACGTTTTGGCCGAAATCCCCCGGATTCGTTGATCCCGGCGAAGGCGCGGTCCCGTTCTTGCCGCGTACCGCCACGGCGAGGTTGTAGTATCCATAACCGGCATCGCTGTCATGCATTTTGTAATCGAATTTGATACGCAGCGTGCTTCCCCCGGCTGCGGGCGGGCCTGAAGGCCAGGATACCTGCACGACCTGGAAAAGATAGTAGTTGGGCCAGTCGTAGTCGGCGGGGTAGGGATCGATCGCTGCGGCATAGGAATCGCCGTCCGAACCACCTGGCGGCAGTCGCACAAAGCCGTCGGTGTGCCAGGCGCTGGTCCCGTTGTAGCCGCCCGTGGCAAGGTCGTTCATTTCAAAGGAGCCGTCCACGGTGATCAGGGCCGCATGCGCCGGCGCGCCCATGGCGATCAGCAGGATCACGATGAGGAGAAAGCGATCTGGTCTCATAGGATTTCCTTTAGGGGAAAAGATCAGCCCTGACGCGCAATTCACACAGCGCCAACGGAGAATCAATAAAGCCCGAACAGGAGACTTTGGCGTCCCTGTTCGGGCTTTCGGTACCTGGCATCAGGCCGGCAAAGGACCCGGGAATCGGCGTAGGATCACATTGTCGGAGACATTGAAACCCGGTCCGATTAGGAAAAGATGAAGGGCGGGTGAAAATTCCGTGAAAAGGGAAGGTCTTGGCGGTCGCGAAGGTTTCGGCCTGCTCCAGTCGGTAGCTGACAAGGGCTTTGACGTTCTCGGAGATCACGCTGCAACGCCTTCGCGGAGGATGTTCTCCACAAGGGTGCTCTCTGACATGGGGCCCTTCTCGAACTGGTTTTGGTCCATGATCACCGTGGTGATCACCCGCTCGTTTTCGAAACCGATCTCCCAGCAGATATCCCGTATGGCCGATTC
>CAYVVQ010000113.1:0-3042 GCA_964454455.1 uncultured Desulfobacterales bacterium | reverse complement strand
CCATGTCCTGGAAGAACTCGGGGTGGAGGATCTCGGCGGGGCGGAAGCGCTGGAGCACGTAGCGCCTTGCGCCCTGAATGATCTGGAGGATCTTCTCGACGGTCTCCCGGCCCACCAGGGGGCGGACACAGGTGGTGCGGAACTCGTAGCGTTCGCAACGGTCCATGATCAGCTGGATGCTGGTGAGGATCTCGGAGGGGCTGCAGGCCTCGTGGGCCAGGAGGTCGTAGTGGAAGGGGTCGGTCTTGATGTCCATGGCCACGTAGTCCACCAAGTGGCGCTCGAGGAGGTCCCGGAGGACGGCCGGGCGGCTCCCGTTGGTGTCGAGCTTCACGGGGTAGCCCATGGCCTGGATGCGCTCGCAGGCCGGGATCAGGTCGCGGCTGAGGGTGGGCTCTCCCCCCGAGACCACCACGCCGTCCAGGAGGCCGCGGCGACTTTCCAGGAAGGCGAAGACCTCTTCCTCGTTCGGGCAGTTGGCCTGCCCGCAGCGGCCCCGCGCCAGGTCCGGGTTGTGGCAGTAGGGACAGTCGAAGTTGCACCCGGCCAGGAAGAGCACGCAGCTGGTCTTGCCCGGGTAGTCGATGAGGGAGTTCTTCTGGATGCCTCCGATGTGCACGGCGCTACTCCCGGCCCCCGGCTCGGGCCAGTGCGGGCGGAGCGGTCTCCTGCGCGGCCTCGGTCTCCGGGACGTCCTCCACGTGGTAGGTCTTGCGCATGTGGAACTCCGCCCGCTTGCCTTCGTTCCACTGCTTCACCGGCCTCAGGTAGCCCACCACCCGGGAGTAGACCTCGGTCTCCTGGTCGCAGATGGAGCAGCGGGGCTGCTCGCCGTTCAGGTAGCCGTGGGCCGGGCAGACGCTGAAGGTGGGGGTGAGGGTGAAGTAGGGGAGGCGGAAGCGCGTCACCACCTTCTGGAGGAGCCCCTTGATGGCCTCGTTGTCCGTGACCTGTTCCCCCAGGAAGACGTGGAGGACCGTCCCGCCCGTGTACTTGCTCTGGAGCTCGTCCTGGAGCATGAGGGTCTCGAAGAGGTCGTCGGTGTAGTTCACCGGGAGCTGGGTGGAGTTGGTGTAGAAGGGGGGCGCCCCCTTTCTGAACTCCAGCTCGTTGGCGCTCACGACGTCCGGGAACCGATCCTTGTCGAGGAGGGCCAGGCGATAGGAGGTGCCCTCGGCCGGCGTGGCCTCCAGGTTGTAGAACTCGCCGGTCCGCTCCTGGAGGTCGGTGATGGTGTCCCGAATGAAGTCCATGACCCGGAGGGAGAAGTCCTGGCCCGTGGGGGTGCCGATGTCCTCGCCCAGAAAGTTCATGCAGGCCTCGTTCATGCCGATGAGGCCCACCGTGGAGAAGTGGTTGGTCCAGTAGCTCCCCGTCCCCTCGCGCACGTCCCGCAGGTAGAACCGGGAGTAGGGGTAGAGGTTCTTCTCGGTGAAGGTCTCGAGCACCTTGCGCTTGATGGTGAGGCTGTCCGCGGCCAGGGCGATCAGACGCTCGAGGCGGTCGAAGAAGTCCTTCTCGTCCCGGGCGATGTAGCCCACGCGGGGAAGGTTCAGGGTGACCACGCCGATGGAGCCGGTGAGGGGGTTCGCGCCGAAGAGCCCGCCTCCCCGTTTGCGGAGCTCCCGGTTGTCCAGGCGCAGCCGGCAGCACATGCTCCGGGCGTCGTCCGGGGACATGTCCGAGTTGACGAAGTTGGAGAAGTAGGGGATGCCGTACTTCCCGGTCATCCGCCAGACCATGTCCAGGTTGGGGTTGTCCCAGTCGAAGTCCTCGGTGATGTTGTAGGTGGGGATGGGGAAGGTGAAGACGCGCCCCCGGGCGTCCCCCTCCATCATCACCTCGGCAAAGGCCCGGTTGATGAGGTCCATCTCGGGCTGGTAGGCCCCGTAGGTCTCGTCCAGGGGGCGGCCGCCGATGATGACGGGGAGGTCTCTCAGGGTGGAGGGGACGTTGAGGTCCAGGGTGATGTTCGTGAACGGGGTCTGAAACCCGACCCGGGTGGGGATGTTGATGTTGAACACGAACTCCTGGAGGCACTGCTTGACCTCCCGGAAGCCCAGCCCGTCTTGCCGGACGAACGGGGAGAGGAGCGTGTCGAAGCTGCTCACCGCCTGGGCGCCCGCCGCCTCGCCCTGGAGGGTGTAAAAGAAGTTCACGAGCTGCCCGAGGGCGGAGCGGAAGTGCTTGGGCGGTCCGCTCTCCACCTTGCCCTCCACGCCCCGGAACCCCTGGATCAGGAGGTCCTTCAGGTCCCAGCCCACGCAGTAGACCGAGAGGAGGCTCAGGTCGTGGATGTGAAAGTCGCCGTTCTTGTGCGCCTCGCGCACCTCGGGCGGGTAGATCCGGTTGAGCCAGTACTCGGAGGTGACGTCGGCGGAGATGTAGTTGTTCAGCCCCTGGAGCGAGTAGCACATGTTGCTGTTCTCGTTGATCTTCCAGTCCAGCTTGCGGATGTAGTTCTCCACCAGGTCCACGCTGGCCCGGGTGGCGATGGCGCGGATCTGGGCGTGCTGCTCCCGGTAGAGGATGTAGGCCTTGGCGGTCTTGAAGTGGGGGGAGTCCAGCAGGACCCGTTCCACGATGTCCTGGATCTCCTCCACCTCGGGCACCTCTCCCAGCCGTAGCTCGTGGGCCAGGGTGAGGACCCGCAGGGTGAGCTTGCGTGCCTCGCGCTCCTCGAACTCGCCCGTGGCCTGGCCCGCACTGGCGATGGCCGCCGTGATCTTCGTGGAGTCGAACTCCACCACCCTCCCGTCGCGCTTCTTGATCTGATCAAACATCGGCGCTCCTCGAACCAGGAAAAAAAGGTTGAAATCGGATAATCAAGAGACAAAAAAATGGATGAAATGCCCGCATGCCGGGCGGGAAACCGAAGGCATTCAGGGGATGGCCGGGCCGATGGCCCCGCCGGAGTCGCCTGATCGAACGGTTAGGGGGAAGTTTACACCATATGTGGGTTCCGTCAAGGGAAAAAACGCTATATGTGGGCAAAAATGGGGCAAGTCTGACCCACGGCGGGTTTCCGGAGCCCCGGAGACG
>CAYVVQ010000112.1:0-12537 GCA_964454455.1 uncultured Desulfobacterales bacterium | reverse complement strand
CACCGCTTCTCTGGCAGAAGGACCGCTACTTCTCCTTGAAGGCCGTCTAGAGAGCGTATGTTGATGGGGTGCTTCCGGGCCGAACTCCTCCAACCCCGGGAACGGTCCGGTCCCTCCGCTCCCTGCGACCCTCCTTCATGATGGCGATGCGGCCTTCCAGGTAGCGGGACTCGTACAGGCCTCGGACTCTGATCTTGGTGCTCTCGTTTTCAGGGGCTATGGCGGCTCGCCCCTCGTCCAGGCAAAGCGTTACTCGGCGGCCTGCACGGAGGTCTCCTACTGAAGCAACCCGAGCACTCCGACAAGGATGAGGTAGATCGCAACGACGTAGTTGAGCACCCTGGGCACGGCCAGGATCAGGATGCCCGCGATGATGGCCAGGATCGGCTGAAGTGTCACGTAGAAGCCCATGGAAGTCCCTCCTTTCTCGAGAGATGCCCCTCCTCTTCAGGAGATGATGTCGAATCGACCGGGCGGTCGGATTCCCGGATCTCGCCCGGAGTGCCGTGTCCCTCTCACGGTGCCGGGGGTCGTCGCCCCATCAAGCCCATGACCAGGAAGACAAGGAAGATGATCGCCCACCTCAACATGATGTCCCTCCTCCTTGGGTTGTGATATCCCCGTTCAATCCTGAATCGGGCACCCGGCTGCGGAGCAGGCCGCCATGGAGCCCAGGCAGTTTTCCACCTGCCGGAATCCGTGTTGCTTCAAGATGGTCGCTGCGATGACGGCCCGCATGCCGCTTCCGCAAAAGGTCACGACAGGCCGGTCGCCGGGGATGCGGTCCAGGTGGCCGGGCAGCTCCCCCACGTAGAGGTTCTGCGCGTCGGGCAGGTGTCCGGCCCGGAACTCGCTCTCCTTGCGGACGTCCAGGAGAATAAACCGCTCTTTCGCGTCGATTCTCCGGACCAGCTCCCGGGCGGAGATCGAGGGGATGGCCTGGTAGTCCCGGCCGGTGATCTCCCACGCATGCAGGCCTTCGTCGAGGTACCCTGGCACCCGATCGTATCCCAGCCGCAGAAGGAAGCGCACCGCCAGGTCCACCTCGTGGCCTTCCTGGACCACCAGAAGCACGTCTCGGTCGTAAGGCAGGAACCAGCCGGCGAAAGCGGGCACCATCTCCAGGGGGATGCCGAGGCTCCCCGGGATGAGGGCTCCGCCCATGGCCTCGGGGCTTCTCACATCCAGAATGACGGCGCCTTCGTCCGCTTTCGTTTGAAAGCGCTCCGCGCTCATGGGAGTCGCACGTATGGGATCCGGGACCGGCGGAGCGGAACCGTCCTGGTTGAACCTTTCCATCTGCCGGAAGTAGGGGGGCTGGTCGTGTTGCTCCCGGAGCTTACGTTCGACGAACTCCGCCCGCCCCTTCACCTGGAGGGCGGGATTGAATCTCCGCTCGTAGCCCAGGGTGGAGATCTCCCGGTCGGCCATGCCCTGCCCACAGACCGAACCGGCCCCGTGCGCGGGGTAGAGCACCACGTGGTCTCCCAGGGGCAGGATCTTTTCGAAGATGCTGTCGTAGAGCAACCCCGCCATTTCCTCGGCGCGATCGGGGTAGAAGTCGGTCCGGCCCACATCCCCGATGAACAGGGCGTCTCCGGTGAAGACCCCTACGGCGGCGTCGCCGGATCCCTTGTCCGCAAAGGCGATGGAGATGCTCTCGTCCGTGTGCCCGGGGGTCTCCAGGACCCGGAGCTCCAGGTCTCCGGCACGGAACCGGTCGCCTTCGGCCACGGGCGTTCCGTAGGCGAAGTCCAAGCGCCCGCCGTGCAGGACCTCCGCGCCGGTCCGTCGGGCCAGCTCGGAGGATCCGACGACGTAGTCCTCGTTCCGGTGGGTCTCGAAGATGCGGGTGATCCGCGCGCCCCTGCTGCGGGCGATCTCCTCGTACACGCGGCAGTCCCTGCGAGGGTCGATCACGAAGGCCTCCCCGCCGCCGCCCAGGAGGTAGGACAGGTGGGCCAGGCCCTCGGAGCGAACGACTTCCAGAAACATGAGGCAGCCCTTTCCGCCCTCGTTCGAGGGCCTTGGATTCGATTCGATGGAGAACGGGCGATTCGCGCATCCGTACCTCTCACCATAGCGGCCTCCGCGTTGCAGTTCCATAGGGTCAATACAGTATCGAGAGGCCGTTTTCGCACCAGAAAGAGGCGTCTGTCCCCGGAACATGATCGTGAACCGCCTCGAATCAGGGGGGGATCGGGAACGGCCGGCGTCGAGCGGCGGTGTCCTCGGCCTATCCTTGGAGTACGGGTTTTCCGTGCGCAAGATGGGGGCTGCAAGGTATTCCAACCGAAATCAGTTCCTGTATCGTGGGAAGCCTTCGCTGGCGGGTCCGCGGCCCGGGGGGCGGCCATCGGAGGAAAGCCCCGGCCCCCGGAGGCGTCCGTTCCTCTGCCGGGTTGCGGGCGTCAGCCCGCCTTAGGGCATTTTGCCTGGAAAGGAGTCAAGATCCCATGGAATCGAAAGAGATCGTCGGCCAGGTCGTCGAATGGCTGTTGACCGGGGGCGTGCGCATCCTGATCATCGTCGCGCTGACCCTGGTGGCCCTGCCCGTGGCCCGGTATCTCTCGAACCGCGTCTTCGGCTGGGGCCGCAGGGAGGACGAGGAGTACCGGAAGCGCGCGGACACCCTGAGCGCGGTGATCCGCTATCTCCTCAGCATCACCGTGCTGACCGTGGCCGCCGTCATGGTCCTGGGGGAGGTGGGCGTGGAGGTCGGACCGATCCTGGCTGCGGCGGGCATCGTGGGGCTGGCCGTGGGCTTCGGCGCCCAGAGCCTGGTCCAGGACGTCATCAGCGGCTTCTTCATCCTGCTGGAGGACCAGGTCCGGGTCGGGGACGTGGTCCGGATCGGGGACAAGGGCGGTCTGGTGGAGAGGATGACCCTGCGTATGGTGGTCCTTCGCGATCTGGCCGGGGTTGTCCACTACATCCGGAACGGTCAGATCCAGGTGGTCAGCAACATGACCAAGGAGTACGGGCGATACATCTTCGACATCGGCGTGGCCTACCGCGAGGACGTGGATCACGTCATCCGGGTGATCCGGGAGGTGGACGAGGAGATCCGGGCGGACCCCGAGTTCAGGGACGACATCCTCGAGCCCATCGAGATCCTCGGCCTGGACCAGTTCGGCGATTCGGCCGTCGTGATCAAGGCCCGGAACAAGACCAAGCCCATACGGCAGTGGGCCGTGGGTCGGGAGTTCAACCGGCTGCTCAAGAAGCGATTCGACCGCGAGGGCATCGAGATCCCCTTCCCCCACATCACCATGTACATGGGGCAGGACAAGACCGGGCAGGCCCCGCCGCTGCGGGTCAGCGTCAGGGAGCGGGAAGGGCCCGCGAAGCCCGGTTCGGCATAGCCCCCAGCGTGCCGTGCCGGGCTTTTCGTGCGGGGCGGTTCCGTCGGGTCCATCCACCGCCGATGATCGATGGACAGGGTCCTCGGTGCCTCCCTGGAGGGATGCGCCCGGCCGTCACCCAGAGGCCGAGGACGCCGATGCCCAACAGGATTTTGACTTCGAGTATCTTCTGGTCGCTGCTCCTGGTAGAATGAATCGAAGCATCGGTCTCCAGACATCGGATGCCCGAGGGTCATGCTCCGCAGCAAGGCCCTTGCGAAAAGGAGGAAGCATGCCCTTGATCACCATGACAGGCGGTATCGGATGCGGCATCCTGGATGTGGCAGGCGAGGTCGCACGGCGTCTCGACATGGAGCTGTACGATGATGAACGCCTCCAAAACGTGGCACTCGACATCGGCTTTTCATCCCAGGACTTGAAGGCCTTTGACGAGAAGGCCCCCGGCCTGCTGGATCGCTTGTTCCGGCGAAGCCTCGAGACCTACGACGAGCTCATGGCCGCCGTGATTTACGAGGTTGCCCGGCGCGGGGACGGTGTCATCATCGGCCACGGTTCTCCCTTTTTTCTGAAAGATTTCGGCTGTGCGCTGCACGTACGCATGCGCGCATCCGCGGCCTTCCGCACCGAGCGTGTGGCTTCCCGTATGCAGGTCGAGCAGAAGACCGCGGCGGAGCTCATCGCCGGGCGCGATGCCGATCTGAAGGGCTTTCTGCATTTCATTCTGAAGATCGACTGGGATGATCTCTCGTTGTACGATCTGGTGCTCAGTATCGAGAAGCTCGGAACGGATGCCGCTGCCTCTCTCATGGTTCATCTGGCCGAGACCAACGCGATCGCCGCATGCAGCCTGAACGCCCTGGAGGCCATGGAGCGGCTGTCGCTGCAGAAGCGGGTCGAGGCGGCCTTGATCAAAGCCAATATCAGCCTCGATGAACTCGGCGTCGAGGTGCCCCGGCCCGGGGTGGTGAAGCTGACCGGTTTGATCGATCCCATGCGGACCGTCGCCGGTGTGAGTGAGGTTGCGCGGCAGGTGCCGGGGGTGGAGAAGGTGGTCAGCGCGGCCCAAAGGCACCCCATGGCCGAGCTGTGACCTGATCGCCTTCGAGATCCGCCTGTGGGATTTCGAGGGGCGGCCGCGTTTCCGGCGGCGGGTGAGCGGGGCCCCTGTGAATCCGTGACAAACGAGTGCTCTGGAGCGATCAGGAAAGGACGCGCCATGTCGAGCACCACCAGGGATCATGGGGCACATCGCGGGAGAGGCCGGGCTCAGCAAAAAGACGGTCGCCCGCTTCAGGGGGCCGCCTGGGTTCGGGACGAGAGGATGTCCCTTACCTTGTTGGAGAGCTCCTGGAGATCGAAGGGCTTTTGGATGAAGCCGCTCCCCCCTCGATCCAGTAAGGCCTGGGCCTGCCCGTCTACGCTGTATCCGCTGGAAATGAGGACCTTCACCTCCGGGTCGATCCGCTTGAGCCTGTCGAAGGCCTCGCCGCCCCCGAGACCGGGCATGACCAGATCGAGGATGACCATATCGATTCGTTCTTTTTCTTGCTCGAAGAGCGTCACGGCCTCGGTCCCGCTTCGCGCTGTCAGGGTCTCGTAGCCGAGGCGCGAGAGCATCTCCGCGCCGACCTCGAGGACCATCTCCTCGTCGTCCACGATCAGGATCTTGCCCGTTCCCCGATTGAGCCGCTGCTCGGTCTCTTCGACCTCCGCCGGGGCATGCCTGGAGGCCGGGATGTCGATGGTGAAGGTGCTCCCGTGGCCTTCCTCGCTCTCGACGCGAATGAGACCGCCGTGGTTCTTGACGATGCCGTAGGCCGATGCAAGCCCCAAGCCGGTTCCACGACCCATTTTCTTGCTGGTGAAGAACGGCTCGAACACGCGCTCCCGTGTCTCGCGGTTCATTCCCACACCGGTGTCCCTGACCCGGATACGAACGAACCGGCCCTCGGAAAGGCCGTGGGGGGGCGTCTCTTCTCCGGTGATCTCCACGTTTTCCGTCTCCAGGAAGAGCGTTCCGCCCGCAGGCATGGACTGCCAGGCGTTTACGAAGAGGTTCAGGAGCACCTGCTCCATCTGGCTCCGGTCCGCCTCGATCGCCCAAACGCCATTTTGAAAACACGACCGGATCTCGATCTCCTTGCGGGTGCGCCCGAAGAGCTCGGCGCTCTGCTTCACCAGGCCGTTCGGGTCGATGGGCTTGACCTCGTACTTGCCCCCACGGGCAAAGCCCAGCAGCTGGCGGGTGAGCTCGGTCCCGCTTCGCACGTACTGCTCCATGCCCTCCAGCCGTTCGTGGTGGGCGTGCTCCGGGGGGGTGTCCAGGAGCATGAGGGAGACATGGCCCTGGATGCCCATCAGAAGATTGTTGAAGTCGTGGGCGATGCCTCCGGCCAGGGTGCCGATGGCCTCCATCTTCTTCGCCTGGATGACCTCTTCCTGCAGCTGCCGGATCTGCCTTTCCGCCGCCATCCTTTCGGTCACATCGCGGCCCGTTCCGCTGATGTGGGGCAGGCCGTCCGGCGGACGGACCAGTGAGCTCCGGTACTCGATGTAGATCCTCCGGCCGTCCTTGGCGGTGTAGCTGGAGATCCCCTTGTGGAACCCGGCCGTTTTCAGCGTCTCCAGGTAGTCGCTCTCGAAGTAGGGCCGCATCTCCTCCTTCATGAATTCATCCGCCCTCCGGCCGATGAGCTCCTCCTGGCTGTACCCGAAGGTCTTCACCATGGCGGCGTTCACCGTGGTGAAGCGACCTTCCAGGTCCTGGGTGTAGAGCAGGTCGCTGATCGAGTCGAACAGGTCCCGGAACTTCTTTTCGGACCTTCGGGTCTGTTCCTGGGCGCGTCTCTGCTGGGTGATGTCGCGGCCGACCGAGATGATCGACTCCACTTCTCCGTCGTCGCTCAGGATGGCCCGGGCCGACCAGGCGAACCATCGGATCCCCCCCGGGGCGATCGCCCGTCCCTCGTGGTAGGCTGTGTGAGGAGGCCGGCGGACGGCCGCGATGGATTGAGAGACGCGCCACCGGTCTTCCTTGTGGGCGAGCTCCATGAAGTCCTTTCCCAGGAGCTCCCGCTCCTCCCGGCCGAAGACATGGCAGCAGGAGGGACTCACGAATCGAAGCCGCCGGTCGGGGGTGAACTCGACGATGAGGTCGTTCATGTTGTCCACGAGCAGGCGGTACTTCATCTCGCTTTCGCGAAGAGCCCGCTCTCGGACGTCCGCGGCCTCCGCCATGATGCGAAAACCGTCGGCCAGCTCGTCGATCTCCCGGTCGCTCTCCGGCGGGGTGGTGATGGCGTAGTCCCCCGCAGCGATGCGTTTGACGTAGTGAAGAAGACGGGAGACCGGCCGGAGCGTCCGCTTCAGGCTGATGAAGGCGACCGCCAGGGCAAAGAGGGCGGTCACGGCGCCTCCGATCCCGAAGATCGTCCGGCTGCGGCTCAACGGCGAAAAGGCTTCCTTCACCGGCTGCGCCACCACCACCAGCCAGTTCGTCCCGGGGACGAGGGCGATACTGCTGAGTGTATCCACCCCGTCCTTGTCGTATCGAACGGTCCCCAGCTCGCCGGCCGGTCCGCGGCGAACCGGCTCGATGTCTCCTACGTTGATCCTCTGCGAGACGAGGCTTCGATCCGGGTGGGCGATGTACGCCCCCTCCTGGTCGACGACAGCAATCTCCCGTTCCATGTCCTGTGTGGGCACCTGGAGCAGGAAGAACCCGATGATCGCGAGAGAAAGGATGCCCGCGATCACAAAGCCGAGGGTCAGGGCGTTCTTGAGGGTTGTCTGCGTCGGCATGTCCGATCCGAGGTCCAGGCGGTTTCACAAAACGTGCTCACCCGCCGCTGGGAACGCGATAGCCTGTCGAAGCTCCGAGGCCGGATCTCGGGGCCTCGGCTTTTTGCGACGACATCAGGGTCTCGAACTCTCCTTGTCGAACGATCGTCAGGAACCGATCCCGCCTCAGGTCTCCGAAGCGGTCCAGGACGGCCTGATCGAGCCGTTTCGGGTCTGAGGTCGTCCGGCGCCGAGGAACGCGGACCGCTCGCAGGCCCCAGTCGCGATGAGCGCAACGCGCGGGCGGCCGCAGGAAGCAGAAGAGGGCGACTGCAGTCGTACCGTCTAGCTGGGTCCATGTCTCCGTCCCTGCCCGGAAGTGGCGCTCAGATCGGGATGTCGTATTTCTTCATCTTCCGATAAAGCGTGTCTCGGGAGATGCCCAGCTTCCGTGCGGCTTCCCGCTTGTTTCCGCCCGTCTTCTCGAGGGATTCGAGGATGTGTTCCCTTTCCATATCGGCCATCGCGGGGAAGGCCCCTTCCGGTTCGCTCCTCCCGGCCTCCCCCTCGATCGCCGAGAGATGCTCGGGACGGAGGAGCTTTCCGCGGGCCTGGATGGATCCGCTCAGGAGAGCGTTCGTGAGCTCCCGGATGTTTCCCGGCCAGTCCCACTCCATCAGGAGGTTCATGGCGGCGTCGGACACGGCCGGCACCTCCCAGTGATGCTGTGCTGCAAACCGCTTCAGAAAGAAATCGGTCAGGGCGGGGATCTCCTCTTTCCGCTTTCTGAGCGGGGGGATGTCCAGCTGGATGCACGCGAGCCGGTGGTACAGATCCTCCCGAAAGGTCCCCGCCCGGGTCATGGCCTTGAGGTCCTGGTTGCTCGCCGCCACCACCCTCACGTCCACCTGCCTCGTGCGGTTGTCCCCCAGCCGGGACACGAGCTTGTCCTCCAGAAAGCGGAGGAGCTTCGGCTGGATGGAGAGGTTCATGTCGCCGATTTCGTCGAGGAGAATCGTGCCCCTGTCGGCCAGCTCCAGCTTGCCGGCCTTGTCCTGGGCGTTGGAGAAGGCCCCCTTGACCGAGCCGAAGAGCTCGCTCTCGAACAGCGTCTCGGGGATGGCCGAGCAGTTCAGGGGAACGAACGTTCCCGGGGCCCTGGAGCAGCGGTGAAGGGTCCATGCCACTTTTTCCTTGCCGGTTCCCGGCTCCCCGCGGATGAGCACGGGCACATTGATTCCGGCGACGGCCAGGACGTCCTGGTAGAGGGCGATCATGATTTCGCTTTCCACAACGATTCCGTCAAAATACAGACTCGTCTTGAGGGCGCCGACGCTGTCCAGTGCCTCTCCTCCGGCATCCAGGGTTTCGTCCTCCCCCGGATCGGCCCTTTCGCTTCCGGTCTCCTCTCCATCCGCCTGCTCGATGCGTTCCACAGCGCGGTTGTCCACGAAGGTGAAGCGGTAACCTGCAATCTCGAAAGACGTGCCGTGCTGCATCTCGAGCCGGTCGATCCGCCGGCCGTCGATCAGCGTCCCGTTGGTGCTCGTGTCCGTGAGCACGAAGGCGCCGTCCTTCTCGTCGATCCGCGCGTGACGTCTCGAAACCAGGAGGTCGTCCGGCTCCTTGAGCACGATGTCGTTGCTCTCCCCGCGCCCGATCCGGACCCGGTTCGAGAACAGGAACACCCGGTAGTTCTTCGACTGCTTACTCTGGATGAGATAGGGCATGCTTCTTTCTTCTCTCCACGTTCCTTGCGGCTCCTCTTCCTTTGTACACCATATTCGGCCGACAGAAAAGCACTGCAAATGACGAGCCGTCTCCCCGGTCTCCTTCATGAGGCACCAAGCACCTCCTTCACCTTTCGCGACAGCTCCTCCATGGCAAAGGGCTTCTGGACAAACCCGCGGCAGCCGCGTTCCATGATTTCCGCGGCCTGCCCGTTGATGCTGTATCCGCTGGAGAGAAGCACGTTGATATCCCGGTGGGTCGCTTTCAGCCGGTCAAAGGTCTCCCCCCCGCCCATGCCGGGCATGATCATGTCCAGGATGACGAGATCGATCTCCTCGGCTCCCCTGCCGCAGATATCGACGGCCTCATTTCCACTTTGTGCGGTCAGGACGCGGTAACCCAGCTTTTCCAGCATCATGCGCCCCACATCGAGGATCATCTTTTCATCGTCTACGAGGAGCACCGTGCCTCGGCCGTGCTCGATTTCGTGCTGCAGGGGATCCGGCATCCTCTCCTCGGCTTCGGTCCCCGATGCGGGTAGGTAGATCTCGAATGTCGTCCCCGTTCCCTTCTCACTGGTCACGTGGATGAATCCGCCGTGGTTCTGGACGATCCCGTAGACGGAGGCAAGCCCCAGCCCGGAGCCTCGCTCCGTGTCCTTGGTGGAGAAAAAGGGATCGAAGATCTTCTGGCGGGTCGCCTCGTCCATCCCGGTTCCGGTATCCGCCACCGAGAGCTTGACGTAGCGGCCCGGACGCAGGTTCAGGGTCCTCGTCTTTTCCTCGGGAAGCCGCACGTTCTTCGTCCGGACGTACAGGTCTCCGCCTCCGGGCATGGCCTGCCAGGCGTTCACGTAGAGATTCAGGATGACCTGCCGGATCTGGCCCTGATCCACCTCGACGGGCCAGAGATTTTTTTCGTACTTCCCGTGGACTCGAATCTCCTTTTTGGTCCGGCCGAACATCCTATTCTCATGCTTGACGATCTGATTCAGATCCGTGGGCTTGACCTCGTACTTGCCTCCCCTGGCAAAGCCCAGAAGGTCTTTGGTCAGTTCCGTCGCATTTTTGACGTACTCCTCGATCCCCTTCAGATGCTCGTAATCCGTGGAGGAAGGGTCCTTGTCCATCATCATCAGGGATGCGCGTCCCTGAATACCCATCAAGACGTTGTTGAAGTTGTGGGCAATGCCCCCGGCCAGGGTGCCGATGGCTTCCATCTTCTGGGAATGATGCAGCTGGGCCTTCAGCCTCTCACTCTCCTCTTCGGCCCGCTTGCGTCCGGTGATGTCCGTCAGAAAGTTCAGGGTGGCGGGCTTGCCTTTCCACTCGACCATGACGACATGGATTTCCACCCAACGGGTTTCGCCTTTTTGGGTCACGATCCGGAAGGTGTGCTGGGAGGGTAGCTCGGCGCCTCGGCCCCTTTCCCAATGCCTGTTCATGACCCTATCGCGGTCATCCGGGTGCAGGAGTTCGCTCATGGGCCTGCAGGTCAACTCCTCGCCGGCATACCCGGTCATCTCGACGGCCCCGGCATTGGCGAACTCGAGCTTGCCGTCCTGGGCCACGACAATCGGCCCGGCGTTCTCCACCAGGACGCGATACTTCTCCTCGCTCTCCCGGAGCGCCGCCCGGGAGCTTTCCGCGATGACACGGGCCTGCTCGGCGTCTTCAGCCAGGTTGAGTGCCGCCTCCCGTTCCCGGACCAGTTCCTCGTTGCGCATGGCGAGGCGGGCCTCGCTCCTCTTCTGCTCGAAACGCTCCAGGCCCAGGGTCCCTATGAGCGCTGCAAATCCGGTCAGGTAGCTGAGGATGGCCGGAAGCTTTTCCCGCGGCATGATCGGGACCTCACGCACCGCCTCCAGATAAGCCTCCTCATCGAAGCCCCAGTCGACGGCCTGGCGGCGGAAAAACGTCTCCTGCGGGGGGGCGAACAGACACTGGCCCGCGAACACGTTCGCCACGTGCCTTCCGTCGATCACGATGGGGGAAGCCATGTCCGTCAGACCGTTGAGGCACTGATACACGGCCACCTTCTGCCCCTCTTTCAGGCGAAGGGCCAGCTGGGTGTCGCTTTCTACGCACCGACGGCAAGCCGCTTCGTTCACCCGGTGAAATTCGGAGCACAAGCGCTGCCAGTGCGAGTGCACCAGGGTCACGCCTTCGAGATCGATGATGGCCGATGCGATCCCGATGGACTCGCAGAATCCGTCCATCAGGTCCTGCAGCTCCTCGAGGTTGACGAGCCTTTCCAGCGGGGGAACGGTTTCCACCTCCCTTTCGAACGCCGTGCCGCGATCCGGGCCGTCCGTCTGTCGCCCGGCGGCAGACGCATCGGCGTCCCTGGCGGCGGCATAGGGTTGATCCCTCCCCAGCTGTTGCGACAGCTCGTTGACCTCCCGCTTGAGCTCCAGGATCCGCTGCTCACGATCCACGGCCAGCCGGTTGAAGCGCTCGATCTCTTCCATGCGGAGGTTGAGCAGCTCCTCGGCGTGCTTGCGTTCGGTGATGTCCTGAACCATGCCGATGGACCGGATGACCGTACCGTCCACATCGCGTTCATGGATGCACCTTTCAAACAGATGACGGACTTCACCGGTGCCTTTCCGAACGATTCTGTGCTCGATCTCGTAGGACCCTCTCCCTTCACGAAGAGAGCCGGAGTAGGCGGCGTCCACGGCGGCACGGTCATCCGGATGAACGGTGTCCATAAACGCCTCGTACGTGGCGGCAAAGGCCCGAGGCTCCAACCCGAAGATCCGGTAGGTCTCATCGGACCAGTCCAATCGGTCCGCGGGTACATCGTACTGCCAGCTGCCCACCCGGGCGATGCGCTGGCTCCGGGCCAACAGGGCCTCACTCTCGCGTAAGGCCTGCTCGACCTGCTCTTGCTGCGTATCACCCTTCTCCAACGCCGCGATCCGTTGCTCGAGCTCTTCATAGGTCGGCTTTTCCGGCATGTTGATCACCTTCGCTTACGGGTTTCGGGCGGCTCATTCACCTTATTACCGTGAAAAGGCCCTCTTTTCTTACAGTTGGCTTTCTGATACTCGAAGTAAGCGTTCAATGGCTGTAGGCACGTTCATGGCGAAACCTCCTTGAGACGGATGGTGAACGGGCACGGCTCTGACCGGGAACATGGTTCATTTTCCGCCGCTTCCGTGGTATGGTCAAGCTGGTTTCACACCGAGGCAGATCTCAAGGTTCAGGGCTTTTTACGACTCCATCACAATTGAAGCTGCGAGGGAACGGTTCCTTTTTCTGGCTAAGGTCGAGAGGGGAGTTCAGCAGGCCGATGCAGGCAAACCATTTCGCATGGTGAGGCCCGGGAAGGGATGACCAAATGGCTGAAGTGAGGTGGCCCCTTCAAGCCGCAGATGACCTGGAAGCAATCACCCACTTCATCACCCGCCGAAGACTCCCCGCCCTACGCCAGCCTCTTCGCAATGATATCCTGGCTGCGGTAGAGCGGCTCAGGGCTTTTCCGAACTCTAGCGGCCACAGCCATCCGGGATTCGAGTTGGCCTACCAGATTCAGGATCGGACCCTGTTGCACCACGGGAAGGAGGCGTGGAAGATCAACGAGTAGGCCGCCAAGGCGCACTTGGAGACCGCCGTGAACCTTTCGAACGTCATTCTTCAGGGATCCCGTTACATCC
>CAYVVQ010000111.1:10227-12779 GCA_964454455.1 uncultured Desulfobacterales bacterium | reverse complement strand
CCGCCCGCTCTCGGTTCAGGTACCATAACGCACCTTCCCCTGCCGTGACAAGGAGAGCGGGTTTGATGCGGCCCGCATGTTCTGGTAAGATGAAGCCTCGGCCGGCACGAGGACCGGATCGTGTTTCGACGGGAAGGGGAGGACGCCATGGACCGAAGCGGGCTGGACCCCCGTCTGCCCCTGATTCAGGACGCAGACCTCGAGAACAAGGTGGTGCTGGTCCGGGTGGACCACAACGTGGTCAAACAGGGAAGAATCCAGGATCCCTTCCGGATCGACGCCACCCTGCCCACACTCTACCGGATCGCGGAGCGGGGGGGGCGGACCGTCCTGATGTCCCACGTGGGGCGGCCCAGGGACAAGAAGACCGGAAAGATCACGGAGGACGGCAGAAGTTCCGTCCTGCCCATCGTCCAGTACCTGGAACGCAAGCTGGACGTACGGTTCGCGGTACCCCTGCTCGAGGCCGAAGGGGATCTGGGCATCCGCGGGATCGACCCGTCCATCGAGGAGGAGTTGCGTCGACTCAAGGAGCGCCGCATCCCGGGCATCTACCTGCCCAACACCCGATGCTTTCAGGGGGAAGAGGAAAAGGGCGATGCCAGGGAACGCCTCGCCAGGCAGCTGGGCGGCCTGGCGGAGGTCTACGTGAACGACGCCTTCGGGTCCTGGCAGGGCCACGCCTCCACCTCCGACGTGACCCGGCACCTGCCTTCCTTCGCCGGTCTGCTCATGCAGAAGGAGCTCCTCAACCTCCAGCGGGTCCTCGAACCCCGCAGGCCCTTTCTGGCCGTGGTCGCCGGGGCCAAGTACGACACCAAGATCGGACCCCTTCGGCGAATTCACGAGCGGGTCGATCATTTGATCCTGGGCGGCGTCATCTACAACGCCTACCTTTGCGCCAAGTACGGCATCCAGGTGCAAGGGGTGGGCGAGGAGGATGTGCGTGCGGCGGAAGAGCTGGTGGCCATGGACCGGGAAACGAAAAGGATCGTCGAGCTTCCCGCCCTCGAGGAGTCCGACCTGCCCGATTCCAGGGAGGAGGGCCGGCATCGCACCCGGCGGGTCCGGGATTTCAGCCGTGGAACCGGGTATGCCCGCTTCCTGGACGCGGCCCCGGAGTCCTTCGACGATCCCGGGGTGGGCCGCATTCTCGACTCGGCCGGGACCATTTTCGTCAACGCCGTGATGGGCCTCACGCCCCACTTCACGGCGGGAACCGAGCGTCTCAACCGGGAGATCGCGAAGAACCGCGACGCCCTCAAGCTCTTCGGCGGCGGGGACACCCTCCAGGAGCTCAAGAACCTGAACCCCGGGTTCTACATGTCGGCCCTGGACGACCCCTCTTGTTACTTCTTCACCGGCGGCGGGACCGTTCTCAAGGCCATCGAGGAAGGGACCCCCTACGGGCTGGAGCCGGTCCGTGCCCTCCTGGAGAACGGGGGCCGCGGTCCGGCGCCCCCCCGGCAGGGGGCGTCCTGAACCCGATCGGAAACGACGCAGCCCCGTTTCACGCCGACGGCGCGGAAAACGGGGCCTCCTTTTCGCTGCCTTCACGCATGTTCAGCCGAAGCCCGGGATTCCGACGAGCCCGACCGTGCCCTCACGCGGGCTAGAAGCTTTCCATCCTCCTGGACTCTCGATTGGCCGCCATGCCGCGGATTCGCTGGATCTCCCCGGCGCATTTTTGGAGCTCCCGCTCCAGGGTCCTCGTGTACTCGGTTCTGTCCTCGCGGTGCTCAGCCACCTGCCGGGCACGGTTCATGGCGTCGAGCTGGATCTCGTCGATCTGCATCCGTTCCTTGCTCGTCAGGTTGGGATCGTTCAACGCCTCGTTCATGATGTCTTGAATGGGTGCTTTGCTGTCTGTCATGCCTCCTCCTTTTCTCCAGGCCGGAACGCACGTCAGCCCGCCTCGAGGCGGGCTGCTCTCATTGCCGGCCGTTGAATGTCGCAAATACTATACCAAACACATGGGACTTTGTGGAGGGAGAATCTTCCCTGCCCGGCGGCGGTCTCTCGATTTGAGGGGAATGTATGAATCAATCCGGCGGAAGTCAAGGGCTGAACAAAAAACAAACAAACCGGAGCACCACATCGCTTCAAGGGCCGGGCTCGCACCGCCTCTGGTATGCGAGCAGGTCGTGCCGAAGCCAGCCCGGGACGTCCGCCTTTTGAAAGGAGTCCACGTTGATGCAGACGGTCACGTTGTGCCCTTCGGCCACGGGACGGTTCTCCTCGCCGAGCCGGTAGGCCAGGTATCCCCAGACGATGGAGGTCGCACCGATGCCATTCACGGTAACCTCCACGCCGATGTGATCCCCGAACTGGAGCGGCCGTCGAAAATCGGACTCCAGGTGCACCGTGGGGAATGCCAGCCGATGCTTGGTCAGAACGGTTGCGTAGTCGATTCCCAGCTCTGCGCCGAAGAACTCCTCCAGGGCGACGTGAAAGTAGTGGACAAACCGCGGGTAGTACACGATTCCCGCATTGTCGATATCGCCGAACCGGACCTTCAAATGCGCGCAATAGGCCATCCCGATCCCCCTCCC
>CAYVVQ010000111.1:2464-10127 GCA_964454455.1 uncultured Desulfobacterales bacterium | reverse complement strand
CCTCCCGAAAAGGTTTCCCGTCTCCGCGTCCGAGTCGGACACCGGTCCTTTTAGCCGTTCCGCGATGATGTGTCAACGCCTCCTGCGGATCGACCCGAAGCAACCCCTCGTCAACCACTCGTCAATGTCCCGTCAATGTTGACATCCGATGGAATCCGGTGTACATGGGCGGCTGTCGATCGCCTTTCACGGACTCGAACCGTTTGAAACGTTCACCGCCCTCCCCGGTCCTCTCGGGCTCCTCAGGACGGGAAGGGACCAGGATCAGGCCTCAAGCCTTCACACGGGAGAGACGACCATGCGAGCACCGATTCACACGGACAAGGCACCCGCGGCCGTGGGTCCTTACAGCCAGGCGATCCGGGCGGCCGGGCTGGTGTTCACGTCGGGACAGATCCCCTTGGATCCGGATACCGGCAAGCTGGTGGAGGGCGGAATCGAGGAACAGACCCGCCGGGTCATGGAAAACCTGAGCGCCGTTCTCGAATCTGCGGGTACCGATCTCTCCCGCGTCGTGAAGTCGACCGTCTACCTCACGGACATCGAAGACTTCGCCAAGGTCAACGGCGTGTACGGTGCATTCTTTTCCGCCGATCCTCCGGCGAGAAGCGCATTCCAGGTGGTCGCCCTTCCCCTCGGCGCCCGGGTGGAGATCGAGATGGTGGCCCTTGCCTAGTGAAAAAGAGCGGATGGTGAAGAGATGAGCGAAAAGATGTTCGATTTCTGGCAGGATCACTCCCTCCGATACCTGGAGATGGCCTTCCGGTCGGACCGGCGGGAAACCGTCGCCGACCCGGACGGTTGCGGCACCAGGACCGGGGATTGCGGCGACACGGTCACGTTCTTCCTGACGACCCGGCAGCAAAGGATCGAATCGATCTCCTTCGAGACCAACGGGTGTCTCAACACCATAGCTTGCGCCAACACCGTCTGCGAGCTCGTTGAAGGGAAGACGCTGGAAGAGGCGTGGTCCCTCACCCCGGAGGATATCGCCGGCTACCTCGAGACCCTGCCCGAAGACCACATCCACTGCGCCGAGCTGGCCGCCGGCACCCTCTACCTGGCCCTCTCCGACTGCCGGAGGCGCGCCGGGGAGGCCGCCTGATCGGGGGGAGGGGCGCTCAACCGGCGCCCAGGACCCCGGCCATCTCCCGTCCGGCCTGAAACGCCTCCTCGAGGTAGTCCGGGTGTTGCTCAACGTCTCTCTCGAAATCCAACCCCCGGTAGAGCAGGGAGCGCCACAGGATCATGTCCAGGGCGTCGAAAAAGTAGCGGACCGTGAGCAGGCTCCCGTCGAAGAGCCGCTTGCCCCGGGTCGCCCCCACCGAGATGAACAGACCTTTTCGGTCGGGGTCCGGCCGGCCGAACGGCATCTGCTCCAGCCAGTAGCGTTTCACCCACAGGGACTGACACCGGTCCATCATCGCCTTGGTGTGCGCGCTCACCGAGTAGAAAAACATGGGGGAAGCGAGCATGACGCCCCGGCAGGAAAGGAACCGGTCGTAGAGGGTCTGAAAATCGTCCCGGATGGCGCACCGCCCGTCCTCCTTGCAGGCGTAGATCTCCAGGCAGGGGGAGATTTTCATGTCCCGGAGGACGAACTCCTCGACCCGGGCTCCCTCGCTCTTCGCCCCCCTGACGGCCTCGGCCAGGAGCGCCGCCGTGTTGCCCTTGCGGCGCGGACTTCCGTAGACTGCGACGATATCGGTCATAGCGGTTTCCTCCTCGGGAAGCGTCTCGCCGGGGATCACCCCCGAATCCACTCCTCCAGGGTGGGAGGCAGCGTCACGAGCTTGGAGAAGGACTTCAGCTCGCAACGGGCCGTGATCTCCACGCCTCCCCGGATGATAGAGACGGGCCGGTCCGATGAGACCACGACGACGATCACCTCGTCGCGCTCCGTTGTGAACCGAAGGGCCGAGTTGAAACGGGCCCCGCGTGACAGGTTCTCTCCGGAAACTGCGTGGCCGTCCAGCAGGCATCCGAAGGCGTACAGCCTCAGGTCCGACCCGATGTGAAGGGCCCCGTCCACCTTGGCCAATGAACAGGCAAGATCCAGGGAATCGGGGTCCTCCAGGCTCACGGGCCGATCCAGGGGCTGCCCCGAAATCGCCAGGGGACGCTCATTCGGATCGATGACGATGGTGCAGCCGAACTTCTCCTCGCCCGCATGGTTCACGATCCCCTTGACCAGGCGAAACAGGGCTCCGCCCGCCTCCGGATCCAGGCGGGACTCGAAGAGCATCTCCTCGAGATCCACGAGGTTGGCCTTCCGATTCGTGGACGTGAAGCGGCCGTCCGAAAAGCTGCAAACCGGCTCGCCCGCAAAACGCAGGAACCCGTGCCCCCCGCGAAAATCGGCCGTCAGCCGGCACCCCGGCATCCGGCTGCCGGCGATGCCCACGATGCAGAGCCCGTCGGAAACGAGCTTTCGATCAGCGCGCTCCACCGCCTGAAGCAGCTTGCGGACGTGCTTGTAGTTGTGAACGCCGGGACGAATGTCCTTGGGAAACCGGGCCAGAAATTCCAGCTCTGAAAAATCGCCGGGCGCCACGAACACCAGATGACCACGGGGCTTGTGCCCCTCCTCAGGCGTCTTGGAGATGGCCAGGACGGCGTCCAGGATGGGAAGGACGAGCACCTTGGTGTCCCAGCCCAGCATGACGTTTACCTCATCCAGCACGTAGTCCCGCACGGCGTGGGTGGCGTACTCTCTGAGCACATAGCCGGATGAACCCGCATACAAGGCGTTTTCGAAGGCGAAATCGTTGGCCAGGAGGAAGGCGGCGTGTTCGAGCCACCGCTCGGTGGGGCCGATGGAGCACATGTCCGGGTGATGCTCGGTGAACCACATCTGGTAGAAGATGGACCGGCACCTCCCCCCGAAGGAGACCAGCCCCGTCAGCTCCAGGTTCCCTTCATGGTGCATCTCCCCGAACGTGGTCATGGCCCTGGTGTCCGGGCCCCGGCTGCGCCACTCGTTCGAGTCCAGATAGAGCTCCTCGAGCCGAGGCTCGTGCCCCCGGAGCAGATCCTGGGGGTCGTAAACCCTGACGGGATCCTCGGGGCCCTCCGCGTAGATCAACGCCGTCCGGCTCTGCCCGGAGAACTGGGAAAGCCCCGCGCTCAGGCCGTCCATCACGTGATACAGGCACAGGTTCTTGTAGGAATGGTTGTTGATCCCTGCCTCCATAATCTCTTACTCGGCCTCCCGCCGGTCAAACTTTACGGCGTCGCAAAAAGGCCGAAGCCTCGATGAGGTCCTACCCGTCTTCCCCACCGGCCTCATCGAGCGCATCCATGGCGGCCCTCTTCCGCCTGACGTGCCTGACGAAACCCGCCGCAAGGGCGGCTGCCGCGAGGAAAAACAGGATCTGGTACAGGTGTCCGATCAGCACCGTGGTCCATGCCAGCTTGTCCGGCAGCTCTTCCTTCCAAGCCTGCTCCAGGGATGCAACCGTCAGGGACCAGTGCTTCGAGAGGGCCTGCTCCAAAGAGATCCCTCCGGCCAGGCTCTCCAGGAGGCCGAGGAAGGAGTCCACACCGTACCGGCCGATGAGGAATCGTACCAGGCTGAGGCTCTGCTCGTACGCGAGGTGCAGGCTTCGCCCCTCCCCCCGAAAGGCTCCCGAAAGGGACCTGATGGGAATGGTGCGCCCGGACATCACGGCCCGGTCGAGCGCGGAGCCCCGTCTCGGAAGCCGGACCTCGGAGAAACCGCCGCTCACCCACTGGGCGATCCCCTCGTTGAGCCACCGGGGCAGGGATCCTTCCGGAATCCGGGCGTGGAGAAGAAGATGGCAGAGCTCGTGCTCCAGGGCGGACTTCAGACCGAACGGGTCGGCACCCAGAGCCGACAGGTCGATGAGGATCAGGTTCCGACGGCCGACGGCCAGGGCCACCGCGTTGCTCTGACCCGTCATTCGGCGGAACTCCCCCCTGTCCCCCACCAGGATCACGGTCGGTTGGAACGAGACGGACCATCGGAGACGCTCCTCGAGCTCGCTTCGAACGGACGGGTACAGATCGAGGACCTTCTCGGCGGACTTGCGGCGATGAACCGGGTACACCACCGTAACGCCTCCGCCTCGGAGCGCTTCCCGCTCTTCTGAAAGAGCGGGGACGGCCGGAATGATCCAGGCAAGGGACAGGAGGATGGAGACCACCGCGGCCACCCGACGAAAAAAAGAACCCCCACGCGGGCGGCGTCCCGATGGGGGTTTGAATTTCGCAGCGTCTTCCCGGGGGCTTACTTGATGGCTTCCTTGAGGGCTTTTCCCGGCACGAACTTGGGCACCTTTTTGGCTTTGATCTTGATCTCCTCGCCGGTCTGGGGGTTTCTTCCCTTTCTGGCCTTCCTCTTGTCCACCTTGAATGTGCCGAAGCCTACCAGCGTCACGGTGCCCTTCTTCTTGAGGGCCTTTGTGATGGCGGAAAACACCGTGTCCACGGCCGCCTGAGCTTCCTTCTTGGTGCTCACGACCTTGGCCACCTCGTTGACCAAATCTCCCTTGTTCATAATCTCCTCCTCCTTTCATGTGAGTGGGTACCCGCAACGGCCGAATCGTATGGAACCATAAACAATATTATATCGAATTTCAACCATAAAATGGCTGAAAAACACGGTGGACGCTGATTTTTTCATCCTCGACTCCGGGCAAGCCGATCAACCGTGGAATCCCGGAGCTCGAGCTGCCGAACTTTCGATGACCCCAGTGAGTCCACGATTCCCCCTCGCCAATGGCTTCCCTGCTGCTATAATGACACGATGGAAGCCGAGATCCTCAGTCTCCTCGATCAGCGCGGACCGCTCACGGGCGGCGAGCTCCTCGAATCTCTCCCGCGGGACGGCCTGGCGCTCTGGCGGATCTGCATGGGCTCTCCGACCCTGATGGTTCGTAGCATAGCCCGCCTGTACCTCCGCCTGGACCGGAGGATCGACAGCTACGCCAGGCTTTCCCCGTCGATCCTCCGGGAGTTCCTCACCTACTCCGTTGTTGCACGACGCGGTGACGAAGAAGCTTCGGGGGCCAGGCTGCTCGACCTTGCCCGGCGCATCCGGACCGTGAC
Source organism: uncultured Desulfobacterales bacterium (assembly GCA_964454455.1). Taxonomy (GTDB): domain Bacteria; phylum Desulfobacterota; class DSM-4660; order Desulfatiglandales; family HGW-15; genus JAIPEI01. The sequence goes on along the minus strand of CAYVVQ010000111.1, from coordinate 5,057 downwards.
GCAGGACAAATCCCTGCTGGCGTACCGAACGATCTCCGCCCTGGTGAGCCGCGCGGACAACCCCGACCTGATCCGGGAGCAGACCTGCTTCATCCTCGCGGGAGACATCGTCTACAACATGGCCCATGACGTCCCGCGTCCCGAGCGAAGCACGGGTCGCCTGGTGCAGGGCTCGGACCTCGACCTCGTGATCATCGTGAGCGACGGCTTTCCCGAGGACCACCGCAGGAGGCTGGATGAACGTGTCTTTCGTGAAAAGCACCGCCTGCTGGTGACGCCTCAGCTCCGGGAGGAGATCGACTATGTGATCAAAGATCTGGACACGGTCCGCGAGCAGCTCCGGTTCGACACGTTCCGTCACATGGTCGCCTGCAAGATCATGCAGGAAGGGACCCTGCTTTACGGAGACGAGGGCCTGTTCACCACGGTCAAACAGATGCTCGCCCAAAGCGGCGCCTCGGCCCGACTGAACGGCATGAAGAAAGAGGCCGGCCTCTTTCGCTCGAGGGCCTGGGAAATCCTGCTCCGGGAGGATCTGGAAACCATCCGGAGAGACCACCTGGACCTGTTCTATCCGACGGAGGAGTCCGAGGAGTTCGAGTGAACCGGATGCCGGGAGTCCCGACCCGGAGCTCAGGAGCGCTCCAGGTCCCTGTGGATCAGGCTCACCTCCCTGCCTTCCTTCTGGAGCATCCGGTGCAGCTCCGCGGCCACGGTCACGGAGCGGTGCCTTCCGCCCGTACAACCCACCGCAATGCTCAGGTAGGCCTTTCCCTCCTTTTCGTAAAACGGCAGCAGGTAATCCAGCATACCGCCGAAGCGGTCCACGAACCCGAGGGCTTCCGGCCACTTGAGCACGAAGGCCCGCACTCTCTCGTCGCGACCGTCCAGCCTCTTGAGCTCAGGGATGAAGTAGGGGTTCGGAATGAAGCGAACGTCCATCAGGAGGTCGCTCTCCAGGGGGACCCCGTACTTGAAACCGAAGGAGATCACGCCGATCCGCATCCTCTCGGAGGGCATGTTGCGGTAGGCGAGCTGCGTCATCAGCTCCTTCAGCTCGTGAACCGTGTAATGCGAGGTGTCGATGATCCGGTCGGCGACGGGTTTCAACCCTTGAAGCTTCTCCCGCTCCTCGCGGATGCCCGGCAGGAGGTTCCCCTCCCTCGAAAAGGGATGCTGACGCCTGGTTTCGCTGTAACGTTTGAGCAGGACCTCCTCGGAGGCCTCGAAGAACAAAAGCTTCGGCCGGTACCCCTCCCGGCGGACCTTTTCGAACACCGCATGGAAACGCTCGACGAAATCCCGCTGTCTCAGGTCCATACCCAGGGCGATCTTCTGAACCTCGGAACCGATCCCGGATCGGAGCTCGAGGAACTTGGGCACGAGGGAGATGGGCATGTTGTCCACGCAGAAGTATCCTGCGTCTTCCAGTGCATCGATGGCCGTGCTCTTGCCCGACCCGGACAGACCGGTGATGATGATGAAATCGAGGTTTTTCATGGAACCACGGCTTTCATTCAGGAAGCGGCGGGGTCCAGCTTCGCCCGAAGCCCGGCCGCGTGGTGAAGGGCGGCCAGGGCCCGCGCCGCGCGCTCCGGCGTGGGAAAGTTCACGAGCGCACCGTCCCGCTCGAGCGTCGCCACCTCCTCGTCCCAAACGCCCGGAGGCGCCAGGAGGCAGGAGACCACGGGCTTCCTCTGCGACCAGGTCCGCAGAAAGGAGGTCATGCCGGAGATCGCCGACCGGTTGGCCGAGGCAAACATCATGAGAAGAAGCACGGCGTCGATCCGCTCGTCCTCGAGCACCGCCCGCATCATACCGGTGATCGCCTCGTTGTCGTACCAGGCGGGCCCCATGTCGACGGGGTTCGTTCGGAGAGCGAGGGGCGGCAGGAGCCGCTCCACCTCCGCCTGGGTGGCAAGACTGAAGGACGGGATCTCGAGCCCCGCGGCCTCCAGGGTGTCACACGCGGCCATGCCCGGCCCGGCTTGACCGGTGAGCACGGCCACCCCGCCGCCCGCCGGAAGCCGGCTTCCCGCCAGGACCCGGGCCGCGTCCAGAAACGTTTCCGCGTCCGATGCACGCAGGATGCCGGCCTGACGGAAGAACCCCCTGTAGATCTCGTCCCGACCGGCCAGAGACCCGGTGTGGGACGCCGACGCCCGGTCCCCGCTAAGCGAGGTCCCCGTCTTGTACGCCACCACCGGCTTCTTGCCGCGGTGGGCGCGGATCGTCTCGAGAAGCGAACCGGGGCGATCCATGCCCTCGATGTAGAGCGCAACGGCCCGGGTGTCCGAATCCTCCATCAGGAAGTCCACCACGTCTGAGAATCCCGTGTTCATGCGATTTCCGAGCCCCACGATCTTGCTCACCCCGACGCCGTCCCGAAGCGCAAGGAAGGCCGACAGGTGAGCGATCCCCCCGCTCTGGCTGACCAGCGAGACGCCGCCCATTTTACACAGGGAAAACTCCGGCGTGAAGCTTGCGTTCAAACCGTGATGCCGGTTGACCAGGCCGAAGGTGTTCGGACCGATCACCGGGATGCCGGCCTCGGTGATCCGCCGCGCCAGGGTGTCCTGAAGCCGCCCTCCTT